>CADCUZ010000046.1 GCA_902806015.1 uncultured Rubrobacteraceae bacterium
AGCGCTCTCTACGACGACAAGGGCAAGAAGATTCCGACCCAGCAGGTGCCGATCGCGGAGGTCGACGGAAGCTACTACGGGGTGGACTTTAGTACCCTCGAGTAGTCACCGTTCTCAGCACTTCAGCTCTGGTCAGCAAGGGGCCCCGGTTTGGAACCGGGGCCCCTCTTCGTGCCGAAACGTACTTTGCAGACACCATGCTTAGTGACGCCGATCAGGCGGCGTGCTGACCGGCTGACTAGCCCTTAAGCGCTCTCTGTCCTTCCAGCACGTCCTCGGGCTTGCCGCCGGCGCGCAGCAGCACGGCCTCCCCGTCGAGGAGGAGCACCTCGGCGGGCGACGGGTGGCTGAGGAAGCCGAGGTTGGAGGCGGAGTAGCCGTAGGCGCCGCTGTAGAAGACGCCTATGAGGTCGCCGACCTCGGGTTGGGCCAGGCGGATGTTGGTACCGAACGAGTCGAGCGGCGTGCAGCAGGGGCCCGCGACGGCCACGCCCTCTTCGGGGACCGCCCCGTCCATGCGGGTGAGGTTCAGGAGCGGGTAGGCCTTGCGGAAGACCTGGCCCATGTTGCCGGTGGCGGTGAGGTGGTGGTTCATGCCGCCGTCGGTGACCGCAAAGGTCTTGCCCCGCGTCTGTTTTACGTCCACGACGCGGGTGACGTAGAGGCCGGCGTCGGCGACGAGGTAGCGGCCCAACTCGAAGAGGAAACGGCACCCTTCGAGGCGCGGGTCGGACTTGTAGCTCGAGACGAGTCCGCGTAGGCCCTCGCCGAAGCGGTCGAGGTCGAACTCGCTCGTCTTCTCGAAGTAGGGGACGCCGAAGCCGCCGCCAAAGTCGAGCATCTCCAGCGGGTGACCGGCGTGGTCGGCGGCCTCTAGCGCGATCTCGAAGATGTTGCGGCAGTGCTCCAGCAGCGGGTCCACCTCGAAGACCTGCGTCGCCGTGTAGACGTGGACGCCCCGCAGGACGAGACTCTCGTGGGAGAGGACCTTCCCGACCGCCTCGGCGAGGTCGGCCTGGTCGATGCCGAACTGGCCGACTGTGCCGCCCATGCGCATCCCGCTCCCCATGAGCTGGGCCGCCGGGTTGATCCTTAGTCCCACGCCCGTCTTCTTTTCGGCCTCTCCTGCGATGGCGGACAGGCGCTGTATCTCGCCGAGCGACTCGACGTTGACGGCGTGGATGCCCTCATCGACGGCCATCCTTAGCTCTTCGTCCGTCTTGGCGGGCCCGGCGAAGACGACGTCCTCGGGCGCGAAGCCCGCGGCCAGCGCCACGATCAACTCCCCCGAAGAGGCGACCTCGCCGCCGGTGCCGGCCCTCGCTATGAGGGAGCACACGCCGAGGTTTGGGTTGGCCTTCAGGGAATAGGCCACCTCGGTGCCCAGAGCGTCGCGCACGCGGCGGACGCGGTCTGAGATCATCTCCGCGTGGTAGAGGTAGAAGGGCGAGCCGTAGCGCCCCGCTATCTCCGAGATCGGGACGCCGGCGGGGGCGAACTCGCCCCCCTCGACGGCGGAGCCGCCGAAGCGCGTCGCCAGGTCGTGGGCCTTATCCGTTTGTGTAAGCACTGCTGATCCCCTTGCGGTCTATCTTGCCCGAAGCCGTCTTGGGGAGCTCGTCCCTGACGATTATCTCCTTCGGGATCATGTACGGCGGGCCGTTTTTTATGGCGTAGCCCCGGATGGAGTCTATGGCTTTGCCGTCGTCGGCGTCTCTCAAAGAGATCACGGCGACGACGTCGTGCCCGACGGCCGGGTTTTCCACCCCGAACGCGCACGCCTCGTTGACCAGTCCCGACGCGATGAGTAGGTTCTCGACCTCTTCGGGGCTCAGGCGGTAGCCCTGGTTCTTGATCATGGCATCCTCGCGGCCGAGAAAGTACAGGTACCCTTCCTCGTCCCGCCTGACGGTGTCCCCCGAGTAGACGACCCGCTCCACGTCCAGAAGCTCCGGCGGGGCGAGCGGGTTTGGACGGTAAGCCTTTTGCGTCGCCTCCTCGTTTCCCCAGTAGCCCATCGCCACGGTAGGGCCACGGTGGACCAGTTCCCCGGGTTCCCCGGGACCGGCCTCTCCGCCCTCCTTGTTTATGACCATGATCTCGGTGTTCGGGATGGGCTTGCCGATGCAGTTGCCCTGCTCGGGCGAAGAGCGGTGGATCTCCTCTGGTGCTAGGTACGTCGAGCGGAACGCCTCCGTCAAGCCATACATCAGGTAGATCTTGGTCCCGGCGGGCTCTAGGAGGTTCCTCAGTTCGTCCAGGTTGGCCTGCGGTATCCGGCCGCCGGTGTTGGCGAGATAGCGCAGGTGCGTGAGCGGGTTCTCCCGCAAGGACTTCGCCCCCCGGATCAGGAGCGACCACAGCGGCGGCACGCCCGTAACGCCCGTGATCTCGTGCCGGCGCAGGGCCTTCAACAAGTCCCCCGGCAACCTGGAACGCAGCAGGTACAGCGTCGCCCCCGCCCTGAGCGACGTTGTGAACTGACTCATCCCCGCGTCGAAGTTGAAGGGCAGCGCGGAGAGGATGCGATCCCCAGGCGTGTTCTCCAGGTACGTCGAGACGATCTGGGACCCCACCACCACGTTGCGCTGGCTCGTCGCGACGCCCTTGGGCATCCCCGTCGAGCCCGAGGTATACAAGATAGTCCCGAGGTCGATCTCAGAGACCCTCCTGTCTTCTCTCAAACCAGCGCCCTTGAGGGCTTCGGCGACGTCCTCGTAGGACTTCGCGGCGTCGCCTCGCGGTTTCTCGCCCCTGTAGAAGGCGGTCTGGACCGTCTTGGGCTGGAGCTCATTGAGCTTACCCGTGTCCCCGATCATGACGCGCATGTCGCAATCCTGCGCCAGGTACTCGATCTGGGGGGCCTTGAAAAGCGGGTTGACGTTGACGTAGGCGGCCCCGATGCGCGAGGCCGCGAGCATCGAAACGATCGCCTCCCACGACTTCTCGACCAGCACGCCTACCCGATCGCCGTTTCCGACGCCGGCGTCCACGAGGGCCGCTCCCAGGGCACTACTCTCCCGCTCTAAGTCCTCGTAGCTGTACTCGGCGTCGCCGTCCACGACGGCGGCTTTTTGGGGATCGCGTTCGAGAGAGTTGTGGAGGAGGTCGTGGAGGGTAAATTCCGGGCGGGGCATTAGGCGGCCTTGCCCTCCACCAGGGTGGCGATGGCGTCCACGGAGCCGAAGTTCTCCTCATCGAACTCCTCGTCCTCCACGACGATGCCGAACTCCTCTTCCAGGAAGGTCACGAGCTCGACCGTCTGCAGCGAGGTCATAACGCCGTTATCTATGAGGGGCTCGTCGTTGGCGACGTCGCGCCCGCCCGTCACGTTCTCCTGCAACCAGCCGCGTATCGCGGCCCTCGCGTCCCCGTTGTTTGCAACCATGACGTATCTCCTTATCTGAGCCAGAAGCTCGCTTCGCCGTCGCCGAGGTTATACGACCAGTTGGTAAGGTCGAGTGCGGTTTTGTGCTGGTCACCGTCCGCGAACTTGGCCAGCAGGTAGTTGCGCCTTCCCTTGCGGGAAAAGAAACCCAGGCGGGCGAGGTCGCCCGGCCGGGCCGAGGTGGGGGAGTCCAGGTACCTGTAGCGGATGATCTGGGCCCCCGTCTCCCGGAAATTCCGGGTCGTCTCCCGTAGCAGCGCCCGCGTCACATCCTGACGGCCAGGAAGGGCCATCAGGTCGAGCACGTAGCCATCCTGGCCCTTGGAAACCGTCCTGAGCACAGCGTAACCGAGCAGCCTGCCGCCCGAGCGGACGCCGAGGACGGTCACCGGCGACTGGGGCGAGCCGGGGCCGTAGCGCCACCTCAAAAAGGTTGCGTCTTTCTCGGGGAGGCAGGGGACCACGGCGGCCACCCTCTCGAAGAGGTCGTCGAACGACTCGTCGAACCCGTCGAGCACCTCGACTTCGAGGTCGCCGCCGAAGTTCTTGCCAAGCGCCTCGTCTACCGCCCGAAGCCCACGGTTCAGGAGGATCTTGAGCGGGCCCGGTAGTGGGGCCCGCGGGCGCGGGGCTGGCGGGGCGATGTACTCCTCGGCCTCTTCGGTCTCCACCCCGAGGCGGTCCGTAATGCCGCGGGTGGGCGCGAACTGGTCCGGAAGGTTCAGGGCGCGCCTGATAGGGCCGGGGACCGGCGGCATCGGGAGCCTGGAGACGTTGAGCAGCTTCGCCGCGTAGTCCATCTCCCCGGCGACCTTCGCCCCAAGCTTGCTCTCTATCTCGATCACCGCCGGAACCATGTCGCAGACGACGCAGTTCTGCGTGGTGCGGAAAAAGTTGCGCATAAGGGAGAGGGCCTGGAAGCCGTACCCCTCATCCACCATGTAGTCACCGGGCGTATGCGCGACGACCCGCCGCCCGTTGACCCTGTAGTACTGGGGCGTCGCCGCCAGGTGTCCTACCACCCTATCCCCGTCGAGCGCGACCCACCGGTGCACCTCGTCGGCCAGCGGGTGACCCGCGAACCATCTGTAGACGCCCGCATAGAACGCGGTATCCCGGGTCTCGGGAAAGTAGGGGAAGGCGCGGATGCGGAGCCTGCCGACACCCTCCTCGAGCTCTGGGCTCTCCATCGGCTTGACGACGACCTTCTTCATCTGCGCGGTCCCGAGAGGTCGTCGCGCTCCCTGGGCGACGCTCCCTCGCTCTTCCGTGTTTTCCCCGCCACGACCGCACGACCCCTCTGCTCTTCCAACGACTCCCTGCCGGATGGCAGGATCCAAAGACCAGAGTGTAAAGGAGCGGAGACGCAAAATCCAAACGGGGATCGCAGGGGACAACCCGTCTCGGGGGGGTCCGGTGGGCGGATTTTCAGCCGGAACTTGAAGGTTCGGCGGGTTGCCCCGATAATTAGCGCCTGCGCGTCACCGCTTGTTTGGCGAAAAGGTAGCGCGGGTCGCACTGTAGGAGGGTCGGACGTTTGAAGGAAATAAGCAAGGCAGGCGGGCCTCGGGCCGCCCGGAGGGCCGCGCGTGACCGTTCGAAGGCCAACGGCGGGCCGCCGCCGAGCGGTCGGTCGCGCAACCGCAAGTCGCGCTACGCCCGCAGGCGCGGGCTCGCGATCGTGGTGGCCGTCGCCGGCGTTTTTCTGCTCGGGTTTCTCGCCGTGGGCGTGCTCGTCGGCGGGGACGGCATCCAGCGCGGTGTCCGGATCGGGGACGTCAACGTCGGCGGGATGAACAAGGACGAGGCCCGGGCGGCCGTGGAGCGCAACGCCGCCGAGGCCTTCCGGCAGATCTCCTTCGGGGAGGGCCCCGACGCCGTCTCGGTTGGCGCCGATAAACTGGGCGTGAAGGTGAACGCTGACGCGGCCGTGGACGAGGCGTACTCTATCGGGCGCAGCGGCGGTCCCCTCCGCAAGGTTTCCGACCTTTTCGGCTCGTACTTCGGCGGGGCGCAGGTGGAACTGAAAGCCGGTTACGACGAGGGGGCCGCCCGCGGCGTCCTCGTCGGGCTGGCGGAAGACTTCGACCGCCAACCCCAGGACGCCACCTTCACTGTAGCCGACGGCGGCAAGGTCGAGGTCAAGGAGGCCAAGAACGGCAGGGCGCTCGACATGGGGGCGACCCTGGCGAACCTCGAAGGGGCGCTCGAGAACATGAGCGGCCGGGTGCCGCTGGCCGAGGGTAAGCCCCCAGAGCCCGAGGTCACCACGGCGGAGGTTCAGAAGTACAAGCCCGAGGAGGTCATCGGGGAGTACCAGACGGACTTCCTCTGGGACTCCAACCCCAACCGTAAATTCAACATGAAGCTCGCGGCCGGCGCCGTGGACAACACCGTCCTGAAGCCGGGCGAGACCTTCTCCTTCAACGAGCGGGCCAATTCCCTGGACTACAAGGAGGCCAAGACCTTCTCCGACGGCGGCGTCGGCATCGCCAACGGCGGCGGTCTCTGCCAGGTCTCCTCGACGCTGTACATGGCGGCCCAGTACGCGGGGCTCGAGATCGAGGAACGCCATCCGCACTACGCGGTGCTGCCGTACATAAAGCCGGGCTTCGACGCGACGGTGTGGTTCGGCGACGAGTACGGGTACGGTGTGCAAGACATGAAGTTCAAGAACACCACCGACGGCCACCTCCTCATCCGTGAGTGGGTCGACGAGAGAGGCTTCCTGAACGCCCAGATCCTCGGCCAGCCGACAGGCAAGAAGGTAAAGATGACCACCGAGAAGATTTTTGAGGACACTACCCGCGGCATCCGGTGGGACACCTACAAGAAGGTCACCGAGGACGGCGAAGTGACCTTCAACGACCGCATCCACACCTACACCTACTCCTACAACCCGCCCCCGCCGGAGGACGGCCCGCATTACGACACCTCCGCCCCGCGGGTCTCCGGTTGGGACGACCCCGGCAACACCACCGGCTGGGCCGAAGTCCCCGAGTAGCGCGATGCCTGCGGCCAGAACGGGCCCCGCCGAACGGGGCACCCCTTGAACCTTTTACCGCGCAGAAAGATGTCCTCGCGCGCCGAAACGCGGCGCAAGCGTCGCCGGCATCGGATCGGCGCCCTGGCCGTCATCCTGGTGTTCGCCGCGGGCGGCGTGTATCTCGCGGGCCAACTGCTCGGCGAGACGCCGTCCGCCGGCCCTTCCCCGCTCTCGGAGGACGGAGCCCGGTCGGAGCCCCGGCAGGATGCCGCCTCCGAACCGCGCGAAGATGGACCGGAGGCCAGAGGCGGGGAGAAGCAGAGCCAACCCCCGCCGGAAGATGCGGCGCCCGACCCCGGGCAAAAGACCCCTGAGGCCGCCGCCTTCGTCGCGGTGGCCCCCGAGTTTCCCGGGGTGAAAGAGGAAAACGTCGAGGCCGTGTACAGGAGCAGGATGGACCCCTCGTGGGCCTCCGTCCGGTTCTCCCCGGAGGGGGAGAACAAGGACTTCGTGGTTTTCTCGCACCGCTGGGGTGAACTCTGGCAGGCCGAGAAGTCCGTCCGCGCCGACGAGCCCGACTACCCGAAAAACGATACGGTCCCGCTCGCGGGCGTCCCCAAAGATCTGCTGGATTACCTCTACGAGGAGAACCTCTTCGCCGCCGAGGTACCCGAACCCGAGCGGGAGGAGATCGGCGTCCTGCCGGACGTCGGCCCCGCGCAGACGCCGCCGGCGGAGACGACGACCGACGGCGTACCCGAGGACGAGCGGGAACGGGTCGAAGAGGTCGTCGGTAAGCTCGAAGAGCGGGTAAAGGACTACGACGGGGTCGCGGGCGTCTACGTGCGGGACCTCGACGAGGGTTTCGGCTACGGGGTGCGCGCCGACGAGACGTTTTTCTCGGCCTCGATCATCAAGGTCCCCGTCATGGTCGCCGTATACCGCAAGGTCGAGAAGGGTGACCTCAAATTTTCCCAGGAGGTCGAGCTGAAAAAAGAAGACTGGGCCGCCGGCGCCGGCTGGCTGCAGTGGGAGAAGGCGGGGACAAAGCAGACCGTGGGCGACCTCTTGCTCCTAATGATGACCCAGTCCGACAACGTCGCCACGAACGCTCTCGTACGCATGGTCGGCGGCAGGGACCACGTCAACAGGGTCGCCGAATCCCTCGGCGCGAAGGATACCCTCCTCTACCAGAAGGTCAGCAGCGAGCGGGGCGCGGTGCCCAGGCTAGACAATAGGACCACCCCGCGCGACATGGCGACCATGCTCCAGAAGATAGCCGACGGCAAGGCGGCCAACGAGAAGAGCTGCGGGTACATGATCGACCTCATGCACACAGACGAGCTCGACTGGTGGCTGGACGCCGGCCTCCCCGACGAGGTAGACGCGGCCAACAAGGCCGGCTGGCTCTACCAGGTCTACGGCGACGTCGGCATCGTCGAGCACGACGGCCGCCGCTACACGGTCGCCATCCTCAGCAAACACGGCTCGGCCACCGTGGACGAAGGCGCTGTGTTGATCGAAGACCTGTCCAGGACCGTCTGGGAGTCGCAGAGCGGGTAGCGGCGCGCCGCCGGAGGCGGCTCGTCCGATCCCCGCTCTCGGCAAGCTTCGCATTGGACGATCGGCCAAACTTTGACCAGGCCGCGAAGCGCCGTGCCCTCAAGCGGCGGGACGACGCCTGAAGAGACCTGCCACGGACTTCAACTCTTCCGTGCCTAGCAGGAACGCGACGCCGAGGTAGGCGGCGAGGGAGACGCCCCCGACGGCGACGAGGACGAGGAGGCGTTGGGTGAAGTCCGAGCCCCCTCCGAGCAGGGCCGTGCCGGCGAGGGAGACGGCGTACATGGCGCCGCCGGCGGTGAGGATCTTCGCTAGGGACGTGAGGAGGTGCCGGCCGTCGATCCTGCCTATCTCCCGGCGGGTCGCCCCAAGGGCGAGGAGCGCGAGCACGGCGTAGGCGATGGAGAGGGCCAACACGACGCCTACGGCCCCAAGCCGGTAAGAGAGGCCGTAGGCGAGGGCAGCGTAGGCGAAGAGGATGCCGACGTTCAGTATGGCCGGGGTCTTCGTGTTCTGGCGGGAATAGAACGCCCGGACAAGAAAAAAGTACGCGGAGTAGCCTAGCAGCCCGACCGAGTAGGCGATCAGCAGCGTGGCCACCCTCTGGGTTGCTTCGGGGCCGAAGTTGAGGCGCTGGTAGAGCACCCCCACTATGGGCTCGGCCAGAACGACCAGCCCGACCGTCGAGGGCACCACTACGAAGACGATCGTCCTCAGCCCGAAGGAGAGGGTGTCGCGGTAGTCCTCCACATCGCCGCGCGAATGCTTCTCTGAGAGCTCGGGCATCAGGGCCGTCGCGATGGCGACGACGAAGATGCCGTAGGGAAGGGAGAATACGGTGAACGCGTAGGTGAGCTCAGCGTACGCCCCGAAGCCGGTTGCCAGGCGGGCGGCCAAGAGCTGAAAGCCGACAGACGCCGCCACCAGCACGACCATAGGTCCTGCCAGCCTAGCGGTGGGGAGCAGGGCCGGGTGCCCAAGCTGCGGACGCGGCCTGTAGCCGAGGGAAAGCATCGTCGGGACGAGGGCGAGCGCCATCACCGCGACGCCCACCGTCACCCCGAGGGCCAGCACGTAGACGGCGGTCTCCCTGTCGCCCTCCTGAAGAAAGAAGTAGGCGACAAACGAGGCGACGATTATGAGGTTGTTCAGGACGGGGGCGAAGGTCGGCAGGAAGAAGCGCCGGTGGGCCTGTAACACGCCGGTCGCGATGGTGCTGACCCCGTAGAAGAGCATCTGCAGGGCGAAGATCCTGAAGAGCAGCACCGCGAGGTCCGTGGTCCGCCTGGCGTCGGTGGGCGAAATGGCCCCGGAAGGGCTCCAGGCCCCGACCAGCGCCACGAGGGGTCCCGCGAAGATCACGCCGAGGAGGGTGAGAAGCGCCATCAGCGGCAGCACCAGGGTGAATAGGGCGCTCGTCAGGCGTCGGGCGTCCTCCCCGCCGTGGCTCGTCATGCGATCGACCAGGACCGGGATGAAGATCGAGTACAGGATGCCGCCCAGGAAGAGCTCGTAGATCAGGCTCGGTAAGAGTATGGCAAGGGCGTAAGCGTCTGCCACGACGCCTACGCCGAGGACGGCGGCCTGGGCGGAGAGGCGCACGTAGCCCGTAACCCGCGAGAGGACCGTGGCAGCGGAGATCGAGAGGATCGACCGGAGGACGCCGGTCAAGGGGGCGCGCCGCCTTCGGCGGCTTTCCGCGCGCTCCAGCTTGCGCCCCCGCTCCCGGCACGCGACCCTTCGGCTGCTCTGGGCATTCCGCCGGGCGCTGCCCGGGGGGTATCGCGGTGCTCCCCACGGAACGATGGCGCCGGGGATGGTCCCCCGTGCGATGTTGGTTGGGGTCCGGAGGTTGAGACGCTGATGGCTGAGAGCGAGGCCGAAGGCCGAAGCGTGCCGAGGACGGAGGCGAAGCCGGAGCGGGCTGACAAGCTCTCTACGGTACCTCTTCCGGGGGGCGGCCGATCCACCTCTCGTAGATCTCCTCGTAGGTGCCGTCCTCCTTTATCTCGGCGAGCGCCTCGTTGACGGGCTCGACCAGGGGGCTCTCCTTGGGGAGGGCGATGCCGTACTGCTCGCCGGTCGGGATGACCTCCACCAGCTCCAACTCCCCGCCCGACTCGTCCGCTTCCCTCTGCGCGGCCGGCAGGTCGTAGATCACGCCGCTCAGTACCTCGTTCTCCAGCGCGGCGAAGGCCTCCCCGATGGTCCTGTAGGTGCGAACCTCCTTGACGTCGCCGGCGTTCAGGAGATCCCCGGCCTCCGCCTGCCCCATCGTGCCGAGCTGGACGCCGAGGGTCTCCTCCGTGAGGTCGCCCGTGGCCTCTATCTCGGAGCCGCTCCGGACCACCAGCGCCTCATCCACGTTGTAGTAGGGGTCGGAGAAGTCCACCTGCTGGCGGCGGGTGTCGGTGATAGTCATGCCCGAGATCGCCGCGTCGAACAGGTCCGAGGTGAGGCCCCGGAGTATGCTGTCGAACTGGACGTTCCTGTACTCGACCTCGAGGCCCATCCGGTCGGCGACCTCGTTCATCAGGTCTATGTCGAAGCCTTTGGGCCCCTTACGCGGGGCGAACTCGAAGGGCGGGTAGGCGATGTCGGAAGCGACAACTATCTTGCCGTCGGCCAGGGCGGAGCTTGTGGTCTCCTCCTTATGCACGACGTCCGCCGGGGACCCGTCGCTCCCCGCGCCGCACCCCGCCGCAACAAAAAGGGCGCCCAAGACGAGCATCGCCGCAAAAAGCCTCCCGGACCACCCTGTCACCGTGAACGTTCCCTCCCGCGTCTGAGACCCGGGGCTTCCTCCCGTCAGGCGGGTCGGCCGGGCGTGGCGTCTCTGCACGCCAATACTATTCATGCGGCCCCGCGGGGTCAAGGCGCCAGCGCCGTATACGTCGCTACGCCGTGCGGCGGTTCAGTTGGCGCGCTCTAGGCCGTTTACCAGGTAGAGCAGGGGTAGGCAAATCGCCAAGTAGAAGCGGGGTTGCGGTGATTTATTTCTACCGCGATTCTCCTTTTAACAGCTACCTGACAGCTACGGAAGGAGAAACCGATGGGCGGAAAAAGGCGCGGGGCCGGTGAGGGGTCCATATACCGGCGCGAGACGTTAGGTACGTGGGGCAGTACGAGGTCGAGGAGAAACGCCGCTACGTCTACGGGCGGGACAGGCAAGGGGTCATGACCGGGCTGAAGAAGGCCCTCGTGGTATCGGGACGCGGGCATCGCCTTCGACTCGCGGAATCTCGCTGTTGGCGAGTACATGCCCTTGTGGCTCGACTCGATAAGGGAGGCCCTCGGTCTTCGCACCTGGTAGAGGCACGAGGAGCTAACCGGCTGCACATCATCCCCCGACTCGGCACAACCAAGCTGGACGCGCTGCAGGTCAAGTCCCTCTACCGCAAAAAGCTCGGCGCTGGCCTATCTTCCACCGCCATGCGGAAGATATCCACGCCACGACCTACAAATCGCTCAAGCAGGAGGCGCTGCGCGGTGGGCACCCGTCCCGCGCAACGTCTGCGAATCCGTTACGCCACCGAGTGCGGCGAAGGTGGCGATAGAGGCGCTGACCGGCGAACAGGTCTCATGGGCCTTGTGGGTGTCGTGAGAAGCGACAGGCCCCCTACGTCGAGCGACGGACCATGACGTACCCTACCAACCCAGACAAGGATGGTTCTCTAAAATCGCTTGAAAGGCTGAGGCATATCATGTTCTTCCCCAAGTTGGGGTACGGCAGTCCGAAGATAGCCGTGCTCAAGGTCAACTCGAAAACGCGGTATCCGAAGCCTTTCGAGTAGGAGCCAGAGGCCTGTAGGCGCAAGTAGAAAATGGGCAATTACGCCACAGTCCCTCGGAGAGACGCAACAGACCGCCCCAAAGACGAGACAAACTACATATTTTGGTGCATGCGGTTGTGTCGCAAAAGAGACATAATCTATCCGGACGGTATTTTTTGGCTGCTCTCATGAGAGAGGCAGGAGGGCTCGTGGCTGTTTTTTATTGCAAGTGCAAGAGCAAAAGAAGGGTTTGGGCTGAATTCTGGTGGAAGTCGGATGAAGACGAGCACGGATGGAGGTTCTTCGACGATCAGGAAGGAAGCGCGAGCTACGGGGAGCGCGTGACCACCTGCTCGGGGTGCGGCGAGCGGTTGGATCGTAGGATGCTGACACCAGCGTAAACGAGGCCGCTCGGGAAGATCGCAGGGCGCTGGTACGGTGCCCCGCGTAAGCTCCGATCGTGAAGCGCCGCTAGGGGCATCGCTCGGCCCACCCAATTGGGGGCAAACGAGCGTGGAGCTAGTATTTGGCGATGACCCATACGGCGTGGATGATGCCGGGGATGAAGCCGAGGATCGTCAGCAGGATGTTAATCCAGAAGTGCTTCCCTATCCCGACCTGCAAGAATACCCCCAGGGGCGGTAGCAGTATGGCGATCAAGATACGCAGTAAATCCATCGGAAGCCTCTTTCTGTCCGTTTGACTTCTCTTCTTACTACGCTGAACAACCCTAGCGGTTGCGAGCACCGAAGGGTCGAATTGGCTGGGCCTCGGCAGGGGCCGATTGCCAACTTGCCTCCGAAATGCCCACATCTTGGGCCACCCCGAGACTAACTGCTATATGACGTATAGCATGCATCGCTGCGCTCGGCCTGCTACGCTAATGCCGGGGATTCGGTGGTGCCCGCAGGACCAGACGAAGGGGCTTTAGAGTGAGGGGAACGGAAAGCGAAACAAACGAGGTTAGGGTAAGGACCGTGCGTTGGATCGAGTCGCTGTGGGAGGGTAAGAACACCACCGCAAGAGAGGAGGACCAGAAGGAAGAGGTCCTTTCGGTGTTCCGCGAGTTGGCGAGGGAGTCCAGGAGCGAGGGAGAAATCCGCGAGTACGTGCCCTGGCAACCGCTCTGGTAGCGGTGGGACTTCCAAGATAGGTCAGGCCCCCAACCTACACCGCCCCCGCTGCCTGTGAACCCTTCCCCTACGGAGCGCCTCGTGCGGCCTCCTGCACCTGCGGCTCGCGGCTGGTCCCGTCAACAGGGTCAAGCCGTAGCCGATGGCAGAGGTTCCTAGAGCGACCGTAACGACGAAGATGATGAACGACAGCACCTGCACGTGATCCCCCTCCCGCTTTGGTCGGGGCGTTATAACAAACGCTACTTTGAGCGGCAAGGACGTTCTCTTTGCCGCACA
>CADCUZ010000047.1 GCA_902806015.1 uncultured Rubrobacteraceae bacterium
TAGGGAGGCGTGCCCGGACGGTAAATGGTTCAACGCCGAGAACCTTGAGCACGAAGTGTGCTGGGCTCTACGCAACGTCCAACCGCAAGACCTGGACGCGCAGATTCAAACCCTCATCGATAGGGAGAGGTCACCCGAAGTCGAGATCAAAGCCGCTCACGCAACCTTGGAGGACGTTGCGAGGCAGAGGATGAAGTTTCAGACGATGGCCGCGAGGGACCTCATAACGCTCGATGAGCTGGAAGTGCATCTCGAAGCCCTGGATAACCGTCGCAGGGCCGCAGAGAGGCAGATGGAGGCCTCTCAGACCGTCTCGGAGCGTATCAAGAGACTCAGGCTGATGCAGAGGAACCCGATACTGGCGTTCGTGGGGCAAACGGAGGATATGCGCCGGGACTACTATCGGGACCTTGAACTAAGGATGGTGGCAGATAAAGAGGGAGTCGAGATATGCGGCGTTCTTGGTTCGCAAACCGTGACACCCACCTGAACGTGGGTGGCGACATAGAAGTGACCGTCGAGGCCGCGGTCAGGGTCACCACCGCCCCCGAACGTTGAACCCTATCACGGTGGCGCCGGTACCCGCCTGGGGGCTCCGCGAGCCCTTACGGCTCCTAGAAAGATGGCTCAGGCACGGCGAACCCGTACCGGACGATTTCGCCGCTAAGATGCGAGGCTCCGTCGAAGCCGGCGACGTCGAGGTGCTCGCTGCCCGCTTGGACGGCCGGATGGTCGGCGTCCTCGTCCTCACCTTCCGGCCCAGCGTCTCCCTCGGCGCCCCCTTCGCCAGCATCGAAGACCTCTACGTTATCTCGGGGTCGAGACGCCGGGGCGTAGGGGGGGAACTCCTGAAAGCTGCGGACGAACGTTGCAGGCGGCGCGGCGTGTATTACGTTGAAGCTCAGGTAAAAGAAAGCGTGGCCGAGGCACTCTACGCCGCCCTCGGGTACGAGCGGGAGGCCGGTGTGCGGGTCTTTTCCAGGTCCCTCGTTATCGGTGACCGGTGCGATGAAAACCCTGAAATTTGATACCTATAGCTGAAGCCTAACCGAACTCCAGCACCTCGTATACCGAGATCTCGCGAAAACCGAGGTCGCCGTAGAACTTGCGGCCCCTAGCGTTGCCCGCTGCGACCTGCAGGGAGACGCCGGCGGCCCCCTTTTGCCTGGCCCACGCCTCGACGCTGGCGAGGAGGGCACGGCCGATGCCCGCGTTACGGTGGTCCGGCTCGACGAAGACGTCGTCCACGGAGGCCCAGGTTTTGGGAAGAAAGGTCGGGGAGCCCTCGCGCAGTTCGCCGGAGACGAAGCCGACGGTCCGATCCCCGACGGTGGCTATGAAGACGAAGGCGTAGCTGTTGCGGGCGAGGTCGGCAAGAAAGCGGCGCATGGTCTTCTCTGCGCCGGGAGCAGTGGTGTAGACTGGGTCGTGGGCGGTGTGCTCTTCGGCACTGTGCATCCACAGCCGCGCCGCTTCTGCGGCGTCCTCCCTGCGGCCCGGGCGGATGGTGAAGTCCTTTGCTCGCATCCCGCAATCCTAAACCATGCGGTGCGGATCGCGTTGGGTGGAGTATCATCCCGCGACGGGCCGAAGGGAAACGCACAAAGGGGAGAGCCACGAAAAGCGGTAGCCGGTTCTGGGAGGTAGACGCCGCCCGCGGCGTCGCCATCCTCATGATGGTCGTCTACCACTTTACCTACGACCTGTACGCCTTCGGCGGGTACGACGTCGACGCCGTCTCTGGGTTCTGGGCGCGCTTCGCAGACGCCACCGCGAGCCTCTTCTTGCTTCTCGTGGGCATCTCGCTCGCCATCACCGCCGCCCGGGAGGATAGTACGGGAAGCGGGGGCTTTTGGCGCCATGGGCTGCGGGGGCTCAGGATTTTCGGCTACGGGATGTTGCTAACGGCGGTCTTCCTCGCCTTTGGAATGGGGATCGTTGCGTTCGGGATCCTGCACCTGATCGGGGTCTCCATCGTCCTCGCCTACCCCTTCCTGAAACTCAGGTTGACCAACCTATTCCTCGGCATCGCCGTCTTTGCCAGCGGGCTTTACGTGCAGGCAGGGGACCCGACGGGGAGCCCGTGGTTGCTGCCCTTCGGGGTCGTGCCGGAGGGTTGGATCATGCCAGACTACCGGCCCCTGTTGCCCTGGTTTGGGGTCGTCCTCGGGGGGCTGTTCCTCGGGAACGTGGTCTACGGTCGGGGGCGACCCGCGGGGCTTACGGTTCGGGCCCCGACCGCCGCGAGGCCGCTGCTCCCGCTAGGCAGGAACTCGCTCCTGATCTACCTCGTCCACCAGCCGTTGCTCGTCACCCTACTCGCCGCGCTGGGCGTGGTGGAACCGAACCTTTTCTGACGCAGCCGGGTTTCTTTTTCGCTCAGCGGTGGTTATAGTCCATTCTGATTTTCAAGACAGTTTCGGAAAGTGGGGTTCTCGGACCTCGCCCTGAGGAGGTTCTCGGAAGTTTGCAGCTTTTAGAAACATCCAAGCAACCGCAAAAATCGTTAGTTTTGGGGATACGAAGATCGTTAATTTTGGGGTTATCGTCGTACCCCAGTCGCTGTGAGACACGGGGATGCCTACCCGAGAACCACAAGATACGCTGAATGTCCGATGCGGTGAACCACGGCGTATGCGCTCACATTCCCGTCTAGGTACGAAATACGCCGATCGGCCGATGCGGTCATTCTTGCTGCTTTCTATCATCACGTTTGCTGTAGCCGTGCCTGCAGATGATAGGAGAATTCAGTAGCGTGCAGTGTGCCTTTCATACCGAGCATACAATCCGTGCAACTGAAGCAGACCGTCACGGCCCGCACACAAGCACGATCGTGCGAGATCTATACGCTTCTTCACTAGGAGGATAGGAGAAAGAAAAAGAAAAAACTGGCATAGGCAGTTTGGCTACCGAACAGCGGGGACCACCGGTTCCTTAACGCTGCTGCGGTCACGCGAGAGGAGACGAAAAGGGAGAAACCTGTGTAGGGAAGAGACACCCGGTAGGCACGACGGAGTGGTCGGGGCTTGCGGGACGGAGAGACGAATACAAGCGCCAGGGCTCCCAGGACGCAAGTCCGCAAAGCGGGAGTCGACGAGGGAGACGTTTATCGAGTTATTCGGCGGGTGCGTCTCGGCTTCGGGCGGTCGATAGGGCGGCGACAAACCCCGGCAGCAACGCCGGGCACAAAACGCCGTTCGGCCCGGGCAGGACTACTACGATCCTGCCTCCTTTCTCTTCGCCCTAAAAGACTTCGCCCATGGAAAATGGGAGGTATGCTCGTGTGCGGCATCGTGGGTTACGTTGGCAGGGAGCGGTGCGTAGAGGTGCTCATGCGAGGTCTCGCGCGCCTGGAGTACCGCGGTTACGACTCGGCGGGTCTTGCGCTGCAGGGCGATGGTAGGATAGAGCCCATCCGGCAGGTCGGCCGGCTGGAGAACCTGGCCAGGGCCGTCGCCGCCAGAAACGGGCACCTCTCTACGAGCCGGACCGGCATCGGGCACACCCGCTGGGCCACCCACGGCCGCCCGAGCGAGGAGAACGCCCACCCGCAGCTGGGGGGCGCCGGCGCCGTGGCCGTGGTCCACAACGGTATCATCGAGAACTTCCAGGGGATCAGGGCCGAACTTCTAGAGCGCGGCGTCCGGTTCGAGTCCGAGACGGACACCGAGGTGATAGCCCACCTGCTCGCCGAGAGGGTAGAGGCGAACCCGGGCGAATCGCTGCGCGGGGCGCTCTCCGCGGTGCTGGAGAGTTTAGAGGGCTCTTTCGCGGTCGCGGCCGTGGGGGCGAGGGAGCCCGGCGTCGTCGTCGCGGCCCGGTACCAGAGCCCGCTCGTGGTTGGGCTTGGGGAAGGCGAAAATTATCTCGCGAGTGCCGTGCAGGCGCTTCTTGGCGAGACGCGTGAGTTCCTCGCCGTGGAGAACGGGGAGGTCGTGGAGATCAAGGGCGACTCGGTCGGGATCTTCACGCGCGGCGGCGAGCCGGTGGAGCGGGAGCCGTTCAAGGTTGACTGGGACGCAGAGGCCGTCGAGCTCGGCGTCTACGAGGACTTCATGATGAAGGAGATCCACGAGCAACCAGAAGCCCTCCGCGCCACCCTCTCTGGCCGCCTGGACACGGACGGCCGAGTGGATCTCTCCGAGACGGGCCTCGACCTCTCGGGTATAGACCGCGTCGTAGTCGTCGCCTGCGGCACGGCCCTCCACGCGGGCCTGCTGGGAAAGGGCCTCGTCGAGCGCCTCGCCCGCCTCCCGGTGGAGGTCGCCGTCGCGAGCGAGTACCGCTACGCCGAGCCCGTCGGGGACGAGATGACCCTCGTCGTTGCCGTGAGCCAAAGCGGGGAGACGACGGACACGCTGGCCGCGGTGCAGGCGGCCCGCGGGTTCGGCGGCAGGGTGCTCGCGGTGACCAACACGCGCGGCTCGCTCATCACGCGCGAGGCCGACGCCGTGCTGCTCACGGAGGCGGGGCCTGAGATCTGTGTCGCCTCGACAAAAGCCTTCGCCGCCCAGGTCGCCGGTCTAAGCCTGCTCGCCCTTGAGCTCGCCCGCGTCAAAGGGACATTGCCGGAAGAAGATATCCTCGCTTTGGGCCGGGACCTGCGTCGGGCACCGGAGAAGGTGGCGGCGACGCTCGCCTTGCTGGAGGGGAGAATCGGGGCGGCGGTCGAGCTCTTCGGAGACGCGCGGTGCTCGCTCTTTCTCGGGCGCGGCCCCGCGTTTCCGGTAGCACTAGAAGGGGCTCTGAAGCTCAAGGAGATCTCCTATATCCCCTCCGAAGGCTACGCCGCCGGCGAGATGAAACACGGCCCCATAGCCCTAGTGGACCAGCAATGCCCCGTCGTCGCCATCCTCGGGGAGGGTGTCTTGCGCGAGAAGACCCTCTCCAACGTCGAGGAGACCGTCGCGCGGGGCGCCAACGTCATCGCGGTCGCCCGTGAGGACGACCCGGCGTCGGCACGTGTGGGTCGCGTCGTGCTCCCCGTGCCGGACGCGCCCGAGATCCTGCGCCCTCTCGTCTGGAGCGTGCCGCTGCAGCTTCTTGCCCACGACGTCGCGACCGAGCGCGGCCTCGACGTGGATAAGCCCCGCAACCTCGCGAAGAGCGTGACCGTGGAGTAGGGACCGAGTCAGAGGACACACGAGGATAGCGTTCCGCGCCTTCCCTCTTGGTGTGGCGGCAATCCGCGTTTCGTCCACCGCGGTTGTATCTTGGGCTTACTTCATACTCGAACCGCCACGAACTTTTGTTACCGGGCGGTCGTGGGGCAGGCCGGGGAGGGGATCCTGCTCGTGGACGTCGGCACCAAGCGCGTGCGCGAGGCCAGCGCCGCCTACCGGGGCATGCTCGGCTACGCCCCAGAGGAGATCTCGCCCCTTACGCTCTACGACCTCGTCCCGTACTCGCGGGGGGCCATGGACTGCTCTGCGTCGGGCGCGTGCGGGAGGGCGAGCCCTGCGTCAGCGCCGAGCGGCGCCACCGGCGCAAGGACGGCTCGCTGGTCACGACGTCGAGGCGAGGATGAACGTGATCTCCTACGGGGCAAGGAGGCCCTTTGCGTCGTGGTCGGCGACATTACCGAGCGCAAGCGCGCCGAAGAGGCCCTGCGCGAGGTCAGGGAGGGGGAGCGCAACCGCATGGTCCGCGACCTCCACGACGGGGCGCTGCAGGATCTGACCTACGCCCTCGCCGAGGCGCAAGATCATCCGGGTCCTCTCTGAGGACCCCGGCTTAGACGGGAGGCTGGACGACCAAATCGGGGCCCTCAGGCGCACGGAGCGCCGCCTGCACGTCGTCCGACACCTGCCCTGGGCGAGGGGGAACAGGCCGCTGGCCGGGCTCCTGGAAACGCTGGTGGACGAGAGTCGGTGCATGTTCACGGGCTGCGAGGTGCGCCCGGCCGTCGACGGCGGTCCGCCGGAAGCACCCCCGGCGGAAGGCGACGATGAGGTTCTGCGCATCCTGCGGGAGCCGCTGTCGAACGCCCGGCGGCACTCCGGGCCCGGCAAGGTCCTCGTGGCCGGCAGGGCCAAGGGGACGGACGTGGTGATGCGCTGCCTCGGGTGAGCCGCCCGCGGGTGGGGCGCGGCTACACGCAATACCCGGTCCGTCCCGTCACAGAGCGCAAGGGGGGTGGGTAAACCGGGCATCTCGACTCTCCGTCAGCTTGGCGCCGAGGAACATCCCGACGAGCGCCTGTGGCCTACTCGGAGGTCTTCAGAGATACAGGCCGGGACCCGCGCAACCAGCTCGTCGTGGTCGTAGCCGCGGGGGGCGATCGCAATCCTGTAACCCACCTTTATCCCTTCCCTGACCCACACCGGCGGGGAGCTGGCTCACGTCGAGGGAGTGCGTGTCGCCGCCGGCTTCCGCAACACGGGCGTCGGCCGCCGACTCCTCAAATGGTCCATATGCCGCGCCACAGAACGCGGCTGCAAGATGATCTGACTCACCACGGACAAACGCCGATCCGAAGCCCGACGCTTCTATGAGACGCTAAACGTCCAGGCAACCCACGAAGGTATGAAGCTAAAGCGGAAGTAGACCTTCGACGTGTAAACGAACTCGAGAACATAGCCTGCCCGAACGCCCGCTCGCTGCGACCCGAAGCCCAATACCTGCTTCTCAGCAGACCACCTTCAGGGCGGCCGGTTCGACGCGGAAGGACATCGGCAGTTCTCCCCAGAGTTCTCCGTCGATCTGGACCGGCACGTGGGAGCCGGCTGACTCCGCGCGGACCTCCGTCGCTTTAACGGACTTCATCGAGTTGTTGAGGGGCTTACGGAATATGATGCCCCAGAAGATATCCGGCCGGAGGAGCGAGCCCACGCGCTCGACGATTACGGTCTCCATTTTGCCGCTGGTGAGGAGGCCGGGCCCCGCCACCCGGTAGTCCCCGCCGTAGTAGTGGCCGTTCGCGACGATGGCGAACCTCGCGACGTGGATCTCGTCGCCTGCCGTGATCCGCACGGGGGGGAACCTGCTCCCGAAGAGCACCCTGAAGGCCGCCACCTGGAAGGCGAGGCTCCTCAGGTAGCGTTTCTGGCGGGGCGAGACCTCACCGACGACCTTCGCGTCGAAACCCACCCCGGCCATGCAGGCGAAGCGCCGTTCCGCGCCCCCCGGGTTTGTGGCCACGCCCAAGTCCACCCGCGTCTCCTGGCCGTCCAGGATGCGGCGGCAGGCCTCCCACGAGTCGAGTGGTAGGCCGAGCTCTCGCGCCAGCACGTTCGCCGTGCCGAAAGGGAGGATGCCGAGGGTGGCCCCCGCCGAGAGGCCGTTTACCACCTCGTTGACCGTGCCGTCGCCGCCCGCGGCCACGACCAGGCGGTCGCCGGCCTCGGCCGCGAGCTCCGTGGCGTGGTCCGGGCGCTCCGTGTTCAGAACCTCCACGGAAAGGCCCCCAGAGCGCAGGATATCCGCGTGGTGTTCCAGGTAACCCCGGTCGCCCGCCCGCCCCGAATTCGGGTTGCCGATTACCACCGCGTCGGTCGTGCCTGCCATCTCGCATACTATAGTCCTTTTACCGGCGCGCGATCTACCGTAACATAAGGCGTATGGAAGGATTCGTCGTGCCGGGAGTCGGCGTTGACGTCGTGGACGTCGAGCGGATGAGGTTCGCCCTCGAACGCACCCCCAGGATACGCCATCGCCTCTTCACGGAGGCGGAGATAGCCTACTGCGAGAAATTCCGCTTCTTCGACCGCCACTACGCCGGTCGCTGGGCGGCAAAGGAGGCGGTCACGAAGGCGTTGGGTTGCGGCCTGATCCAGTGGAACGGCGTCGAGGTGGTGCGAAAGCCCCGCCAGGCCCCGACCGTCAGGATCACGGGGAGGAAGATCCAACGCTTCGCCGAAATGGTCGGCATCCGCGAGGAGGACCTCCACCTCTCCATCACCCACTCCGAACTTTCCGCCGTCGCCGTCTGCGTGGTGCGCAAGGAGCAGTGAAGCTCTACACCGCCGAGGAGATGTCCCGCGCGGACGGCAGGGCCCAGGACCTCGGTATCCCCGGCGGCGTCCTCATGGAACGCGCCGGAGCCGCCATGGCCGAGATCGCCCTAGAACGCTTCTCCCCGCGTTGCGCCCTCGTCGTCTCCGGCGGCGGCAACAACGGCGGCGACGGCTTCGTTATCGCCCGCGAGCTGCACCGGGTGGGGGTTGAGGTGGCCGTGCTGGCGACGAAGGACCGGTACGAGGGCGATTCCGCGATCAACCTGGAAGCATTGCGGAACCTGGGCGTGCGGGTCGTGGGCATGGAAGAGTTAGCCGCGGAGCTGGTCCGGGCCGACCTTCTGGTGGACGCGCTGCTCGGGACTGGATTTTCCGGAGAGGTGCGCCAGAAGGAAGCCGGCATCATCGAGAAGATCAACGCCGGCGCCATCCCGGCCCTCTCCGTGGACGTGCCCTCGGGGGTGGACGGGGCCACTGGGGAGGTTGCGGGCGCCGCGGTTTTCGCGGACCTGACGGTCTGCGCGCACGCGGCAAAGGTGGGGTGCGTGATCTCCCCGGGCCGAGAACACGCGGGCGAGACACAGGTCGTTGACATCGGCATCCCGCCCGAGGCCGACGCGGAACCTTCACTCCTCTGGACGGACAGAGCTTCGCTGCGTGGAAAGATCCCCCGTACCCGTGAGCCGGCCCACAAGTACTCGGCGGGCGCGTTGATGGTGGTCGCGGGATCGCGGGCGATGACCGGCGCGGCCGTGATGAGCGTGCGCGGCGCCGAGCGGGCCGGCTGCGGCATAACCTTTCTGGCCACCTCTTCGGGCGCCGCCCCGGCCGTGGACATCGAGCTCACCGAGACCATCGTCTACGGCGTCCAAGAGGGGGAGTCCGGCGGCATGGGCGCCGGGGCGGCCGAGGATATTCTGGCCCGCTCGGAGCGGGCGACGGCGCTCGTCGTAGGACCGGGCATCGGCACCGGCGAGGAGGGGAGAAGCCTCGTCGAGGCCGTCCTCGACGGTACGGACCTGCCCGTCCTTCTCGACGCCGACGCCGTCACAAGCCTCGCCGGCACGGAGGTCCTCGCCCGACGGGTTGCCCCGACCGTGATCACGCCGCACGCAGGCGAGCTCGGGCGGCTGCTAGGCTCGGGGGCGAAGGAGGTCTCCGCCCGCAGGCTCCGATCTGCCCGGGAGGCCGCGCACAAGAACGGCTGCTGCGTCTTGCTCAAGGGTTCGGACACGCTCGTCGTGGACGGAGAGAGGGTGGCGGTCAACTCGACGGGGAGCGTCGCGCTCGCGACGGCGGGGACCGGGGACGTTCTTTCCGGCGTGATCGGGGCGCTCCTCTCGCGCGGCATGGTCCCCTACGAGGCGGCCCGGGCCGGGGCCTGGGCGCACGCGCGGGCGGGCGAGCTCTGGCTGGAGAAGACCGGATGGCCCGCCGAGAGCATGGTCGCCACGGATCTTCTGGACCATCTGCCGCGGGCTATGGGCGAACTTCTTTGACCTTCCGGCTGCTCTTCGTCGGGGACGTCGTGGGGCCGTCCGGGTGCGCGGCGGCCCTGGAGCTCGTCCCCAAACTGCGGGAGAAGCTGGCGCTGGATGCCGTCGTCGCCAACGCCGAGAACTCGGCCCCCTCCGGGCGGGGGATCTCCGCCGAGAGCGGGGCCGCCTTGCTGAAGGTTGCGGACTTCCTCACCCTGGGCAACCACGCCTTCGACGCGAACGGGCACGAGGGATTCCTCAAGAGCGAGGGGAGGGTGATTCGGCCCGCCAACTTCGATGGCAACAACCCCGGCCGGGGGTGGGGCGCGTTCGAGGCGGGCGGCGTCAGGGTCGGCGTCGTCAACGTGCTCGGGAAGGTGTTCATAGACAGGACGAAAACGTCGGCCTTCGAGGCCGCGGACACGGCGTTGGCCGACCTGGAGTACCGAGCCGACCTGATACTGGTCGACGCGCACGCGGAGGCGACGTCGGAGAAGCAGGCGCTCGGGCACCACCTGGCGGGCAGGGCTCAGGCCGTTCTCGGGACGCACACCCACGTCCCGACGGCGGACGCCTCGATACTACCGGGCGGTACAGCCTACGCCTCCGACGTCGGCATGACCGGCTGCTCGCAGAGCGTCATCGGGTTCGACCGGCTCGGCTTTCTTGGCCTGTTCGTGGGGAACGGTTGGGAGAGACAACGGGGCATACAGGTGGAGACCCAGGGACCCGTGGCCCTAAACGGCGCCCTCGTCGAGTTCGACCTCGACGCGCGAAAAGCGGTAGGCATCCAGCGCGTGCAAAGGGAGTGGGATCCGGACTGACCTCGGGCCGTCTAGAATAGCGGCGCGGGGGCACGTGCAGGAAGAGACGGGGGTGTAGGGATGGATCAGCACGACATACGGGAGCTAAAGGTTTCGGACATCGCGCACGAGGAGTGGCCCACGCTCGGGCCGCGAGAGACGGTGGAGGGCGCCATCAAGGTCTTCGCCGAGTCCGGTATCTCCGGCACGCCCGTCGTCGAGGGCGGCAGGCTGGTCGGCATCGTCACCGAGGGCGACCTGATCTTCCGCGACGCGGACCTCAAATCCCCGGGTTTTCTGGACATTTTGGGCGGGATGATCCCGCTCGGAAACTGGGACGAGTACCGTCGGGAGGCGATGAAGAGCGCCGGCGTGACGGTGGACCAGGTGATGACGGAGGACGTGAGGACGGTCTCCCCGGACGCCACCCTCGCCGAGGCCGCCACCATCATGGCCGAGAACAGAGTCAAGATCCTGCCCGTCACCGAGAGCGGCGCCCTCCGCGGCGTCATCACCCGCATGGACATCCTGACCCTCCACGTCCTCAACCCCCGCCGGTAGCGCCGACCCCTTGGAGACCGCCCCCCCTGCTACCGGAAGCCGCACCCGGGCGGAGGTGGACCTCGGCGCAGTCCGCCATAACATCCGCGCCCTGAAACGCCGCGCGAAAGACGCCATGCTCATGGCCGTCGTAAAGGCGGACGCCTACGGGCACGGCTCGGTCCCCGTCTCCCGGACCGCCCTCGAGGCGGGCGCCGACGCTTTGGCCGTCGTCACCGCCGAAGAGGGCACGCAGCTGCGCCAGGCCGGGGTAACGGCCCCGATCCTGGTCTTTACTGACCTCCCCCCGGGAAAGCTCCTGCTCGCCCGCCGACACCGCCTCGCCGTAACGGCGCACTCCGTCGCTAGCGCGAAGCGGGTGGCTGCCGTGCCGGACCTGAAAGCCCACCTCAAGGTCAACACGGGCATGAACCGCTGGGGCGTCGAGCCCGCGGAGGTGGGGGAGGCGCGCGGCATCCTGGGCGGCCACCTGGCCGGAATCTACACCCACTTCGCGTCGGCGGATTCCGACCGAAAGACGACGGGGCTGCAAAAGGAATGCTTCGACGCCGTGCTCGCCGACCAGCCCTTGGGCGGCGTGCTCGTCCACGCGGCAAACTCCGGGGCCCTCCTGTGGCACCCGGAATCCCACTACGACTGTGTCCGGCCCGGCATCGCGGTCTACGGGCTGCACCCGAGGGGGGACGACGGGGACCCGGCCGAAGAGGGGCTGCGCCCCGCCATGTCCCTCAAGAGCTACGTCGCGGACGTGCGGCGGCTTCTACCCGGGGAGGGGGTATCCTATGGGTTGATCTTCCGGGCCGAGGTGACGACCTTCGCGGCGACGGTGCCGGTCGGGTACGCGGAGGGTTACCGTAGATCGCTCTCGGGGAAGGCCTACGCCTTGATCCGGGGTAGGAGGAGGCCCCTCCTCGGACGGGTCACGATGGACGCCTGCGTCTTCGAAGCTGACGGCGGAGTGGAGGTCGGGGACGAGGTCGTGCTGGTCGGGGCGCAGGGCGACGAAAAAGTGGCGGCGGAGGAGCTCGGGCGGCTTGGCGACACGATAAACTACGAGATCACGACCGGGATCAACCCCCGGCGGGTCGAGAGGAGCTACACGGATGTTCGAGGGTCTTAACTGGAAGGCCGCCGCCCGCCGGTCGGCCATCGTTATCGGTATCTACATAGCCCTGTTCTACATCCTGGGCGTCGCCTTCCCGAAGACGTTCGGGTTGGGGGACAATGCCGAGATGATGCGCCTCCTCATAAACGCCGTGGTCTTCTTCTTTGTCTTCACGTTCGTCTACGCTTTTGTCGAGCGCAACAAGAACCGTCGCATCGAGCAGGCCAGGCAGAAGCAGACGGCCAGGCCCGCCCGCGCCGAGGGCGATCCGGGGGTATCGGGCGCGCTGAAGGGCCGCCCAAACCCCAACACTAGCCGCCGGAAGACCCGCCGCAAGCGGTAGCGTTGCGCACGCGAGAGGCCCTCTTCGACGCGCTCGAACCCCCGGTAGACCCCGCGGAGCTCTTGGATCGGGTCCCCGAGCTCTCCCTGGCGCGCGGCCTGGAGGGCAGCCCCTACCACCACCTGGACACCCTGGACCACGTCTTAGAGGTGATCCGGCGCGTCGAGCGCGAGCTCGCAGAGAACCGCCTCGATGCCCGCGTGCCCGAAGGCCGCGTCGGGGGCCTGCGCCTCGCAGCCCTGCTGCACGACGTCGCAAAACCCGTGACCCGCGGCGAGCTCGAAGGCCGCGTCCTCTTCGTCGCCCACGACTCCCTGGGCTCGGCCCTCGTCCGGCGGGTGTGCCGCAGGCTGGACCTCCCCGCGAAGGAGACGGACCTCGCGGCGACCCTCACGGCGCTGCACCTGAAGATCGGCTTCATGGAGAACCCTCACACCGACCACCCCCCCGACAGGCTCGCCCGCGCCGCCGGCCCCTTCGGCGAGGAGCTCGCCGTCCTCAGCCTCGCTGACCGCCTCGCCGCGCAGGGGCCGCGCCTCAAACCCGAGCACATAGACCGCCACGTGGCCCTCTGCGCCGGCTTCCTTGAGACCAGCCGCAAACTGAACCCCTACCCCGAACCGGACTACGGCGCCCTGGCGGGGGCCCTGCCGCCCGACGCAACGGACGCCGACGCCGGGTACGCCGCGGCCCACGCCCGCCTCATCGCCGCCCGCGGCCTCGACCCCGAAGCCGCCGCGGCCGCTTCGGTAGCGCACGCCAC
>CADCUZ010000048.1 GCA_902806015.1 uncultured Rubrobacteraceae bacterium
GGCTTGTTCCAACTGTCTTCGTAAACGACCTTGCCGTTCTTGCTCCTTGTGTAGTACGTGACCCATTCGGAGGCGTCTTCGGTCATCCAGACCTTTTCGGACGACATCTCAACCTCCACGTTGTTTGGGACGCCATAAACGTTGGCGTACATGTAGCCGTCGTTCGAGACGAACTCCTGGAGGAGCACGTAGCCGTCCGTGTTGTTCTTGAACTTCATGTCCGTGTCGTCTTCCGTCGTCGTCTTATCTCCGTACCATACCGTCGAGTCCATCCCGGGCCTGATGTAGGGCAACTGCGAGTCGTGGGGCTGGCGCTCAACCACCGGCAGGCCGGCGTAGAGAACCGCGTTATAGAGCGTGGAGGTGACCTGACACAGACCGCCGCCCTCGGCGACAGCCTCCGCGCTATTCACGATGACGTGCGCGTCGTTGTAGTCTAGGTCTTGGACCTGCTCGACCATGGAGAAGGTCTCACCCGGTGCCACAAACGTGCCGCTCACGGCGTTTGAGGCGATCTCGAGGTTGGCCACGCGCTCCGCTCCCTGGTCGGTGGTCGCCCTGTAGTTGGTCTTGTAGGAGCCGATAAGCTCGGTCGGCTTTTTGGCTTCGAGGCCGGCGGTGGTGTACTTGGGCTTCGCGACCGCGGTGTTCACCCGGTACTCGCGCTTGCCCTTGAAGATGTTGTTCTCCACAGAGTCGAGCAGGTCCTCCCACTCGACGCTGCGCCCTTCGCGACCGGGGAGCACGACGACGTTGCCGTCCTCGTCGAACCCGTAGGAAGCGCTCTTCGGCTTTAT
Organism: uncultured Rubrobacteraceae bacterium; assembly: GCA_902806015.1. The sequence goes on from CADCUZ010000048.1 coordinate 798, forward strand.
CGTCAGGTCGGAGTAGACGGCGGTCAGGCGGTCGCTCATGCGGTCGCGGTTGAGGCTTACCGAGATCTCGCCGCCGTTAGGCGTGATGTCGAGGCTGGAGCCGATATCGGCCGGCGAGACTGTCCAGTTCTTGTCCTCGTGCCCGAAGACGAGCTGCTGGGCGACGGCGCCCTGGGCCTTCTCGGCCGCCGCCTCGGCCTCGGCCGTGGTGATGCGGGGCCCGAGCACCTCGCCCCGCAGCCTCGCCTTGCCAGTCATGCCGTCGATGGCCCCGTCGACGCTGGTAATCGTGTCCTCGACGTTGAGCTTGTACCCCTCGCGGGACTCGGCGATCTCGACCTCGGAGCCGACCACCCTCACGGCGGCGTCGCGCGGCTCGGCGTTGACCTGGGCTGCGATCTTCTCGACCTCGGCCCGGACGTTTTCGGAGCGGTAGTCGATGTTCGGGTCTATGGTGATGCCGGGTAAGGCGGCGCGCAGCCGCTCGGAGAGGCGTTCGAGCACGTTCCCGTCGCGGCCCACGGCGTAGGCCTTCTCGACGGTGGCGTCGATGTGGAAGTTCACGCCGAGCTCTTCGGCGGTGCGGGTAAAACGGTCGGGGCCGCTTAGCTCTATCTCCTGCAACGGGCCCATCGCCTGCTCCCTGACCACTTCCCGGGCCTCGGCCGGCTTCATCCCGCCCAAAGAGACGTTGCCGACCTCCACGCCGCGGTGGACCTTGCCCGAGTTCGTCCAGAAGTCGGCCATCACCAGCACCGCCACGAGGGCGCAGATGATGATGATCGGGCCGGCTATCTCGCGACCCCGCGAGCGGCCGCTGCCGCTGGTGCCGTAGCCGGGACGGTAATCCCCGTACCCGTTTTCGCGGGGGGTCCGTTTGTCGCGCTTTTTCCGATTAATGAGGCCCAAAATCCCGTACCCTCCGCGTGCGATCTCCGGCATACCCCGACAAAACCAATGTTACGCGCCTTTGGAGAGGTCCCCCCTCTCTCTTCCGCGGTGGCTCTACCCGCCGAAAGCGGGCACGCATCGCCAGAAGAGCCTATCACGGGGAAGGGTGGTGCGCCACCTTCGGGCACCAGGGTTTTCCACCAACTAATGTGCGCCACCAGAGATCAGGGTACCACATCTCTGGCGACCCCCACGCCGGGTCGTCGCGCAGGCGGACGGAGGGTGATCGATAGCGGCCTTCCGCCTTACCCGGCCTCGCCCTCGGCCGCCTCGTCCCCCTGCAGCGTCACGGCCGGGGTGCCGAGGACGCCGCCCTGGCTCTGGATGAACCGGCGCTCGGAGTCGTAGGCCTGGACCATCATCGCGAGCTCCAGGCGGTCGCGCCCGACGGGCAGGGTGCCGGCCTCCTCCTGTTTCGTCAGCTCTTCCCCCTCGACGCCTAAAGCCTCCTCCAACTCGCCGATCCTGCGTCGGATCTTCAGCCGCCCACCTGGGGTCAGGCGCAGGTAGCTCTTCCCGTCGGGGCCCTCGAACGGGTAGACCCAGGCGCTGCGAAGCCAGGTCTGCAGGATTTCGTTCCGTATTTCGTCTTTGTTCTGTAATTCCATAAGACTCCGAGCCTCCCTTTCTCTTCCAGCGTAATCTAATCACTTCTCGGAAAAAACGACACCGCCCTTGCCAGAGTATGATCTGTAGCCATGGGCCGGAATCGAAAAGGGGAAAATCCGAACGCCTGGAACGAACTGGCCCGTCTCCTAAGCGGCTCTTTCGCCGCCCGCGCCCACGGCCTGGTCTCCCCCGGGCTCGTCCTACTCACCCCCGAGAACGAGCCCTTCGGCCACCTCCTGACGGGCGAGACCGAGGGGACACGCCTCCGGGTCGGCGACCTCGAAGCGGAGATTCACCAGGTCGAAAGCCACCGTTACGTGATGACGACCGGAGGGGCGGAGACCCTGACCGCGGAGCCCGCCGGTTCCCAAACCCTGCTGACTCTGCGCTTTGGCGACCGCCGCTACGAGGCCCGCATCTCCCTTCTGCGCAACAGCGCCTCGGCAGTATCCTCTACCGGCGACGAGACGGCCCGCCTCTCCGGCGGCCTGACGAACCGCCGCTACAGGGCCACCTTCGACCCGCAAGACCCGGCGGCCTTGCTCATAGCCTTCTTTCTTCTCCACCACACGGTCAAGCTGCGAAGCAGCGCCTACCGGACGGCCCGTTATCCCGCCCGGTAGGCGCTGCTTCGCCCGCAAAAAGCTGCGAGCGCGGTTCGCGAACCGCTAGAACACCGGCTGCGGCAGGTCCTTAGGCGTGGCGTAGACGGTGACGGTCGAGCCTTCCGGGGCGAGGGTGCCTGCGGCCGGCTCCGTGGCCCAGGTCACCCCGCGGGCGGCAAAGCCCTCCCGGTGGTCGCGGGGGGCGAAGACCACCTTGAAGCCGCTTGCGGTCAGGGCGTCCACCGCATAGTAGTCGTAGTAGGCCGTAACGTCCGGCACCGGGACGAGCGACCCCTGGGGCTCCCGCCGAGACGCCGTCTCCGCCACAGAGGCCACGGGTTGCTGGCCGCCTTCGGAGTTGGGGGGGTCTTCTTCCTGCGCACCGTCTATGTTCTGCGCTTCGGTGGCCGTCTGCTGCGAGGCCTCCGGTGGCGCGGGGGGTTCGGCTTCCACGGGGTTGATGCGGCTCAGGGAGCTCTCGAAGCCGTCCTGAACCGGGCCCGTGAAGCCGGCGGCCAGGGCGCCGCCACCGCCGAGCAGAAGAAGCAAGGCGAGGATCGAGGCCAGGACGAGTCCGCCACGCCGCTCGCGAGGCGCGGTTTTCGCCGCCTCCGTCGTGCGGAAGGCGACCGCGGGGGGCTGGACCTCCACGTCGTTGAGCATCGCGGACGCCGAGTGGTAGCGGTCTTTTGGGTCTTTGGCGAGCGCCTTCAGGATCACCGCCTCCATGCCGGGCGATACCTTCCTGTTCAGCCGGCGCGGCGGGGTGGGCTGCTCGCGGATGTGCTGGCGGGCGAGGCTCTTGAGGTCGCCGGAGAAGGGCGGGCGGCCCGTCAGGCAGTGGTAGAGCAAGACGCCAACGGAGTAGATGTCGCTCCCGGGCTTCGCCTCCTCGCCCCGGAGCTGCTCGGGAGACATGTAGCGGGCGCTGCCCACGATCTCTCCCGGCTCCCCGCCCGCCAGGTCGTCCTCCTCGATGATGCGCGCGATGCCGAAGTCCGCCACCTTGACGGTCCCCTCCGGGGTGAGCAAGATGTTCGACGGCTTTATGTCCCGGTGGATGATCCCACGCCGGTGGGCGTAGGAGAGCGCCCGCAAGAGTTGCCCGGCCATCCGCCTCACGAAGGCCTCGTTCAGGTGCCCGCCGCCCTGCCCGCCGAGGAGCTTGCCCAGGTCCCTGCCAGCCACGCACTCCACCACAATAAACGGCACCTCGCCGTTCTGCGAGATGTCGTAGACCTTGACGATGTTCTCGTGGTCCAGGGAGGCCATGGCCCGCGCCTCCTGCCGGAACCGGGCCCGAAAAGACGGCGTCTCCGCGTAGTGACGGTGGAGCGTTTTGAGCGCAACGGACCGCCCGAGGATCGCGTCCTGGGCCTTGTAGATGACCGCCATCCCGCCCGAGCCGAGCGTGCTCTTTACCTTGTACCGTCCCGAGAGGACCGTTCCAACCGCGGTTTCCAGCGCCTTACCACCTCTGACCGTGCCCAGCCTGTGATGCAACGATTATATAACCCCCGACGCCCTCTAGAAACGGAAGCACGAGGAGGATAACGACATTACCCAACATAGGGGAACATGTCAAACCCGGGCGCCACATCTAGGGGCGGCCCCCTGCCCGGGAAGTCCGGTTGGCCGTCGGGTGACGGCTAATTGCTCTAATATAAGCGCCTTCCGACCCCCGAACCCCTAGAGGAGACATGAGGACGACCTTCGACCGATACCTGCGCTACGAGGAGCTCACGCAAACCCTGCACGCGCTGGCCGAGGAGCACCCGGCCCTTTGCGGGGTCGGGTCCGTGGGCCGCAGCGGGGAGGGGCGCGAGATCTGGCTCGCAGAGCTGACCAACCGGGAGACCGGGCCCGCATCGGAGAAGCCGGCCTTCTGGGTTGACGCCAACACCCACGCCGGCGAGGTGACCGGCTCGATGGCGGCGCTTTACCTGATCGAGAACCTGCTGGAAGGCTACGGTCGGGACGGCCTCGTGACCCGTCTCCTCGACGAGCAGGCCTTCTACGTCCTCCCCCGCCTCTCCCCAGACGGCGCCGAGTACTACCTGACCACGCCCCACACCCTGCGCTCCAACCCGCGCCCCTGGCCCGAGCCGGAGCCCGACCCCGGCCTCCAACCGGAGGACGTGGACGGCGATGGCCACATCCTACAGATGCGCGTGGAGGACCCCAACGGCGAGTGGAGCGTCTCCGAAGCGGACGAACGCCTCTTGGTCCCGCGCGCCCCGGACGAGGCGGAGCCCGGGATCACCTACTACCGCCTCTACCGTGAGGGCGTCTTCGAGGACTTCGACGGTTTTGGGAGGAAGATAGCGCGGCCCTTCCACGGCCTCGACATGAACCGCCAGTACCCGTACCGCTGGAGGGAGGACGCAGACCAGGGCGGGGCGGGTCCTTACCCGCTCTCGGAGCCCGAATCCCGGGCGCACGTTGACGCCCTGCTCGCCCGAAAGAACGTCTTCTCCATCCACAGCCACCACACCTTCTGCGGCGCCATCCTGAGGCCCTACTCCGACCGGGACGACAAGGAGATGCCCGGGCACGACCTCGCCGTCTACAAGGCTATCGGGGACCGGGGGACCGAGATCACCGGCTACCCCAACATCTCTGTCTACCACGACTTCCGCTACGAGGAGAACAAGTTCATAACCGGCGCCTTCGACGACTGGGCCTTTGACTACTACGGCGTCTTCGCCTTCACGGTCGAGTTTTGGTCCCTCCCCGCGGCCGCCGGCGTCGAGGTAAAAGACTTCATTTCCTTCTTCCGCGACCCGCCCGAGGAGGCATCCCTAAAAATGCTCACCTGGAACGACCGGGAGCTGAGGGGCGAGGGGTTCTCACCTTGGGCACCCTACGACCACCCGCAGCTCGGGCGCGTCGAGGTCGGGGGCTGGAAGACCAAGTTTACCTACCAGAACCCGCCCCCGAAATTCCTCGAAACGGAGTGCGAGAAGCTGGCCCGCTTCGCCCTCGCCCACGCCTCGACCGCCCCCCGCCTGGAAGCGGACCTCAGGACCGAACAACTCTCCCCCGACGTGCGACGGGTGGAGCTGCGCGTGGCGAACACCGGTTACCTGCCCACCAACGTCACCCGCATCGCCGCCGACAAAAAGCTCGTCAAGCCCGTCAAGGCGACCCTGAGCCCACCCCGAGGCGCGAGCCTCGTCTTCGGGGAGTGGGAGGCGGACCTCGGGCACCTCGCCGGGCGCTCGGCGCTCGTGGGTGGCGGGTGGAAAGGCCCGGCGTTCTTCCAGGGCCTACCCTCCGACCACGCCCGGCGCCACGTCTGGATCTTGCGCGGCGAAGGGCCCGTCGAGGTGGAGGTCCACAGCGAGAAAGCGGGGGTGCTGCGCCTGAAAGGGTAGGCATCAGGTTTCAGGTTGGTTGTCGCCCGAGTCGAGCGCGCAGGGTCAAAACGCGCCCGCGGGAGAGGAGTTCAGGGCGGTTCGGCAACCGTTGTCGGGCCCGGAAGTCTAGCACCGCGCCACATTGGGGTTCTCGGCTGGGCGACCGCTAGATGACCTGAACCCTGATGCCCGAAACCTCTAACTGATTTCCTTCACCCACGCGGCGGTCCATCCCGTCTCCGAGCGGACGTAGTCGCCCCGCCACGAGACGCCTTTGAGGCGGTCGAATAGACGGGCTGCCTCGGTGGGGTCTTCCAGCCCGATCTCGGCGCCCAGGGCTTCTACCTCGCTGCGCGGGACGTGGACCGGGATGCTCTCGAACCTGTCCTTGAGGGCCTCGCGCATCAGGATCTGCTGCCGCCTGTCCGGCGTCCGATGCCTGCCTTCTCTGGTGGTCATGGCCGCCTCCTGTGCCGGATGCTACTTCGACAAGTCTGTAGCTTCCGTCGCCCCGGGACTGTCGTACAAAACACGCTGGGGATTTTCGAGTGCCCCAAGCACCGCTTCGACGGGGCGTTCCCCCTGGTAGGAAAGGATGAAGTTCGAGCCCTCGTCCAACACGGCCAAGGCGGCGGCGCGGCCGGTGTTGCGGGCCCCGTACTCGCGGCTGACCCGGCCGCCCCAGTCCGGGAGGATGACCAGGTAGTCCGCCGGGTCCACGTCCGGGGGCAGCTCCCTCGCGGCCAGGTCGTCGGCGCTGCCGAGGACCAGCACGACCGTCATCCAGTAGACGGGCGGGACGATGGAGAGGTCTCTGACGCCGGCGACGAGGACCTCTCCGGGGTGGGGGAAGCGGACGCGGGCGGCGCGATTGATCTCGCGCGCCGTCGGGGCCGTGCCCTGCAAATGGAAGACAAGCACGACCTTCCGCCCCCTGAGGTCCCGCAGCGCCACCCGCCGCCCGGACCCCGCCGCGACGAGGTCGACTCCAAGCGCTAGCCCTTCTTCCGCCTCAGGCCGCCCCTGACGAGCGAGTAGCCGACGGGGACGACGAGCAGGGTCAGGAACGTCGAGGTGAAGAGGCCCCCGATCACGGGTATGGCGAGGCTGCTGGAGATGAGTGCGCTTCCCCCGCCGCCGAAGCCGAAGGCGAGCGGGACGAGGGCGAAGATGGTGGCAAGGGCGGTCATGAGGATCGGGCGCAGCCTCGCGCGCCCGGCCTCGAAGATTGCGCCGTCCACGGTATCGTGGTGCTCGCGGGCGTTCTGGGCGAAATCCACGAGCAGGATCGCGTTGGAGACGACTATCCCGATCAGGAGCAGGACGCCCAGGAGCGCCGGCAGGGAGAGCGCCGTGCCCGTTAGGAGCAACGCCCCGAAAGCCCCGGCCGTCGTGAGCGGCACGGCCAGCAGGATGATAAGCGGCGTTATCAGGGAGCCGAAAAAGACGACCAGGATCAGGTACACCAGCACGAGCGCCACCCCGATAGAAAGAAGCAGGTTCCTGAAGCTCTCCTCGATGTCTTCGCTCTCGCCCCCGACGCTCGCGGTCACCCCATCAGGCAAATTCAGCCCGAGCAGCGCGGCGTTCACCTCGTTCGAGACGGAACTCGTGTCCTCCGACGTGATGGTGCCGGTCACGGTCACGGCCCGATCGCCGTCGTCGCGGCTGATGGCCGCGGGTGCCTGAACCTCCCTGACCTCAGCCACGTCGCCCACGGTCTGACCGGAACTCAGTGGAAGCCCGCGTACCTCCTCGATGGAGTCGACCGAGCTCTCTGGCAGTCCGATGGCGACGGGCTTGTCGCCGAGCGTCACCTGGGAGCCGGTGCCGCCGAGCAGTGTCCCAAGCGAGGTCGAGACGGCGCTCGGAGGGAGGCCGGCCTTCGCGGCGTCTTCTGCGTTGACCAACACCTCTATCTCCGGGCTAACCTCCGAGAGGTCGCTCTGGACGTTGGTCACGTTGTCGTTCCGGTCTACCTCGTCCACGACGGTCTCGGAGGCCCGCCTGAGCTCGTCCTCGTTGCCTCCGGTTATGGTGATCTCGATGCCACCGGTCGGCGGCCCCTGTTGCAAGATCTGCACCTGGAAGCCCTCGCCGTAGCGGTCGCGCCCCTCTTCGGCCAGCCGCGAAAGCGTTTTCTGCACGTTGGCGTTCTCCCCGAGCGCGACGAACGCCTGGGCCTGGTTCTCGGCGCGAAGCGGCGAGTCCGGGCTAAAATTGTCTTCGCCGCCGATGGAGAGCTGGTAGCTCTCGACGCCGCGGTCCCCGTTCATGAATTCCTCAAAGGGCCGCAGCTTTTCACTGGTCTCGCCGATGGCGGTCCCTGCCGGCAGCTCGACGGTGGCCTGCAGCAGCCGCTCCTCGCTCGGTGGGAAGAAGCTAACCGCGAGAAACGGTATGGCCACAAGCCCGCCGACGAACGCCAGGAGCGCCAGAACCAGGACCGCCAGCCGGTGCCTGAGGCTCCACAGCAGCAGCGGCGCGTAGAGGTTCACTAGCAGGCCGTCCGACTCTCCTCTGCGGCGGGCCGAAGAACGCCTCGCCGCCCGCGCCGCGAGAAGCGTCAGACCAAGGATCAAGAGTAAGGCCACCGCCCCCGCAACAACCAGGAAGACCGGCGAGCCCGTGTCTATCCCGCCGACGGTGTTCCGTACGCCGTCCGCGATGCCACCCGAACCCTCGACGACACCCGCCGGCACAAAGGGCAACCCGTCGAGCAGCCCAATTCCCACCGCGACCACGGCCCCGACAAAAAGCGCAACCAGCACCAGCAGCGAGACGACCAACAGGCGCGGCACGCCCGAACCGCGCCGGGCCCGGCGCGAGCGGCGGCTCTCGTTCGCCAGGTACTCGTCGTCCTCGTAACCCTCATCCTGGATTGCCTCGCGGTCGTTTCCGTCCGTCCGCGTCTCCTTGGCCGCTCCCCACTTCGTCTGGCGCTTTATAAAGACGCTGGTGAGCACCGGGATGATTGTTATGGAGACGATCAGGGAGGCGATCAGGGCGAAGGCCACCGTCAGCGAGAGCGGCAGGAAGAACTTGCTCACGATGCCGCCGACGAGCCCCAGCGGCAGGAATACGGCGGTCGTGGTCAGCGTAGAGGAGGTGATGGCGCTCGCCACTTCGGTTGTACCTTTGAGGGCGGCCTCCTCCGGTCCGTAGCCCTCCTGCACGTACCGGTAGGAGTTCTCCAGCACCACGATCGCGTCGTCCACCACGCGACCAACGGCTATCGTGAGGCCCGCCAGCGTGACGATGTTCAGCGTCAGGTTGTCCGCCCACGAGAAGAGCAGGGCCGCCAGGATGGAGGTCGGGAGGGAGACGGCCGTGACCAGCGTGGCGCGCAGGGAGCGGAGGAAGAGGAAGATGATCCCGACGGCCAGCAAACCGCCGATTAGGGCCTTCTCCACCAGCCCGTTGACCGACTCCTCGACGTCCTCCGCCGAGTTGAAGACGACGATCACCTCGTCGTCCTCGCCGAGGTCCTCGCGCACCTGCTCCAGCGCCCGCGTAACGCCCTCCGCCACCTCGACGGAGTTCGCCTCCGGCTCCTTGACGACGTTGAGCCCGAGGCTTGGCTCGCCGTTGGTCCGGGAGATACCCGAGATGTCCGAGCTCGCCTCCCCGACCTCCGCCACGTCAGAGAGCAAGACCGGCTCCTGCGCCTCCGCAGCCGTCGGCGCCGCGCTCGCCGGCGCCGACGCGGCGGAAGGGGGAGCAGACGCCCCCGCAGGAGCCCCGGTAGGCGCTCCCGTCAGTGCCCCCGTGGAAGCCCCGGTCGCCGGGGTCCCGACGCCAACGGGGAGATCGCGCAGTTCCTCGACCGTGGTCAGCTCGCTCGTGGTACGGACGGGTGTGGAGAGGCCGTTCACGCTCACGTCGCCCACGGGCGCGTTCACGTTCGAGCCGGAGATCGCGCCGATTATCGCCTCGGCCGGTATCCCGCGCTCTTCAAGCTCGGCGGGCTTGAGGTCCACCTCCAACTGGCGCTCCGAACCCCCGACGAGGTCCGCGCTCGCCACCCCCTCGACGTCCTCGATCAGCGGTATTGCCTCGTCCTCGGCGTACTCGGTGACGCGGGCGAGATCCCCGTCTTTGGCCGAGAGCGAGATGTTGAGAACGGGGAACTGCGAGGCGGATTGGCGGGCCACCTCGGGGAGGACGGCCTGCTCGGGAAGGGAGACACCGTTTATAGCGTCGTTGATCTCGTCTTCGGCCTGCTCGGTGTCCACGTCGAGCCCGAACTCGATGACGAGCACCGAGAACCCGGGCGAGCTCGTCGCCTGGACGCTCTCTATGCCCTCGATCCCCTCGACGGCCCCCTGCAACGGCTGCGTGACCTGCTCGTCCACCACATCGGGCCCCGCCCCCGGCACCGGCGTCGAGACGGTGACCAGCGGGAACTCGATGTCGGGCAAGAGCTCCTGATTGAGCCGCGTCGTCGCGTAGGAGCCGGCCGCTATGAGGATCACGGCCGCCAGGAAGACGACGGACTTGTTCTTCAGGCACCAGCGGACGATCGCCTGCACTAGTTATCCTCCCCCGGCACCCGACCGAGCGCCGCCGTGATCTCCTTTAAACCCTTGTAGAAGGCCTCGGCCTCTGTGTCGGTCATCGTGTCGAGGGCAGCGTTCAGTTGGGTGCGCCGCACGCCCATGATCCTGCGCGCCACCTCGTGCATCCCGGGCACGTAGTCCACCAACACCACCCTCCGGTCCTCCGGGTCGTGCCGGCGCTCGATCATGCCGTGCTCGGCGAGCCTGTCCACGAGCTGCGTAGCCGCCGGACGCGATACCCCTAAAGTGTGGGCGATATGGCCCACCGAACACGGCCCCTTCGCGAGCGCTATGAGCACCTGTATGTGCCCCGGCGAGACGTGCACATGGGACGGGAACGCGTGCTCCGGCGCCCCGGCCTTTACCGACGCCTCCATCTCCAGCGGCACCGGACGGGCCAACTCGCGCCCCAACACCGGCAACAACAACACGATCTCGTCTACCAACTTCTCCCGATCCACCCGCATCCCGCCCGTTCACGTTTTATTAAGCAGCTTATTTAACCCCCTTAATGGTATGCACGGGGCCGGATCTGTCAAGGATTTCTTCGTGGTACGTGGAGATCGGGTACGATCCGGTCCGCCGAAGGTTTCGGGAGACGGGAGGTTTATGGTCAGGCTGAAGGCGGCCGTGGCGGCGGGTGCGGCGGGGGGGCTCTGGGCCCTCAACAGGAGGTTGGAGGGGGCCCCTCCGCCGGCGAGGTTGGGCGGAGAGGTGCGCCGTTACCGGTGGGGCGGTGGGAAGCTTGCGTACTCCGTCGCCGGGGAGGGCGAGCCGCTGCTGCTCGTCCACGGCGTCTACGCGGGGGCGTCCTCGTTGGAGTTCCGCGCGAACTTCGGGGAGCTGTCCAGGGGCTTCCGGGTGTACGCGCTCGATCTGCTGGGTTGCGGTTTCTCGCAAAAGCCCAGGCGGCGTTACGCGCCGGAGGACGTGGCCCTCCAGGTCGAGGACTTCGTGCGGGAGGAGATCGGGGGCGGCGCCCACCTCGTCGCGAGCTCGCTCACCGCGGCCCTCGTCGTGCCCGCCGCCGTGCGCAGCCCGAAGCTCTTCAAGAAGCTCGTCCTCGTCTGCCCGACCGGCCACGGCACCCTCGACCGCCCCTCCGGCCTCCTGGGGGACGCCGTCTACGGCCTATTCCGGGCGCCGATCCTGGGCGACGTCCTCTACCACGCCCTCGTCTCGCGCGTCGGCATTCGTTACTACCTGAAAAAGATGGCCTACCACGACCCGGGGTACGTCACCGAAAGGGTCATCGAGGACTACTACCGGGCAGGGCACGGACCCGGGGCCAGGCACTTCCCGGCGGCCTTCGTGGCCGGGAAGCTGAACCTCGGGATCCAGGACCTCTGGCCCAGGGTGCCGCAGAAGAGCCTCGTCTGCTGGGGCCAGGAGGCGAGGACCGTCCCCGTCTCGGACGGGAACAACTTTGTCCACAACAACCCCCGCGCCGAGCCCCGCCTCTTCAGGGACGCCGCCCTCCTCCCCCACGTCGAGCGGGCGGAGACCTTTAACGAAGAAGTGCGGAACTTCCTGTCGGGCTAGAAGCCATATCCCGGTTGGCTGCACTCCGAACGCCATCGCCGAACCGCTACCAGTTCATGTATTAAACGTTACACAAACTTGTCTCTAGGGTTACCTTTTTGTCGCCGGATCGCCGCGAGGCTCCCGCATAGTGCTAGTCACAAGGCAGCCGGGGTGGCCGGGGCCGGGGCGAAAGGGGCAGGGCATGAAGAGGACGACGATAATGGTGGCGATGCTCTTGGTGGCCCTCTCGGGAACGGCCCTGGCGGCCAGGCTCTCGGGCACGGCGGGCGACGACTTGATCAGGGGCACGTCTGGGGACGACGTGCTCCAGGGCCTCGCGGGGGACGACGCCCTCTACGGCATCATAGGCGGCAACAACTTCCTCTACGGCCAGTTGGTCGACGTCGCCCCTGAAGGTCTTGGCGACCCTGACGCGTGCCAGCCTCGTCCCCTCCCGCTCGTCGTAATGCTCTTCGTCCCAGCTATCGATCTCGAATGTGCCCGTGGCGCGCGTCGTCA
>CADCUZ010000049.1 GCA_902806015.1 uncultured Rubrobacteraceae bacterium
CACGTGTTACTCACCCGTTCGCCACTTTACTCACCCCGAAGGGCTTTCTCGTTCGACTTGCATGCCTAAAGCACACCGTCAGCGTTCGTCCTGAGCCAAGATCAAACTCTCCGAACTAGCTTCTGCTCCACGAAGGAGCTATAGCCGTGTTGGCGCGGGCGCCACCCGCTCGTCAGTCCAGCATTACACTCTCGGACCGCGAAGAGTCGACCTCGGCGTTTTGACGGGTTTCTATCTACCCAATCTTTCGCTGCTATTCAGTTTTCAAAGCCTCAAGCCCCTCGCCTCTCGGCGGAGCCAACGGAAACGAACCTCCGGGGACAGTAACGCCCACCTTTCGGTGGGCCGGCAAGTGCTCCCAATCTGTCGGGAGCCTTACCCTACTTTGCCCTTCTCGGTTATCAATTCGTTCCCCGTCATCAGCCAGAGAAGTATAGCACCAGCCTCCGGAGTGTCAAACCCCTTTTCGGCAGATTTTCAGCGCCGTTCTCTATGACCCACCGACGCCCCGTCCGCACCCTTCGGCACCCCAGAACCCATCGGCGACGCGGATTATAGCGCCACCGGATCGGGCGTCAAGGCCCCGTCGCAGAAAAATGTGTTTGATCGCCCCCTAACCGACGACGGTAAGCCGCGCGAAGCGCCGCTTGCCGACCGTCAGGGTCGCGCCGTCGAGGTCGGAGGCGTCCATGGTCAGCTTCTCGTCCTGTACCACTTCCCCCCCGAGGCGGACTGCCCCTCCGCGCACGAAGCGACGGGCCTCGCTGTTTGTCTTCGCGAAGCCGGCGCGGGTGATGAGGTCCACGATCCAGACGCTGGCCCCCTCCGCGACCTCGACCTCCGGCGCGTCGTTCGGTACCTCCCGGCGCACCACGGCGTCGAAGGTCTCCTCAGCGACGGCCACCTCGCCGTCACCGTGAAAGGCACGGACAAGGGAGCGGGCCAGCTCCCGCTTCTGCTCGACGGGCCCGCCTTCCGGCATGGGACGGTCTAGTACCAGCGAGAAGTAGTCCTGCATAGGACCGTCGGGGATGCTCATGACCTTGCCGAACATGTCCTTGGGCCCGTCCGTGATGCCTATGTAGTTGCCGAGGGACTTGCTCATCTTTACCGCGCCGTCGGTACCGACTAGTAGCGGGGTCGTGAGCACGCATTGCGGCGTCTTGCCGTAGTACTCCATGATGTGGCGTCCCATGAGCAGGTTGTAGAGCTGGTCGGTGCCACCGAGCTCCACGTCGGTGTCCAGGACCACGGAGTCGTAGGCCTGCATCAGCGGATAGAGAAGCTCGGTGAGGGTGATGGGGTCACCGGCGGCGAACCGCTTGGAGAAGTCGTCACGCTCCAGGATGCGGGCGACGGTGGTGGCTCGGGTAAGCTGGATCAGGTCGGCTAAAGCCAGCGGCGCGAGCCACTCGGAGTTGTGGCGGACCTCCGTCTTATTGCGGTCGAGCACCAGGTAGGCCTGCTCGAGGTAGGTGCGGGTGTTCGCCTCGATCCTCTCCGGCGAGAGCACCGGCCGCGTCTTCGACTTACCCGACGGGTCGCCGACCCGTGCCGTGTAGTCCCCTATCGTGAGGACCGCCGTGTGCCCGAGGTCCTGAAAGGCGCGCAGCTTCTTAAGCACCACCACGAAGCCCAGGTGGATGTCCGGCGCCGTGGGGTCTATCCCGAGCTTGACCCGCAGCGCTCGTCCGGAGTCCAGCCGCTTTTCGAGCTCTTCGCGCGGTATCACGTCAACCGCGCTCCGGTAGATGGCGTCGTGCCTGGTATCAGCCGTCATAAGAACTTCGCAACCTTTACGCAACGGGAATGTAACGTGTGGGAGGGTAGTGTATTATACCGGCCCGATGGCTCGCACCCAACGGCGGGAACGAGGTCGGGGTACGGTCGCGAGGACCCCAAAGGGCAAGGGCGCCGTCAAGCCCGGCCGGGTATCGGACAAACGCATAAAGCAGTAGTCCAGGGATTGAAGATTCTGGGCGACGTTCCTGCGGGCCGTGGGAGTCGTGTTTGCGTGTTTCGTGGTCGCAGGGCGAACGTTCGGGGCGGGCGGGTACCTCGGGATCATCCAGGGCGTAAAGCAGTCCAAGGCACCCCAAATGCTCCGCCCCGCTGGGCGTGGAGGAGGGCACGCGGCGTCTGACCGGGACGATTTTCGGCGGCCAGAACCGCACGACGGCCATCTACAAGGAAAACAAGGACCAGGTCATCGCCGACCACCTGAACAACGTGTAGTTTGGCGGCAACGCCTACGGGGTCGAGGTCGCGTCCGAGACATACTACAACTAGTCCGTGCCGGACCTGGAGGTCGTGCGGTGAGATGACCCTCGAAGAGGCCCTCTGGGGGTCGGACAACACGGTCTTTATTACGGGCCTGATGATGAACCCCGACGGCCGCGGCCTGGAGAACGGCTCGGCGGCGGTCATAGACGTCGCCAAGAGGCTCGGCATCACCGCGGACGTCGGCGCGTACCCCCACCCTTCGGTCGTGCTGGGGACCCAGGAGGTCTCCCCGCTAGACATGACGACGGCCTACGCGACCATCGCGAACGGGGGGCGCAAGGTGGTGCCGACGACCATCTCGAAGGTAGTGAGCAACGCCGTAGGCAAGGACGAGATCCTCTACGAGGCGCCGCACGAGCCGTGAGCGCGAGGCGAGCAGGGAATAGACGCAGAGATAACCCACAATGCGACTGGGCCGATGATCGGCGACGTCAGGGAGGGCGTCGCCAAGGACGCGACTTTGGGCGAGCGACCGGTGGCCGGGAAGACCGGGACGAGCGAGACCTTCTTCGACGCGTGGTTCGTCGGGTACGAGCCGCAGAGGCTCACCGGGATATGGATGGGCGACTGTGAGGAAGGCGCCACCCTGGACTACGCCCGCAAGCTCAATGGCCTCTCCGGGGGTATCACGCCAGCCGAGATCTGGAAGACCTACATGCAGTACGTCGTGGCCGGCGAGCCGGTCGAGAACTTCGAGGGTGTCTCAAGCCACCGCGTGAGCCGGTCGGGACCACAGCCCCGACCGAAGGCTTCTCCGACGAAGCGGCAGAGGAGCCGGTAGTGGTCCCGCCGCAGGAGACTATGCCGGCCGGTCTCGGTACGACCGCGAGCCCGCCGCCGGAGGAGCCGGGCGCGGCGCCGCCGGCTTCGAGCGTGCCGGCCAGCGCAGCGCCGTCGAGCGTCGAACCGTCGGGCGTTACGCCTTCGAGCGGCGGCGCCGCAAGCCCCTCCCCTCGATAGTCTTGGGCGGCGCGGAGACGTCTTTTTCACCGAGGACGAGGTAGCGCCACGGGAGATCCGTGCCCCGGGAGATGCCGATGCGCGTCGTGGCGACGATCTGTTCGGGTTCCTCACCGAGGGTCAGGGTAAGAGAACCGTGGGTGAGGTCCTGGCCGTTGTGCTTGAGAAGAATGCCGAGTGCCTGGGTCAGGCGCCCCGGACCGTTGCAGAGGTCCCTCGCCCGCCCGCGCCTCTCCTGCATGAGCTCCGTGCCACTTACGGGCCGGAGGGCCCGGATCAGGACGGCGCTCCCAACCCCGTCCCCTTCGCAGACTGCGTTGAGCAGGTGGTGGATGCCGTAGGAGACGTAGACGTAGGCGATACCGGGTCCGCCGAAGATGTTGCGATTGCGCATAGTCGGTCCCTTGTACGCGTGACAGGCCGGGTCCTCCGGCCTGTAGGCCTCCGTCTCCACCACGACGCCGGAGGCCAAACCTTGGGGGGTTTCGTGAACAAGGAGACACCCGAGAAGGTCCACGGCGACCTGCCGGGGATCCCGGTCGTAGAAGGAGGACCCTAGAACATCCGTGGGGAGCCCTGCTCTCCTGTGAGGTCGGTGATGCGGCGCGAAAGCTCGTCGAGGTCGAGGCCGGCCTCCGAGCGGATCGAGGACTTCAGCAGCGGCCTTACCTGCCCGATCTGGACCTGCAGCTCGCGCAAGAGCTCGCTGGCCCCGCTCTCGACGCCAACCATGTCGCGCAGGATGGTCGCCTCGGTGCGGCCCGCGACGAGCGGGTCCGGCAACCCCTCCACGTAGACCAGGGTGCGCCGGCCGGGACCCCGGTCCTCCTCTATGGGCACGAGCGCCACGATCCTGTCGGCACGCACGTGCTTGCCGAAACCCAAGGTCACGATGCGGTCCGGTATCGCCTTCATAATCGGCGGATTCTAACATAGCGCCAACAAGACAAACGAGGTATATTCACCCGGTGCAACTGGGAAGCAAGGCCAAAATGCTATACGGCGAGCGCGTACAACTCCGGCGTCACGAGCCCGGCAACTACGGGCTCTACGCCGAGTGGTACGGGGACCCAGAGGTCTGGCACCTCACGAGTTGGGCGGCGGCGCCCCTCGGCCGGTCCGCCGTCAAGCGCCTCTTCGAGGAGCGGGATCTCTCCGCCACGGACGACTCCTTCGCCATCCACGTCAGCGGCGAGGTGGAGCCAGTCGGGGTGATCAGCCTGATGAACCTCAGCGAAGCGAACGCCTCGGCCGAGCTCTCCGTGATCGTGGGCCACCCCGACGACCGTAACCACGGCTTAGGGGCTGAGGCGATAGGGAGGATCGTGCGCTACGCCTTCGAGGACCTCGACCTGAACCGCGTCGGCCTGAGCGTCTTCGAGTTCAACGACACCGCCATCTCTACCTACGAGCGGCTCGGCTTTGAGCACGAGGGGCGCCTCCGCAGCGCGGTAAAACGCCCGGACGGCTTCTATGACGCCATCCTTATGAGCGTACTGCGCGACGAGTGGCGGTCGTCCTCTCCTAGGTCCTGATCCGCGCACCGAACTCGTCCCGGAGCCGCGTCGTGATGCGTTCCATCTCCGCGTCGACCTCCTCGTCCGTGAGCGTCTGCTCGCCCCGGAAGAGGAAGCCGAACGCTACGCTCTTGTACCCTTCGGGCACCGGGCTGCCCACGTAGACGTCGAAGACCCTACCCTCCGCGAGCGCCTCGCTTCGCGAATCTTCTATGGCTGAGAGCATTCCGCCGACCGGCACGCCCACGTCCACCACGACCGCGAGGTCGCGCGGGACGGCGGTCACGTTCGCGAAGGGTTGGAAGTGCGGCTCCGGGTCCGGACGGCAGAGCCCGGAGTCTAGCTCGAAGGCCGCCACCGGCCAACCGTCGAGCCCGAACCTCTCAGCGACCTTCGGGTGCAACTCCCCGACCCAGCCGGCCTCCACCTCCCCCACGCACACGGCGGCGGAGCGGCCAGGGTGCAGAAACGAAGGGGCGGCCCCGGGCTCGAGAATCGCGCCGGGCAGGAGACGCTCGACCATGCCCTTCGCCGCGAAGAAGCTCGCGCGGAGCTCCGGCACGTTCCACTCCTCCGGTCGCACGGTTCCGGCGAGAACAACCCCCACTCGCGTTTCCTCCCGAACGCCCAAAAGGGAGGCCTTATTGGGTTCCGCGTCGGGTCCCAGGGCTCCCACCTGGCCGGTCATACGGAACCGGAGGGCCGCCTCGCGCAGACCCTTCGGCGGTGGCTCCGGCGCGAAGACGCGCCCAACCTCGAAGAGGCCCCCACCGCGGGCGCCGAACGTCCTGTTACGGGCCGCCGCGTCCAAAAGCCCGGGCAAGACCGTGGACCGCAGGTCCCTCCCCTCCGCGCTGAGCGGGTTCTCCACCCGAACGACCCCCACAACGTGGTCGTCGCCGTTCACCCGCAGGTCGCGTGTCCAGCGCTCGGGGCCGAACGGGTAGGTGATGGCCTCCGAGAGTCCGAGGTCGGCCAGGACGCGGCGTACGAGGCGCGTGTTGCGTTGCCCTTCGGTGAGGCCGCCAGGTTGGCGGGCACCGGGCAGGGACTCCGGGATCTTGTCCAACCCGATGAGGCGCCCGACCTCCTCGATCAGGTCGGCCTCGCGGCGCAAGTCCCGGCGGAACGTCGGCACGGTGGCGGAGAGGCTCTCCCCTTCCGCTTCGACCTCGCACCCGAGCGACGCGAGCCGCCGGGTAGCATCGTCGGCCGCTACCGGCATGCCCAGCAGGAGTTCCGCCCGGGAGAGCCGAAGCGGGACGCACCAGGGTCGCGCGGGCTCCGGGTAGTGGCTGAGGGCGTCTTCGGCGACCCTGCCTCCCGCCGTCTCGGTCAGCAGGGCGACGACCCGCTCCATCGCGTAGCCCACCATGTTCGGGTCGAGGCCGCGCTCGAAGCGGCCGGAGGCGTCGGTGCGGAGGCCGAGCCGCTGGGAGGTACGTAGGATGCTCTGCCCGGAAAAAGTGGCGACTTCGATCAGGGCATCGTTGGTCTCGGGGCCCACCTCGGCATCTTCGGCACCCATAACGCCGGCGATCACGAGCCCGCGCTCCTCGTCCGCAATAACGAGCATCTCATCGTCCAAAGAACGCGTCGAGCCGTCAAGGAGCGTGATCTTCTCGCCTGCCCGCCCCCTGCGTACAACGATGCCTTGCCGCACCTTCTCCGCGTCGAAGGCGTGGATCGGCTGACCGGTCTCCAGCATCACGTAGTTGGTCGCGTCCACGACGGAGTTTATGGGCCGCATCCCGGCGGCGTGGATGCGGCGGCGCATCCAGAGCGGGGCCTCACGCCCCTGCGCCAGGTTCGAGACGCGACGCAGATCGTACCGGTGGCACAAATCACCGGCCTCCATCCTGAGGCCGAATGGCGAAGTAGGCGCGCCACCGGTCTCGAAGGTCGGCTCGGGGATGCGGAAATCCGTTCGAAGGATGGCGGCCAGTTCGCGGGCGATTCCGATCATGCCCCACAGATCGGGGCGGTTGGGCGTGACGTCGATGTCTATGACAGTCTCCCCCACCGGGAAGTAGCCCGCGACGGGGCGCCCGACCTCGTGGGAGGTGTCGAGCAAGAGGATGCCCCCGTGGTCTGCGGAGATGCCGAGCTCACGCTCACTCATCATCATGCCGTAGGACTCCAGTCCCCGGAGCTTCGACTTCTTGAGCTTCGTGCCGTCGGCCATGACGCTGCCGGGAAGGACGACCGGGACTCGAGCGCCGGGGTAGGGGTTGGGCGCACCCGCCACGATCTGGACCTCCCTGCCGCCGATGTCCACCTTCGCAACGGAGAGCCGGTCGGCGTTGGGGTGCGGCCCGAACTCGGCGACCTCTCCGACGACGACCTCGCCGTCGGTCACCCCCAATCGATGGACGCCGTCGATCTCCTGACTGTGGAGGGTAAAGAGTTCAACAAGTCTTTCCACGCCTAGGTCGAAGTCC
Source organism: uncultured Rubrobacteraceae bacterium (assembly GCA_902806015.1). The sequence goes on from CADCUZ010000049.1 coordinate 7,202, forward strand.
AGGTAGTCGCGGAGCCAGCTCAACGGAACGCGCAAGAATTTTCCCTTCTAGAAACTAAAACTGACGCAGAAAGCGGAGGTCGCCCTCGAAGAAGAGGCGCAGGTCCGGGATGCCATATTTCGCCATCGCCATGCGGTCCGGGCCCATCCCGAAGGCGAAGCCGGTGTACTCCTCGGGATCGTAGCCGGCCTCCTCGAGAACACCCGGGTCCACCATCCCGGCGCCGAGCATCTCAAGCCAGCCCGCACCCTTGCAGACCTTGCAGTGCGGGTCGCTGCCGCCGCACCGGAAGCAGCTGACATCGAGCTCGACGCTCGGCTCGGTGAACTGGAAATAGCTCGGCCTGAGCCTGACCGCGGCGTCTTCGCCGAAGACGTGGCGCGCCATCGCCGCCAACGTGCCCTTCAGGTGCCCCAGCGTAAGCCCGCGGTCCACCGCAAGGCCCTCGATCTGGTGGAACATCGGCGTGTGGGTCGGGTCGGAGTCGCGCCGGTAGGTCCGACCGGGGCAGACCACGTAGACGGGCGGCTCCTGCGAGAGCATCGTCCTGACCTGCACCGGCGATGTGTGCGTCCTGAGCACGAGGCCCTCGTCCAGGAAGAACGTGTCCTGCATGGTGCGCGCCGGGTGGCCGGGCGGAATGCCCAATGCGGTGAAGTTGTAGTAGTCGGTTTCGGCCTCCGGCCCCTCCGCGACGCCGTAACCGAGGCCCACGAAAAAGTCCACGACCTCGTCGATGATCCTCTGCGAAGGGTGTAGGTGCCCGCGCGGGAAAGGCACTCCCGGCAGCGTGACGTCCACCGCCTCTCTCCGAAGCCGGGCCTCGAGCTCGGCCCCCGCGAGCGTCTCGGTCTTCGCGGCCAGCGCGCCTTCGATCTCACGCGAGGCCAGGTTCGCCGACCGGCCGACCCCTTTTCTCTCCTCCGGAGAAAGCTTGCCGATGCTCTTCTTGATCTCGGTGAGCTCCGCTGACCTGCCGAGGTAGCGGACCCGGAGGTCTTCCACGGCGGCGGTGGTGTCGGCGTCCTGTACGGCGTGGAGTGCAGCGTTTTTTAGCTCTTCTATGCGGTCGGTAGCCTTCATTATGGGCGCCTATCCTAGCACACGCGCATACGCGTGGTGGAGCAGAATCGAGGCCGCCACCGCCACGTTGAGCGACGCCGCCAGGGACGGCAAGGTGACCCGCGCCCGGCAGCTTTCAAGGACACCCTGCGGAAGACCCCAACCCTCGGCCCCGACGACCGTCACAGACCTCCCCCCAGGCAAGGAACCCGGCAACTCCCCCCCTTGCGGCACCGCCGCGACCGTGCGGAAGCCCGAGCTCGCCGCCCGGGCCAGGAAGCCGACGGTGTCGAGCTCTCGGGCGATCGGGGCGCGAAAGATGGAGCCCATCGTGGCCCGAACAGTCTTCGGGTTGTAAAGATCGGCGCAGCCGCCGGAGAGCGCAACCCCAGCGCCGAAGGCGTGCGCGCTGCGTATCACGGTGCCCACGTTTCCGGGATCCTGAACGCCGTGCAGAAGGATGAGGCGGTCCCGGGTGGAGAGCAGATCTTCAACGGAAACGTCGAGAAAAGGGAAGACCCCGACCGGCCCGGCCGGGGCCTTTAGCGCCGACACGCGACGCACCTCCGCTTCGGATTCGAAGGTCCGCACCGGGGGCACCGGGGACTCTCGGATAAGTGTCTTTCCTTCGGCCAAGAAGAAACCCTCGGCCTCACGGTGCTTTTTCGCGTTCAGTTTCGCCGCCCTTTTGGGCGAGATCTCGTGCCAGGGGTTAGCCGTCTTCCCCGTCCTTCGAGGCCTTCTCCACGTCCCCCAGGGTGATACGACCCTCCTGGCCCGTCCCCTCGACGGCGGAGAGGTCGACACCAAGCTCTTCGGCCCTGCGCTCCGCGGCCTCCGTGGCCTCGACTTCAGGCTGCTCCTTGGTATCGGGGGCCTCCGCGACCGCCGGCGCGGCCTCGGTGTCGGGCTTCTCCGCGGCCGCCTCCGGCTTACGCTCGACGGAGACGCGGGACTCGACGGGGTTGGCGCCGAGAGCGTTCTCTGCCTGGGCGACGATGCCGGCGAAAATCTCCGGTTCGGTGACGGCGAGGTCGGCGAGGATCTTACGGTCCAGGTCGATCTCCGCCACGCGCAGACCGTGGATCAACTGCGAGTACGACATGCCGTGCTCGCGCGCGCCAGCGTTGATGCGCTGAATCCAGAGCGACCGGAAGTCCCGCTTGCGCTGCTTACGCCCCTGGTATGCGTAGACCCCGCTCTTCCAAACCTGCTCTTTGGCCCGCTTGTACGAGCTGTGCTTGGTGCCGCGGTAGCCCTTTGCCTGCTCGAGTACCTTCCGGCGCTTTTTGCGGGCGTGGACGCTGCGTGCGGTGCGGGCCATCTACCTCACCGCCAGCAGACGCTTGAGCTTCTTCTCGTCGGAGGCGTGGATGACGGTCTCGGTGTTGAGCCGTCGCTTGCGCTTCTGGCCCTTCTTCTCGAGGATGTGGTTGTGGCCCGCCCGGCGGCGCTTGATGCGGCCCTTCTTGCGCATCTCGAAGCGCCCGGCGGCGCCCTTGTGGGTCTTCATTTTCGGCATTTTTCCTCCGCGTTTCGTCTGGCCGTCTATCTGCAGGAGGCTCGCGGCACGGGAGTCGAAGCCGTTTCGCCTCTGTGGAGCTGCGAGAGTGTATCAAACTGGTGCTTTAGCTGCGAGCCGCCCTCTCGCGCCGGCTGCCCGAGCGCTGCTCCGGCTCCGGTTGGGGCTCCTCGGCGCCCGCCTCTTCCTTGACGACCTTCTTTGGGGCCATGACCATGATCATGTTCCGGCCGTCCAGGTTCGGCTGGCTCTCTATGCGCCCGAGCTCTTCGAGGTCCTCCGCCAGGCGCCGGAGAAGCTTTTCGCCCAGCGCCGGATGCTGCACCTCGCGGCCCCGGAACATGATGGTAACCTTGACCTTGTCCCCGCCGCGAAGGAAGCGCTCGACGTGTCCGCGCTTGGTGTTAAAGTCGTTGTTCCCAATCTTGGGCCTGAGCTTGATCTCCCGCACGTTGACGTTGACCTGCTTTTTGCGGGCGGCCTTGCGATCCTGCTCTTTCTGGTACTTGAACTTTCCGTAGTCCATCATCCGGACCACCGGCGGGTCCGCGTTAGGCGCGACCTCCACGAGGTCGAGGTCGGCCCTCTCTACGAAATCCATCGCTTCTTTTATGTGCTTGATGCCTAGCTGCTCGCCGTCGGCCGAGATCAGACGGACGCTGCGCGCCCGGATCTGGCCGTTTATTCGCGGCTCTTCTTCAGTCGCTACTGTGCACCACTCCTCTCAAAATCTTTCTCTCGGAGCCGTTTGTATGTTCCTCGCCTTGATCTGCCGTTGTAAGGCAAGACAGTCTAACGCAAGGATTGCGGACCCCAACTGCCCCGCCGATTATACCCCCGACCCGCCGCCCTGTCTATATGGAACTATTCTCGCGAACTAACCTGCTCGAGAACCGACCCCACGAAATCTTCTACCGAAAGCTCTTCTTGTTGCTTTTCGCCCCGGCGGCGCACGTTCACAGTCTCGGCCCCGGCCTCGTTGTCGCCCACGATGAGGAGGTATGGTACCTTCTGACGGGCGTTTTCGCGGATCTTTTTCTGCATGCTGTTTTGCGCATCGTCCACCTTGACTCGCAGGCCCGCCTTTGCCAGCTGCCCCTCTACCTTGCGGGCGTACTCGTTGTGCCGGTCGGCGACGGGGATGACGACCGCCTGCACAGGCGAGAGCCACACGGGGAATGCGCCCGCGTAGTGCTCTATGAGGACGCCCAGGAACCGCTCGGTCGAGCCGGTAACGGCCCTGTGCAAAAGCACGGGGGTGTGCTCCTGGCCGTCCTCCCCGACGTACTCGCACCCGAGACGCAGCGGCTGTAGGAAGTCAACCTGGATCGTGGAGAGCTGCCACTCCCGGCCCAGCACGTCTTTAGCCATAAAGTCCGCCTTGGGACCGTAGAAGGCGGCCTCCCCGGCCTCCTCATCGTAGTCGATGCCGGCCGCGTCCAGCGCCTCCCGGAGCTCCCCCTCGGCCCTCGCCCACTTCTGCTCGTCGGCTATGTACTTGCTGTCGTCCGGATCGCGCATGGAGAGCTGTACGCGGTACTCGTTGAAACCGTAGGTATCCAGGACCTCGCGCACTATCTCGAGCGCCCGGGCGAACTCTTCCTGTACCTGGTCCTCCGTGCAGAAGACGTGGGCGTCGTCCTGGGTGAGGCTCCGAACCCGGGTGAGGCCGTTGAGCTCGCCGCTCTTCTCGTAGCGGTAGAGCGTCGCAAACTCCGCGTAGCGCAGCGGCAGGTCCCTGTACGAGTGGGCCCTTAGGTTGAAGAGCGTCATGTGGCTCGGGCAGTTCATCGGCTTGAGCCGGTAGCGCGTCTCGCCCTCGATCATCGGCGGGAACATGGAGTCCACGTAGTGCTCCAGGTGGCCGCTCTTCTCGTAGAGCGACTCGTTCACGAGGTGACCGGTCCAGACGTGGTCGTAGCCGTGGCGTGTCTGCACCTCGCGCACGTAGCCCTCCATCAAATGCCGCAGCATCTCCCCCTTGGGAAGGAAGATGGGGATGCCTCCGCCGATGTCCGGCGAGAAGCTAAAGAGGTCGAGGTCCTTGCCGATTTTGCGGTGGTCCCTCGCCCTGGCCTCCTCAAGACGCCTGAGGTAAGCCTTGAGCTCCTTCTCCGTAGGCCAGGCGGTGCCATAGACTCGGGTGAGCATCGGGTTTTTCTCGTCCCCCCTCCAGTAGGCACCGGCGATGTTCTGCAGCTTAAAGGCCCCGAGCCTGCCCGTGCTGGGGACGTGCGGACCGCGGCAAAGGTCGAAGAAGTCCCCCTGGCGGTAGACGGTTATGTCTCCGTCTTCGAGGTCAGCGAGGATCTCCAACTTGTAAGGGTTGTCCCCGTAGAGACCCTCGGCCTCCCCTTTGGTGACTTCCTCCCGAACGATGGACAGGTCGCGGACGACGATCTCGCGCATCCGATCCTCGATGCGCGGCAGGTCCTCGTCGGTGATACGCCCCTCGACTTCGATGTCGTAGTAGTAGCCGTTCTCAATGGGCGGACCGAGGGTCAGCTTGCTGCCAGGGAAGAGCTCGAGAATCGCCTGGGCCATGACATGGGCCGTCGAGTGCCGCAGCACCTCGAGGCCATCCGGCGAGTCCTTAGTAAGCACCTCGAAGGAGCCGCCGCCGTCCACCGGGGAGTCCAGGCCTACCACCTCGCCGTCTAGCTTCGCGGCGACGGCGTCGCGGGCCAGGCGCGGGCCGATGCTCTGGACCACGTCGCGGGCCCTGGCACTGGGTTCTACCTCTAGCTGCTTGCCGTCTGGAAGACTAACGGAGGGCATGTGCGAACCTTTCTTCGGAAGGGGCCTCTGGAGAAACCCGGGATTAGGGCCGTGCGGTTCGCGCACCGGCAAGCCCGGCGCGGCGTGGTGGGCGATAGTGGATTCGAACCACTGACCTCCTCCGTGTCAGGAAGGCGCTCTCCCCCTGAGCTAATCGCCCGTGTTTCCTGGGCGGGCCCTGCCAATCCGAGAGGCGGCACCCGGAGTCGAACCGGGGTGCAGGGTTTTGCAGACCCTTGCCTAACCACTCGGCCATGCCGCCAGTCGGCCCGCGGCCAGAGCGGAAGACGGGATTCGAACCCGCGACCCTCA
>CADCUZ010000050.1 GCA_902806015.1 uncultured Rubrobacteraceae bacterium
CGCCGAGGTCTTCGCCAGGGTCGAGCGCGGAGAGGTCGAGCACGGCGTCGTGCCCGTCGAGAACTCGATGGAGGGGGCCGTGACCCACACCCTGGATGAGCTCATGAATAGTCCCTTGAAGATCTGCGGCGAGGTCTACCTGCCCGTCTCCCAGAATTTGATCTCCTCGGAACCGTCTACCGAGGGGATCGAGCTGGTGTGCTCGCATCCGATGGCGCTGGCCCAGGCCGGGAGCTGGCTGAGACGCGAGCTCCCAAGAGCGAGCCTGGAGGAGGTGGATTCCACCGCGGAGGCGGCCCGACGGGCGGCCACCGAACCAGGCGTGGCCGCCGTGGGGAGCGTGCTGGCCGCGGGCGCCCACGGTCTGACGGTCCTGGCGCGCAACATCCAGGACGCGCGCGCCAACACGACGCGCTTCATCGTGCTCGGGCGCGAGTGGGCGGCCAGGACCGGCAAGGATAAGACGAGCGTCGTATTCTCGGTCAAGGACAGGCCTGGCGTCCTCAAGGACGCCCTCTCGTCTTTCGCCGAGGAGGGGATCAACCTCACGCGAATCGAAAGCCGCCCGAGCCGCAAGCGGGCCTGGACCTACGTGTTCTTCGCCGACTTTCGGGGCCACCCCGAAGAGGAGGGCGTAAGACATGCCCTGGCCTCGCTGGAGGAGCACTGCCCCTACGTCGGCCTGGTCGGGGCCTACCCCGAGGTCTCCCCCGAGGTCGCCTGAAGGCTGGGGACGGGTGGACTTCAAGGCAGCCGCGCGGGAGGTCCTCGAGGAGGTGGGCCATCCCCTTCACTACACGGACATAACCGAGATCGCGCTGCAGTCCGGGTACCTGAAGAGCGCGGGCCGAACGCCCCAGAACACGATGAGGGCCAGACTATCCGTAGACGTGCGCGACAATCCAAGCACGCCATTCGCCCAGACCGCGCCGGGCGTCTACGGACTGAAGCAACCCTAACCTGGTGGCCAAAAACCAAGAAAGCTGAAAGCAAGGCCGCAGGCCGAAGCGTTGCTGACGAGCGAGGGCGTCAGCCCGAGCGTGCTGACAAGCGGAAGCCGAAGGCTGCAGCGTGCTGACAGGCGAAGCCCGAAGGGCGCAGCGTGCTGACATGCTATATTGCGGGAAACTATTCTTAATAACACCGAGGAGGGATCATGGTCGAGATGGCGGACAAGGTCGGTGAGGCGGCCTGGAGGATCAGGAACCTAGAAGACTACGACGCTCGGCTGGAGAGGGCCGCGCGCTACTTCGACGAGCGTTCCGGGGAGCGCGCGGAGCCCGCGCTCGTGGTCTACGAAACCGCCCTGATGAGGAGCGGACGTAGCGAGGACGACGTCCGCGGCCTCGTGCGCGAGTTCCGCGAGACGTTCGAGGATGAAGAGGAGCCGCTGACCATCCCTCGCGCGAGCGGCATCATGAACGTGGAGGGCGACGAATGGTTCTTCGGCGACGAGAACCTACGCGTCCTGACGGGCAGGTTGCTCGGGCAGTTCCAGCACAGGGTGGCCCAGTACAACTACGTGGACGAGCCCGAGGTCTTGAGGCGCTGGGCCGACGGTTACGACACACGCCTCTTCGTCAGGCGTCGCATCCACGAGACGGAGCCCGTGGTCGGCGTGGTGGGCGGCCTGGATCTTATGCTCTTCCAGTACCTGCGCGCGGCGGCCGGGGGCAACACCCTCGTGCCCACCGAGAACGTTGCGAAGGCGCTCGGCGCCCTGGGATACGGGGGAGACGCTTACGAGACCCTCGCCACCGCGGAGAGCCTCGCCCTGCATCTCGAGCTTCCCGCCCCCATCGTTGGGGAGATGCTCGAGGACCTCGGCAGGGAGGGCTTCTCCGACTTCCCCGAACCACGAAGCGAGCCCGGGAACACGGTCGAGGAGACCGGCGAACAGAACGTCTCTTCCGAGGGAGACGCCGTGGCGGGTGGGGCTGCGGACGAGTAAGAGGAGCAGAAGCCCAGCCCCGGGAAAAGGGCGGCCCGCCGCACGGCCCGCAAGGACACCGGCAAGGGAGACGAGCCTTCCAGGGTTCAGGACCCGCAGGCCAGGGATGCTTCCGGCGTGGAGGAGGGGTGAGAAAACGCAAGCCTCCCCGCCCGAGGGCTGACGGGAGGACACGCCAGGCACCGCAGGCGGGGAAGAGAAGGGTTAAGGCACGCCGCCGAGGGTTGGCCTTCCGCGGACCGCGGCATCAGAACGAATCCGGGCCCATGGTAGGCCCGTACGCCTTTGGCGATTCCGAAGAGGCTGCGGGGTGCAAGGTCGCCCGCGATCCCGGAGGAGATGATAGACTACAGGAGGAAGCATCAACAATAACTCGTCTATCAATCGCTCGGCGCAGCATCTATCAGAACGGGTTCGAAGAAGGAGCAGGCGGTAGCATGGCAGACTCCAGAAAGCGCATAGCGTTGAAGCCCCACATGGACCGGATCAGGGAGTGGGTCGAGACGGGCAAGACCGACGATTGGATCGCCGACGCCCTCGGCACCAGCGCCTCCTCGGTACAGTCGTTCCGATCGCGCAACGACATCTACCGTCGCGAGCGCGGGCCCCACGAGCCGGAGAGCGTCTTCGAGGGCGTTCTCGACCACGGCGAACGCGACGGCTGGGGCCTCTGGCTCGACCCTTCCATAGCCGAGGACCCGATCTGGAGGGAGCACTGGGCAAGGGTGGAAGCCGTGGTCGTGAAGGTGGCCGAAGACTCGATAGTGCTCGAGGCGGACGGGGGAGAGGCCGGGTCCACAGACGGCGCGGCCGACTTCGCGCCGTTCGTAGTGGCTCAGGACGGTAGCTCCGAACAGACGCCGCCCGAAGAGGGGACATCGCGCGAGCGGGGGCGCGTCAAGTGGTTCGACGCGGAGAAGGGGTACGGTTTCCTGGTACGTCCCACGGGCGATGACCTCTTCGTCCACCATTCCGAGGTGCAGGGCGACCCTTCGGACCTCTCTCCCAACGGGGAGGTCGAGTACGAGGTTGGTCGTAACGACCGGGGCCCGAACGCGCGCCGCGTCCAGACCCTGAGCTAGTCAGCACGCTCAGGCTGGCGCCTTGTCAGGAAGTCGACTCGGGACGTCGCCGCGAGCGTACAACCCTGCCGCCGCGGGAAGCGGCTCCTCTTACGCTGCGGAGCGAGGCCGCAACCAAAAAAGCTGAAAGCGGAGGCCGCAGGCCGAAGCGTTGCTGACAAGCGAAGCCCGTAAGGGCTGAGTGTGCTGACAAGTGGAAGCCGAAGGCTGGAACGTGCTGACAAGCGGAGCCCGCAAGGGTGAAGCGTGCTGGAAAAGAGGAAGAGCCCGGGGCGTACCTAGGGGTGATAGGTGGGGAAAGGGAAAGGAGGAGTAGCGCCCCGGGCTCTTTAATTGTGCCGGTTTAGTTTCGCACCAACCGACTGACAGGATATTAACCGGCTCGTCACACTTTGTAAAGGGCTTGGAACAGAGAATTTAGAAACTTTCCGCAAATATCTGCGGATTGCATATAGCCGATTAGCGGCGGGTTACTTTATGTATGCGTTTTTCCTGTAATGGGGGCAGGGTCTTGGGGATCGAATCTGCGGCGCCGGGGGGCGGGCGTTCGGTGTCCTAGTTCACACGGAGGCTGTCGCGTGGGGTTCGTTGTCACGCTCGGGGCCCGGTTGGCCCCAAATGCGGTCCCCGCAGGCGATGGGTTTCGGGCTAGGACTCTTCTTGGAGCAGCTTCTCGTAGTCTGCGCCGGAGAGGAGGTCCCCCTCGTCGGAGATTTGGAGCCTCAGGATCCATCCCTCCCCGTAAGGATCTTCGTTGATCTTCTCGGGGTTCTCCTCGAGCGCCCCGTTGACCTCGACGACCTCGCCGCCGACGGGGGCGTACAGGTCGGAGACGGCCTTGACGCTCTCTACGGCGCCGAAGGGGTCGCCGGCCGCAAGGGTCGCGCCCTGCTCCGGCAGCTCGACGAAGACGACGTCCCCAAGCTCGTCCTGGGCGTGCTCGGTGATACCCACGGTCGCCACGCCGCCCTCGACGCGGACCCACTCGTGGCTCTTGGTGTACTGAAGGTCTTCCGGTACGGCCATTAGGTACCCTCCCTACCTTTTTTCGCGTTTGTAGAACGGCAGCGGCGCCGCCCGTGCGGGCACGGGCCGGTCGCGTATCACAACGTCGAAGGAATCTTCCACTCCCGGCGCCACGAGCGCAAGACCTATGGCCTCGCCCAGCGTCGGGGAGAGCGTGCCGCTCGTGACGGTCCCTAAGGCCTCCCCGCCAACCGCCACCGGGTGGCCCTGGCGCGCGATGCCGCGGCCCTCGACCCTGAAGCCGACGAGTCTCTTGCGGAGCCCCTCCTCCTTCTCGCGCCTCAGCGCCTCCTGCCCGACGAACGGCTCCCCTTTGTCCAGGTGGACGGCAAACTCGATCCCGGCTTCGAGCGGCGTCGTCTCCTCGTCGAGCTCGTTGCCGTAGAGGCACATCCCGGCCTCCAGGCGTAAAGTGTCGCGTGCCCCAAGGCCGGCCGGCACGGCGCCGGCTCCCACAAACCGGCGCCACAGGGGGGCCGCGCCGTCGGGGCGGACGTAGAGCTCGAAGCCGTCCTCGCCGGTGTAGCCAGTGCGCGAGATCACCGTGTAGAAGCCGTCCACCTCCCCCACCGCGTACCGGTAGTACCGGAGGCCGGAGAGGTCCGTCTGGGTAAAGTTTTGCAGGATGTCCGCGGCCCGCGGCCCCTGCAACGCGAGCAGCGCCCAGTCGTCGGACTCGTCGGCGACCTCCACGTCGAGGTCCCCGGTGTGCCCGCGAAAGTGCGCGACGTCCTTCTCGCGATTCGCCGCGTTGATCACGACGAGGAAGTCGTCCGGGTTCTTGTAAACGAGCACGTCGTCCACCGTGCCGCCCGACTCGTGGCAGACGGCCGCGTACCCGGCCTGTCCGGTCTCCAAGCGCCCAACGTCCCGGGTGACGAGCCTCTGGACCGCCTTCTCGGCGTCCGGGCCGCGGAAGACGACCTCGCCCATGTGCGAAACGTCAAAGAGGCCCGCGCCGGTGCGGACCGCCTCGTGTTCGGCCTTTACGCGCTCGTACTGGACGGGCATCTGCCAGCCCGCGAAGGGGACGAGGCGGGCGCCGGCTGCCCGGTGTTCGTCGTAGAGGGGGGTGCGGCGCAGGGTCCCTTCGGCCATCCTTACCACCGGGCCTTGAGCTGGCGGGCGGCGCGGGCCTCGTTGAGGCGGCGAGTCGGGGCTCCCTTCGGGGCCTCTTCGAGCTCCTCGGTCCGGCTCTCGGCGAGCTCCAGGAGGGCGCCGACGAAGTCGTCTAGGGTCTCCTTGGACTCCGTCTCGGTGGGCTCTATGAGCATGGCCTCTTTGACGACGAGGGGGAAGTAGATGGTGGGCGGGTGGTAGCCGTGGTCGATGAGGCCCTTGGCGATGTCCAGCGCCTTCATGCCTTTCGGTGGCTGCACGACTACCTCGTGCTTGCAGAGCTCGTCGTAGGGGACGCGGTAGGTCCCCCCGAGCCGAGCCCTGACATAATTGGCGTTCAGCACGGCCATGTCCGTCACGTTCCGGAGGTCCGGGCCATGCATCTTGATGTAGTTCCATGCCCGGAGCATCTGGCCGAAGTTGCCGTGGAACCCCGCCACCCGCCCTATGCTGTTGTCGGGCCGGACAAAGCTGTAGTTCTCCCCCCGCTTCTCGATCGTCGGGTCGGGGCGGAAGGAGGCGAGACTTTCGGAGCAGGCGATGGCGCCGCATCCGGGGCCGCCGCCGCCGTGGGGGGTGGAGAAGGTTTTGTGAAGGTTGAAGTGCATCACGTCCACGCCGGCCTCGGCGGGGCGCATGCGGCCGAGGTTGGCGTTCATGTTCGCGCCGTCCATGTACAGGAAGGCGCCGGCCTCGTGGAGGACCTCGGCTATCTCCTTGATATTCCGCTCGTAGACGCCGCACGTATTCGGGTTCGTGATCATCAAGGCCGCGGTCGTCTCGTCCACAAGCTCCCGCAGCTCATCGACGTCCACGCACCCGTGCTCGTCGAGCCCGATCTCCCTTGCCTTAAAATCCGCCATCGAAGCGGTAGCCGGGTTGGTCCCGTGCGCCGTCGAGGGAACCAGAACGGTCGTTCTCCCGTAGTCCCCGTTGACCTCGAAGAACTTTTTGACCATGAGTATGCTCGTCAACTCGCCCTGCGCACCCGCCAGCGGCTGCAACGAGACGGCCGGCAGACCGGAGACCTCGGAGAGGAAATCCTGCAGCTCGTGCATGACCTTTAGCGCCCCTTGCGCCTGCGTCTCCGGCTGGAGCGGGTGGAGGCCGGCGAAGCCCGGCATGTTGGCGGCGACCTCGTTGGCGCGGGGGTTGTGCTTCATCGTACAGGAGCCGAGGGGGTAGAAGTTTGTGTCTATGCCCCAGTTCTGGCGAGAGAGGTTGGTATAGTGACGCACCACGGTCGGCTCGTCGACCTCGGCCAGGCGCGGCTTCTCCTTGCGGAGCGCCTCCTTCGGGAGGACCTTTCGGAGATCGGCCTCCCCCACGTCGTTTTTCGGGAGGGTGTAGCCCCGGCGGCCCTCGCGGCCTTTGTCCCGGATCAGGTTATCTAGCACCCGCAACCACCCCCACGAAAGCGTCGAGCTCTACTTTCGTCCTCTTCTCTGTCACCGCGATCAACATGCCCCCGTCCCCAAGGTCCAACCCACCGACCATGCCCGCATCGAGCAAAGCCTCGTTGGTCTTCTTTACGTCAGGCAACTCCACCACAAACTCCCACAAGAACGGCGCCTCCGGATGCCTAAGCCCGAAGCCCGAAGCCCGAAGCTTCTCGGCCAGATAATGCGCCTTCGAGACGGAAAGCTCCGCCACCTCGCGCAGCCCCTGCGGCCCCATGAGCGCCGTGTAGACGGTGGCGGCGAGCGCCGTGAGCGCCTGGTTGGTGCAGATGTTCGAGTTCGCCTTGGCGCGGCGTATGTCCTGCTCGCGTCCGCGCAGGGTCAGGACGTAGGCGAGCTTGCCGTCCTGGTCCACGGTCTCGCCGCAGATGCGTCCAGGGAGTTGGCGGACAAATTTCTCCTTGGTCGCCATGTAGCCGGCGTAGGGGCCGCCGAAAAGGAGCGGCATCCCGAGTGGCTGGGCCTCGCCGACAGCCACGTCGGCCCCGAGGTTGCCGGGTGCTTCGAGGACGGCGAGCGAGACCGGGTCGCATACGGCGACCGAGAGCGCACCGACGCCGTGGGCCGCCTCCGAAGCGGCGGCTATATCTTCCACAACGCCAAAAAAGTTAGGGCTCTGAACGAAGACTCCCGAAGCGTCGTCCGGCACATCCGAGAAGTCCGTGGTCCCGTTCTCGAACGGAAGCTCGACGACCTCGACTCGGTAAGTCTCTATAACCTGACGGTAGCGGGGGTTCAGGCCCTTAGAGACGGCGACCTTGGGATCTTTTTTCGTCAACCGCGCGGTCATCAGCGCGGCTTCCGCGACGGCGTTGGCGCCATCGTAGACGGAGGCGTTCGAGATTTCGAGGCCGGTCAGCTCGGAGATGATGGACTGGAACTCGAAGATCGTTTGGAGGGTGCCCTGGCTGATCTCCGGCTGGTAGGGCGTGTACGAGGTCAGGAACTCGCCGCGCGAGATGATCGCGCCGACCGTGGAGGGCACTATTCTGTCGTAGGCCCCGGCCCCGAGGAAGATCGGTAGCCCGGTGTCGTTCTCCTTCGACAGACGGTCCACATCCCTGAGCGCCTCGTACTCCGAGAGCGCCGGCGGAAGGCCCAACTTCCCCTCGAACTTCGGAGAGACGTCGGCGAAGAGGTCGTCGAGCGTCTCGACGCCGATAACATCCAGCATCTCCCGTACGTCTTCTTCGGTGTGCGGTGTAAACCTCGCCACGCGGCAGTACCCCCTTGTCGGGTGAGCGTCTGTTTTTCCGCCCTGTCCCAAACCTGAGAGTGTTACCCCGTCGGCGTCGATCTAGCGGAGCTGACCGAACTCTCCAGGACGCCCTCGGGTCCGCGGTCCTTCTGCCTGAGAGATTCGGGGTGCTCTCGCAACCCTTTCACCTTCGGCGGTCGCTGCGGGGACTCCCCCACCCCCCGCGACTCTCTCCCACGGCCCTCATCGGGCTCAGTAAAGTTAGCACAAGTACCGGCGCGTGGCTTGCGAAGCCGAATACATCACCCGCTCACCGGCGAGCTCTAAATCTCAGTTGTAGTTATCGGAGGTGAGCCTGACCCCGTCCCTCGGGGCGAAGTGATCCTGAATGTACTTCTCGCCCTCGTCGCAGAAGAGGGTGACGACGTGCTCAATCTCCTGGTGGTTCTCCCTGACCTTCCTGGCGGATATGAGGTTGGCACCGCTGCTCGGCCCGACGAAGAGGCCGTGGCGTTTGGCGAGGCGGCGCATCTCCTCTACGGCCTCTGCGGAGTCCACGGCCAGAGTCTCGTCTACGAGCCTCTGGTGGCGCTGGAAGATGCCCGGTACGAAGCCGTCGGATATGCCCTCTATGAGGTGCTCCCCAACCTCGCCGCACAGGATCGTCGAGGACTCCGAGGGCTCCATCGCGAAGAGCCTGACGTCCGGGTTGGCCTCCCGGAAGGCCTGACCGACGCCGACGAGGGTGCCGCCGGTCCCCACCCCCATGACCAGTGCATCGGGGACGACGCCCTCGGGGAGCTGTTCCAAAATCTCCGGGCCAAGCCAGATGCGGTTCTCCTCGACGTTCCACTCGTTCTCGAACTGGGAGGGGCAAAAGTAACCTGGCTCTCCGCCGAGCTCTTTGGCCTTTGCGAGAGCTTCGTCCACGTGGAAGTGGCCGATCTCCATCACGTCGGCCCCGAAGGCGCGGCTGATCGCGACGCGCTCCCCGCTCATCCCCTCGGGCATGACGACGAGCATCCTGTAGCCCTTGACGGCGGCTACCATCGAGAGGGCGTTGCCGGTGTTGCCGCTGGTGGCCTCGACGATGGTGTCGCCGTGCTTGAGGAGGCCCTCGTCTTCTGCCCGCTCTATCATGTATTTGGCGATGCGCGCCTTTACGGAGCCCGAGGGGTTCAGGTGCTCCAGCTTGCAGTAGATGCCGTCGAGCTCGAGCATCGGCGTACCGCCGATGGCGTCGAGGATGCTCCCGGATAGTCCGTTCTTCATTTCGACCTCCCTATTCGGGCGTGACGTATGCCCCGGAGAGACCGCCGTCAACCAGGAACGTGGAGGCCGTCATGTACGAGGACTCGTCCGAGGCCAGGAAGAGGGCGGCGTTGGCGATCTCGACGGCCTCGGCGAAGCGGCCCATCGGAAGATGGATGAGCCGCCTGGCCGCCCGCTCCGGGTCTTTGGCGAAGAGCTCCTGCAAGAGAGGCGTGTTCACGGGGCCGGGACAGAGCGCGTTGACGCGGACGCCCTGCCGGGCGAACTGGACGCCGAGCTCGCGGCTCATGGCGAGCACGCCTCCCTTGGAAGCGGTGTAGGAGATCTGGCTCGTCGCCGCCCCCATCACCGCCACGAACGAGGCCGTGTTAACGACGGACCCGCCGCCCCGCCCTAGCAGGTGCGGAATGCCGTGCTTGCAGCACAGGTAGACGGACTTCAGGTTGACGTTCTGCACCCGCTCCCAGGCGTCCATCTCCGTCTCCAGGATGGAGCCGTCGTCCGGCGGGGAAATCCCCGCGTTGTTGAAGAGCACGTCGATGCCGCCGAAACGCTCAGACGCCTCCCGGTACATCCTCTGAACGTCCTCGGGGTCGGCAGCGTCGGCGTGGACGTAGAGGCCGTCCACCTCCTCGGCCGTCCGCCTGCCGGGCTCGTCGGCGAGGTCGGCCACGCACACCCTTGCGCCCTCCTCGGCGAAGCGGCGGGCCGCCTCGCGCCCGATGCCGCTGGCGGCACCGGTTATGACGGCCACCTTGCCGCCCAGGCGACCCGGCATCCTAGCCCTCCTCCGTGGAGATGTAGACGTTCTTCAGTTCGGTATAGTGGTCGAGGGCGTGCGGGCCGAGCTCGCGTCCGACGCCCGATTGCTTGAAGCCGCCGAACGGGGTGGCGACCCGGACGGAGGTGTTCGAGTTTACGGAGAGGACGCCCGTCTCGATGCGACGGGCGACGCGCAGGGCCTTCGCGCCGTTCTGCGTCCAGACGGAGCCGGAGAGGCCGTAGGGGGTGTCGTTCGCCTGGCGGACGGCATCGTCCTCGTCGTCGAAGGGGATCACCGCGACCACGGGACCGAAGATCTCTTCTCTGGCCGCCTTGTCGTCGTTGGAAACCGGCGCGAGCACGGTCGGCGGGTACCAGAAGCCTGTGCCCTCTGGCGCCGAACCACGCATCGCCACGGGCGCGTCTTCGGGGACGTAGGCGGCGACCCTCTCGCGGTGCTCGGCGGAGATGAGGGGCCCCATGTGGGTCGACTCGTCCAGCGGGTCCCCGACCTTCATGCCGGCGACGGCCGGCTCCATGAGGGCGAGAAAGTCGTCGAAGATATCTTGTTGTACGAGGATACGGGACCTCGCGCAGCAATCCTGCCCCGCGTTGCCGAAGACGGCGACGGGAGCGCTCGCGGCGGCCTTTTCGAGGTCGGCGTCAGCGAAGACGACGTTGGCTGACTTGCCGCCGAGCTCCAGCGTGACGCGTTTTATGGTTTCGGCGGCGCCGGCCATGATCCCGCGCCCCACCGCCGTCGAACCCGTAAAGGCGACCTTCGCGACGTCGTCGTGCTCGACGAGGCGCTGGCCGACCACGCTGCCGGGACCGACAAGGACGTTGACGACGCCCTCAGGTATGCCGGCCTCGCGGGCGATCCTCTCGAACTCGAGCGCCGTTAGCGGGGTGAGCTCGGCGGGCTTTAGGATGACGGTGTTCCCGGCAGCGAGGGCCGGGGCCATCTTCCAGCTCGCGATGGTCAGCGGGAAGTTCCACGGCACGATCAGGCCGACCACGCCGAGCGGCTCCCGGAACGTCACGTCCACGCCTCCCGAGACCGGGATGGTGTCGCCCAAGAGCCTCTCGGGCATCCCGGCGTAGTAGTGGAAGGTGTCGGCCACCATCCCCATCTCGCCCCTGGCGTCTTTGATGGGCTTTCCGGTGTCCCTGGATTCCAGTTGGGCCAGGTTCTCCCTCTCGGCCTCTAGCGCGTCTGCGAGGCGGCGCAGGAGTCGGGAGCGGTCGGCGGGCTCCACGTTACGCCATGACGGGAAGGCTTTCTTCGCGCGGGAGACCGCGACGTCGGCGTCTTCGGCGGTGGCAGGTTCGAGTCGTTCGACTACCTCTTCGGTGGCGGGGTTCAGGATCTCCAGCAACTAGGATACCTCCGAGACTAGTGCTCTTATGAGCTGGCTCTTCTCATCCTCCTCGGGGTGCCAGAGCACGCCGAGCACGAACGGGCACGACGGGTCTTCGAGGGCCTCGACGGTCTCGTCGTCGGCCCTGGCCGTCACGGCGAGACCGACCCCGATCTTCTTGACGCCCTGGTGGTGGTGCGACTTTACCGGCGCCCGCTCGGCCCCGACGGCGCGGGCGATCAGCGAGCCTGGTTCAAGGTCGACGGCGTGGTCGGCGAAGGTGCCCGGGGTGTGGCGATGGTCCTCATGGCCGACCACGTCGGGGATGTGCTGCTCGAGGCCGCCGCCGTAGGCGACGTTGAGGACCTGCATCCCGCGGCAGATGCCCAAGGTGGGCATCTGCCGGTCTATGGCGGCGCGCACCAGGGCGAGTTCGTAGGCGTCGCGTTCTTCCTGCACCGGTCCGGTCTCGGGGTGGGGCTCCTCCCCGTAGAGTACGGGGTTCACGTCGCCGGCGCCGCCGGTCACGATCAGAGCATCTACGATATCCAACACCCCGTCCGGATCTTCGCTGTCTTCCGGGTCAGGGAGCAACAACACGGGCCTCCCACCCGCACGCTGCACCGCGCTCGCGTAGCTCGTGGGGCTTATAAAGGCTGGCACCTCGTTCCAGGCGCCGTAGCTGACCTTCTCGGTCGCGGCGGTCACGCCGACGGTCGGCCTCCTGCCGGACCTCCTCATAGACGCTCGAAGTTCCGGTAGCGCTCCCAGTCGGTGACGGCGGCCTCGAAGGCCTCGATCTCTACCCGCGCCATGTTCAGGTAGTGACCAACGACCTCCTCCCCGAACGCCACCTGGGCCGCCTCGCTGCCCGCGAAGAGTTCGTGCGCCTCGCGCAGGTTCGTCGGGACGTGGGGCTTGTCCGTCTCGTAGGCGTTGCCGGCGAACTCACCTTCGAGGGGTAGCTCGTTGTCTATCCCGTGCAGGCCGGCGGCGATCATGGCTGCGATGGCGAGGTATGGATTGACGTCCCCGCCCGGGATGCGGTTCTCGACACGCAGGGAGTTGCCGTGGCCCACGACGCGTAAGCTACAGGTACGGTTGTCCTTGCCCCACGCGACCGCGGTCGGGGCGAAGGAGCCCACCGCGTAGCGCTTGTACGAGTTTATGTTCGGGGCGAAGAAGAGCATGAACTCGCGCAGGCAGGCGATCTGGCCCGCGAGAAAGTGCTCGAAGGTGTCAGAGAACCCGTGGCCATCGGCGAAGACCGGGGTTCCGTCCTCGCCGCGCAAGGACAGGTGGACGTGGCAGGAGTTGCCCTCGCGCTCGTTGAACTTGGGCATAAAGGAGATCGAGCACCCTTCCTGGGCGGCGATCTCCTTGGCGCCGTTCTTGTAGATGGAGTGTCCGTCTGCTGTTGCGAGCGCCCGGTCGAACTTGAAGTTGATCTCGTGCTGCCCGAAATTGCACTCGCCCTTCGCGTCCTCGACCGCCAGCCCCGCCGCGTTCATCGTGTTCCTTATGCGCCGCAAGAGCGGCTCGATGCGGGCCGTCCCCAACAGCGAGTAGTCCACGTTGTAGTAATTGGCGGGCTCGAGGTCCCGATACCCCTTTCGCCACGCCTCCTCGTAGGTATCTAT
>CADCUZ010000051.1 GCA_902806015.1 uncultured Rubrobacteraceae bacterium
AGAAAACGTCCCGCAGAGTTCCAGCTCCCGAGAAGCAGACGCAACCCTTAAAGCCCAGGGAGGGTCACGTGCAACCAAAATACCACACCGTGGCGTGAGCCGCCCCGATCCGCACCACGCCCCCGACGACCGCGCGACGGCGATGGAGGCACGGTGGGCGGCGATGGAAGCGCGCTGGGCGGCGATGGAGCGTGGCGCCAAGACGACCAGGCCGACGCCGGCGGTGAGCCCCGTCTTATTCGAGGCGGTGCGCGAGGTGATCGTCCCGCGGGTGATGCCCCTCATCGCCGCCGGGGCGACGTGGATGGGCGACCTCTTCCCGGAGGCTCCAAGCGGGCTCGTGCCCTGGCGCAACCGTACGCTCTACGTCCTGGCGCGGCGGGCCTTCTACGGGGATTGGGGGGACCGCGAGAACTACCTTCGCGCCCTCGGCGTGAAAAAACCCAACGCCGAGACGGTACTGCTGGTGAGGAAAGCGCTCGCATCGACCTTTGCGCCCTCGAAGCCTTGGAAACGGACGGCGTGGGAACGCCAGAGCCGGCGGATGGCCACCGAGTTCCACCGCCGGAGCCTCAAGGATAAGCAGGAGGACGAGCGCAAGAAAGACAAGACGAGGGCGAAGCACGAGACGTTGACCGACCCCGAAGAGATGGCCGAGCATCCGGACCCGCGCCAGCAGCGGGACCCGCGGACGTTTTGGGAGCTCGACCTTCGGGAGCTGCGCGTCCGCAACGACATCCACGCAACGCTACCGCCCGCGCACGCCGAGGTGGTCTGGATGCTGACGAAGTACTTCGACGAGGAGCACGCGCGGGCGAGCAGCAGATTCGTCGCGGACCGTTTGGGGATGAGCCCGGCGACCGTGCGCTGGTACCGCGCCGAGGCAAGGAAACACCCGGACCTCAGACGGAAAACGGGCCTCTGATGGCGCGGCCAAGCTTTTTTCGGAGGGCACCAACGCTTTCGGGGGTTTTCTAACCCGTATATAGGTAGAGAGGTTTTTTCGGAACCAACCCCCGGAGGCAAGAGAGATGAACGAAGCATCCCGCACGTCGGCGTTTCTGGCGTTGTACGCGGGCGACGTCGTGAGCGAGGCGAAGGTGGTCGCGCTCAGCTGCGACCCGTCGATCGTCGAGCGGTTCCTCGACATGCTGCCGCCCGGCGCCCTCGAGGACACGGAGCGTCGGCCCGGCCTCCGCCTGGTGCCAGGGCCGGACCCCTTCGATGCGGCATGAAAAAGGGGTGAGTCACCAGCTCACCCCGTAGTCCAAAAACCCCGCCAACCAAGAGGAGTTTATAGTGCTCAGTATAGCGCCTTCCCGGGCGCCCGAAAAGGGCTTCCGTCTACGGCCCTACCAAGAAGAGAACGTCGAAGCCATACGGAACGCCGAGCGCCGCGGCGTCCGCAGGCAGTTGAGCATCCAGCCCACCGGGTGCGGCAAGACCGTCACGTTCGCCCACGCGGTGCGCCAGAGGGGGCGCGACGGGTCCCGCAGCCTGGTCCTCGCGCACCGCGACGAGCTGCTACAGCAGGCCAAGGGCAAATTCCTGATGGTCGACCCCACCGCCGAGGTCGGCGTCGTCAAGGCGCAGCACAACGAGGTCGACGCCCAGGTCGTCGTCGGCTCCGTCCAGACGCTCGCCCGCGAGCGGCGCCTTGAGCAACTCCTTAGCGCGGGGGGGTTCGCCTCGGTGGTCGTGGACGAGGCCCACCACGCCACGGCGCCGAGCTACAGGCGGATACTCCGGGCGGCGGGGTCCTTCTCGGACGACGGCCCCCTGACCCTCGGCTTCACGGCCACGGGCTCCCGCGGCGACGCCGTGGGCCTCGGCGAGGTTTTCCAGGAGATCGTCTTCGAACGGGGCATCCTGGAGATGATCGAGGCCGGGTACCTCGCGAACCTGCGCGCCATCCGGGTCACCACGAACGCCGACCTCGACGCGGTGCGCACCCGCCAGGGGGACCTGGCCGCGGGCGAGCTGGGCGAGGAGATGATGCGGGCGGACGCCCCGCGGGAGATCGTCGCGGCCTTCCTGGAGCACGCGAAGGATCGCAAGGCGCTGTGCTTCACCCCGACCGTGCGGGTGGCCCACGCCACGGCGGCGGCCTTCAGGGAGGCGGGGGTCGCCGCGGAGGCGCTGGACGGCACGACGCCCGAGGACGAGCGGGCCGCCATCCTCGAGCGGCTCTCCACCGGGGAGACGCGGGTGTTGACGAACTGCGCCGTGCTCACGGAGGGCTTCGACGAGCCGAGCATAGACTGCGTGATCGTCGCGCGCCCGACGAAGTCCAAGCCGCAGTACATCCAGCAGGTGGGGCGCGGGACGAGGAGGTTCCCGGGCAAAGAAGACTGCCTGATCCTGGACGTGGTCGGCTCCACCAGCCGGCACTCGGTCGTGACCGCGGCGACGCTCTTCGGGGTCTCGCCCGCGAGGCTCGCGACGACCAACGTCACGCGAGCCGTGCGAGAGGAAGCCGAGGAGCGCGAGGAGGCCGAGGGGCGGATCGCGGCCCGCGGGCTGAAGGCGACGGTCGTCGACCCCTTCTGGCGTCCAACGCTCCACTGGATCGAGGCGACAGGCGGGGGGCACTTCGCGCTCCCCGTCCCGAACGGGGTCGTACACCTCGCGCGCTCGGGCGGGACCTGGACCGCCTACAGCGTCCAGGGGCCGCTGCGCGAGGAGCTGATCGCCGGCGTCCCCTTGGAGTTCGCCCAGGGCGTCGCCGAAGACCACGCGCGGAAGCTGAAGGCCGTGGCGCTCTCCAAGCAGAAGGCGCCGTGGCGCAAGGACCCGGCGAGCGAGAAGCAGCTCGCCGCCATCCGGCGCTTCGGCTGCGCAACACCCGACGGGATGTCCAAGGGCGAGGCCTCGGACACCCTGGCGATGCTAATCGCCACGAAGGGGGGGAGGCTCAGTGCCTGATTACACCGAGGACCCGATCTTGACCTTGTTGGGTTTCTTCGACCACGTCAACAACCCCGGCGCGGAAGGTTACATCGCGACCTTCAGCGGCAAGCAGGCCCGGCTCGCCGGGCAAGACGGCGGGAAGGCTAACGAGATGGTCTCCACCCGGCAGAGGTTCTTCCGCTACCCCGCGCAAGCGGAGGCCGCGGCGGAGTACCTCCTCGGGGAGGCGCACGCGGGGGGGCGCGACGCCTTCTTCGGTCCCGCGCTCGTCGCCACCCCGCGCAACCGCCAGGCGTGCAACGTGGCGCCGACGGTCGCCTGTTTGTGGCTCGACCTCGACGAGGGGGTCTACCCCGAGGACGGGCCCGCGCCGACCTACGTGGTGTCGTCGTCGGCGAACCGGAAGCACTTGTACTGGCAGCTGGACCGCGAGGTCCCCATGGAGGAGGCGGCGGCCCTGAATAGGCGGCTCTGCCTTTGGGCGGGGGGGGATACCACCCAGTGCGGGCCGACCGCGCTCCTGAGGCCGCCCGGCTGCCTGAACTTCAAGCGGGCGCCGCGGGTGGACGAAGTAACCGGCAGGGATACCCTGACGGGGCCGTGGAGCCCGGAGGCGATGGACCAGGCGCTCCCGCCGTTGCCGCTGCCCACCCCGACGACGAGGGCGCGCAGGACGCCCTACGACGGCCCCGAGGTGGCGTTCGACGTCGCCGCGGTGGAGAAGGCCGGGGTGGAGATACGGTTCAAGGCCGGATACGAGGCAGGGGCGGCGTTCTCGATCGCGTGCCCGTGGGTTGAGGAGCACTCCGGGGGGGACCCTTCCGGCACCTACGTCGGCAAGGCCGAGGGCGGGCCATTTTGGTTCAGGTGCTTCCACGAGCACTGCGCCGAGCGCCACTGGGCGCAGTTCGCGCGCGAGGTCGGGTTGCCCCGGATGGGCGGGGCCGCGAGCGGGGGGCGGCGCCGCGGCAAGAAGCGGGTCTACTCCACGAGCGTGGGGGGGGTTTCCGTTGGCTACTAAGCGGACGTTTGGGCTCGAGATCGCTCTCACGGGGGACGGCATCGAGTACACCGTGACGAAGACCGGCATGAGGATCCTCGTCGCGAGGACGGGCACCCGAAAGGCCGTGACCATCACGCTCAAGGACGCGACGGTCGGGCCGCTCGTCGGCGACCTCGACTCCGAGAACTTTCGGGCGAAGCTGGCGCAGGCCGCGGGCGAGGCGGGGGTCGTCAAAAAGACCGAGGCGTTCGGGGAGGCCCTCGCCGCGATAGCCCGGCGGCTGCCCGAGGACATCCGGCGGCGGGCAACCCAGGCAGACGCCGCGCGCCGCGGGGCCAAAGAAGGCCAGCACGGCGAGGAGCTCAAGACCAAGCTCGGCGGGGCCCCGATCCCCGACCGCCTCGTCGAGCCGTTCCTCTACGAGGTCAACCTCGACGGGGTCTGGGAGGTCCAGATCGGCGAGAAGGGCGAGGACCTGCCGCCGACCCAGGTGGCCACGGCCCCGGTCGTCATCAGCGGCCGCGCGTCCGACATCGCCGACAACACGGAGAGCACGAAGCTGACCTTCGCCCGCGCCGGCGGGTGGCGCGACGTCGTGGTCAACCGCTCCGTGGTCGCGAACTCGCGGGAGATCTGGCGCCTGGCCGACCAGGGGCTCCCGGTGAACTCCGGCAACGCCGCCGCCCTGGTGCGCTACCTCGCGCAGTTCGAGGACTCGAACATCGGCGCCATCCCCCACCACGAGACCACCCGCCAACTCGGGTGGCTCGGCGAGGGCGGGAAGGCCGGGTTCATGTGCGGGCGCAGGCTGATCGGCTCGGGCTCCGGCGTGGAGTTCAGGGGGGCGGATTCGGGGGAGGAGCAGATCGCCGACGGGTTCTCGAGCGCGGGGTCGCTGGCCGGGTGGCTCTCGACGGCCGAGAACCTGGCGGCCTTCCCCCGGGTGTACCTGGCGGTATACGGGGCGCTGGCGCCGCCGCTGCTCCCCATCATCTCGGCGCCAAACTTCATCGTCGACTACTCGAACCCGACCTCGACCGGCAAGACCACCACCCTGCGCGCCGGCGCGTCGGTGTGGGGCAACCCCGACGAGCGCTCCCCGGAGAAGATGCTCTACTCGTGGGACGCGACGAGGGTTTGGATCGAGCGGGCCGCCACGGTCCTCAACTGCCTGCCCCTGATCCTGGACGAGACCAAGAGGGCGAAGTACCCAAAGGCGGTCTCCCAGACCCTCTACGACGTCTCCAACGGGTCGGGTCGGGGGAGGGGCACGCCCCGGGGGCTCGCGAGGGCGGGGTCCTGGACCACCGTGCTCCTCTCCACCGGGGAGGCGCCGGCGACGTCCTTCACCGAGGACGGCGGGACCAGGGCGAGGACGCTCAGCTTGTGGGGGTCGCCCTTCGGGGACACCGGCCAGGGGACCGCCGGGCTCGTCGCCGACCTCAACCGCGGCGTGCACCAGCACTACGGGCACGCGGGCCCGCTCCTCGTCCGGCACCTGGCCGAGAACCGCGGCGAGTGGCCCGGCTACCGAGAGCTCTACCAGGAGCACAAGAGGGGCTACCTCGAGCGGGCCAAGGACGACGGCAACGTCATGATGAGGCTCGGCGAGTACTTCGCGGCCCTGCGCACCACCGCGGAGATCGCCGAGGACGCCGGCGCCGTCCCCGCCTTCGAGGACCCCATCGACAAGCTGTGGGAGACGCTCCGGGACTCCGCGCAGGAGGCCGACCGGGCGAAGAACGCTCTCGAGATGGTCATGAGCTGGGCGCACGCCCACGCCGCCGACTTCCACGGCCGACACCGCACGGACCAGGACGGCGGCCCCGTCCAGCCCCACCAGGGTTGGGCGGGGCACTGGGAGAAGGGCGACGAGTTCAAGTACGTCGGCTTCTATCCCGACCGCCTGCGCGAGATCCTCAGGCGGTTGGACATCGAGTACGAGCCGACGGTCCGGGCCTGGCGGGACCGCGGGTGGCTCGACGTGACCGCGGACCGCAAGAGGAACACGCGGACCGTGCGCATGCCGAGCGGCACCGTGCGCATGGTGGCCATCCTCAATGAGGCGGGGTCGTGAGGGAAGGTTGAAGCGGTGGTCGAGGTGGACACGTGGACACACGAGTGGACACAGGGTTTTCCCCATAGGTAAGCCGTATATATAGAGTGTGTCCGCTGTGTCCACCAAAATTCTTTCTCTTGTAGAGCCCCTGCGTTGTAGTGGCCGAAAAAGCGCAACAACTGCTTAAGGCTGAGGGCGCGAAAACGGTGGACACGGTGGACACAAACCGCCGAAAGCCGCGTATATAGCGGGATTCGGGCGTGTCCACCGGCGGCGATTTGGTGGTCACACCGGTGGTCACACCGGTGGTCACAAACCGAGTTTAGAGCCCGATTCGGGCCAATTTTGTGACCACCGGCCCCGGAATGGACGCGAAAAGGTTCCAAAAAGGGCCCCTTTTTCGTGCCAAAAACGCCCCGATCGGGGCCGAAAGGAGAACCCCAGTGCAAGGAGTGCCCCTTCTCCGCATCCAGGCCGGGGAGCGCGCCGGCTAGGGCTTCGCGCGCGCACGCGCA
Source organism: uncultured Rubrobacteraceae bacterium (assembly GCA_902806015.1). The sequence continues at coordinate 6,488 of CADCUZ010000051.1, forward strand.
ATCTTCGCAGCACCAACCTTAGCGTAACCGACAGATCGGAGATTACCTCGTGGTTGAACCTTCACCGTCCGTGCCCGGCGGGGCGGATAGCAATGGTGCACACCAGGGCATCCGTCCTGACCACGCCCGGTTTCTATGGGGGCGCGGCCTTCTCGGGAAGCCAGGTCGCGACTTGAACCGGGAGCTGGCCCGGGGGGAGGTCGCGGCGGGCGAGGCCGCAGAGAAGGAGCTCATTCAGTTCATCTCTCGCCGCCACCATGAGCGTCCCAAGAGCGAGCCTGAGCGCGCGGCGGAGGCCGTCTGGGTGGAAGGCGAAAGGCGGGCGGCCGCCGAACGTCGCAGGGTCAACCGGGAGCATTGGCGGGCCTGGCACGAGCACCGCGCCCAACCCTTCGCGTCGCTCAGCCGCGAGCACGAAACACGTGCGCGACTCCTGGGTGGTGATGCTGCTTGACCTCGCCAAGACGGTGCCGGTGGGGGCGAGGCTCCCCCGCCTACTGGGCTCACCGCGACGACGAGGAGTGCCACGATTTGGTGGCAACCGCCGGCGCGATTCTATGTGCCCGCCACATCCTTGCTCTCAGAAACCAGCAGCCCATGTGGGGTCGGTTCCTACAGGCCGCCCGCAATCACCGCGCAAGTGAATCCAACGAAAGGAACGATGCAGCATGACTGACGCCAACGACACCACCAACAACGACGCCGACGACAACAAGGCGCGCAAGGTGACGGTGAACCGTCGTGCCATCGCCAACGCGAAGGGCATGCCCCTGTCCACCTTCGCGGCCGACCGGCTCATCCGACGCGCACGGGCACAAGAACGGAAAGGTGGCGAAAATGAGTAACGGCACGCCAAACGGGGTGCGGATGTTCGGGGCAGAGTTCGAGCCGCCGGAGGACGGCACGCTGCCGGAGCTCTACGCCTGGCGCAGGCAAGATGTCGAGCGCCTCGTCGAGCGCACGCGCCGCGGCTACCGGCAGATCGCCGCCGCCACCCCCCCGACAACGGGGCTCTTCGAGCTGATCGAGCCGGGCCCGCGCGAGCGGCTGGTCAGGGAGTACCGGTCGAACCAGATGCACGAGTTTCGAGGGTACCGCATCGGTGAGATGAAGAATTTGTTGATCCGCGCGAACGCCCTCCTCAACGAGCGCGAGGAGCACCTGCGAAAGGCACTGTTCGAGGTGCCCGGCCAGACCCTGGACTATGACACCGAGCTTGACGTCCGGTTCGCAGGCGCGGAGAAGCTCGAGGAACTCGCGCTCACCGCCCTCAAGGACAACGACACCGCCCTCGCGCGGTCCGTGCTTGCGGTGGCCCTGAGCTTCGATCAGGCCCCGGAGGTGCCGGAGGTGCCCCCGCCGTTCGCGCTGAGCGATCTATTCAACGAAACGACCAAGGCCACCCAGGAGGCCCCGGATGAAAGAAAGCCTGAGACGCCGGGTAGCTAGGCTCGATGCCAGGGACCCCCTGTCCGGGGCGTGCAACGAGTGTGGTGGCCCGCCCCCGAAAGGTGCCAAGGTCGAGTATGAGGTGACCTGGGCTGATGACGAGGAGGGCGAGGAGGCTGGCCATGGCCCGACCCACTGCCCCGTCTGCGGCCGCACGCTGGTACTCGAGGTGCACTGGCCGCCCGAGGCGGGCTAATCCTCGTGCCAAGGCCGCCGGCAGAGTACAGAACGATCTACGAAGGAGAACCATATGACCGAGATGTTCGGTAGTGAAGCCCCCGCGGGCCAGGAGACCACCCAGGAGGCGGTCAAGGAGGAGGTTGACCACCCGGCCGCACAAGCCCTCCTAGAAGCCCAGGCCGAGTACCAGGCCAAGGACTTGCTCGAAGGCTACTACCAAAGCGTGGACAAGCCCCGCGACGAACCGGGCAAGGTGGACCTCCCGTTCCCGGACGTTCTGACCCCGGAGCAGGAGGCCGAGATCATCAACTCCCAGAAGATGGAGGCCGGCCAGAGCCTCCACCGGAGCACGGTCGAGAAGTACGAGAGGGCCATCGACGAGTTCGCCCGGCGGGCCGAGAAACACACCGCCAAGTTGCGCCAGGTCCTCTTCGGGGTGGGTGAGGGCGGAAGTGCCGCGCTCAGCCAAGCGGCAGCAGCGGATGAGGAGCAGCTCATCAAGATGATCGAGCTCGGCGAACTCGCGGGCGACGCCACGATAGCCAAGGCCGCCTTCGCTGCCGGCGCCGTCCGTGGCGACGCACCACGCGCCGTGAAGCGGTACCTCGATGCCAACCCCGGTGCCGAGGCTTTGCTCCGCGTCTACCAGCAGGCGGCTGGCCCCGACTTCTTCGAGACCACCAAGGCGAGCATCACCCGCATGGTCCCCGCGCCGACCGCCGATCAGCTGCGCGGCCGTCCTCGGCTTAGAACGTACTGATGGACAAAAAGAGGGAGAAGCAAAGGTTAGACCGCCTGGAAGAGGAGGCTGTAAAGAGCCGCCTAGCCCCCACCGGGCGCACGTGGCCCCGCGCCGAGGAAGAGGAGCGGGCCTCACGCCAGGGCGATGAGGCGTGGTGGGAGTTGATGCGGGCGCACGGCTGGACCCGGGAGACGCTCGAGGCAGAGATCGAGAGGATCAACACCGTGCATAAGCGCTGCTTTGAAAGTGGCTACGAGGACTGGCAGATAGTGGGCGACATGGCCTCCTACCTTGAAGCCGGCGGCGACCTTGACCACTACCCCGGCCCCCGCCCCTATTGGGGGACCCCAGGGGGGGCGGTGCGCTAATGGTCGGAGAGGTGCGGTGCCGCTACAAAACCAAGCAGGGGACCCAGTGCTCAAGGCGGGCTGTCGCGGGCTACCTCGGCTGCTTCAACCACGAGCCGGCCTTTGAGCTTGCCCGACGGGCCAACGCGACGAAGGCCGGCCAGCTAGGTGGCCGGGGCCGATCCAACAGGCGCGCCTCGACCACCCCGGGTGCGGTGGATCTCCTGCGTTTGCAGGAGCGGTTTGAGCGTCTCGCCGACGGCGTCCTCGACAGCAAGGTCGATAAGGCGGACGCCGCCGTCGCCATCCAGGCCCTGAACGGCGCGAGGTCGTGCGTCTTGGGGGCCGCGAAGCTTCGCGAACTCTTCGAGGTCGAGCAGCGCCTGGACGCCCTCGAGGGGCATCTTGGAGGGCCAGCGTGACTAGCGCGCGGGTTATCCACAGACTGCGCCCCAGGCCGATACTTCTGCTACAGAATTCGGTGGGTCTGGTTTAGCCTTAACGGTAGGCAAACCCGCGCTAGATGGAGGCGGGGCTTCGGGAGCGACTGCTCGGGACGCTCTTTCAACCGCCTTGCGGCCGGGGGTACCTGTGCGCCCTCGTCTGACATCGGCGCCGGGCTTGCTCTTCATCTCTTCGCGGGGGCTCTTCGGAGCCCCCTTTGCGCCTCCCTGAGGCCACAAAGTGGTGAGTGACACCTCGGCCGGCCCGGCCTACAATTAGGAAGCTCTCATGCACCCGCTCCCCCCCTGTTTCACCGGGAGCGGGCCTCCGTTCGTTTCGCGCACGGAAGACGCAGTCTTCTCCTAGGTGGCGTGCACGGGCCGTCCCAGGCGTCTAGGATGGAAGCATGGAGGAGCGACCAAGCCGCGACCTGGACAGGATCACGGTTGCCCGAGCCGCCGAGGTGCTCGACATCAGCCAGGGCGCCGTCCGAAAGCGCATAGGCCGGGGCACCATCGCCCACGACCGCGACGAGTCGGGGCGCGTCCACGTCTACGTTCCGGCGTCCAAGACCGTCCACAAGACCGACCAAGACGCGCCGTCCAAGACCGACCAGGACACCGACCAAGACGTGCGCATCCGGGACCTTCAGGACCAGATCCGTTTCCTGCGCGAGGAGCTCGAGCGTACCCACGCCGTCGTGATGAGGTTGACCGAGCGCATCCCCGAGTTGGAACCCGCGCAAGATCCCCCGCGAGACGCGCTAGGATCGCCCCAGGCCCCGCCACGGGCGAAGCCCGTACCCCCCGCGCCCCTCGGAGAGGCGCAGGCGGCCACAGAGCGGCCTGAGACGCGGAGTTGGTGGCGGCGCATCTTCGGTGGGGAGTAGGGTCTTGACCCACCCGCACGAGAGCGTCCGCATCGTGGCCCGTGACCTGGCGCCGGTGGTCTCCGAGCTCGCCTCCTTGAAGGGCGAGATCTACCGCGACCTCGGAAGCCGCCCGGAGCAGCGGGCCCTCGCCCACCGCCTGGAGGCCGCGCACGCGGCGGCCGAGGCGGCGCTGGTGGAGGCGCGGCGCCGGGCGAGGTTGGATGGGGAGCGATAGGCGAGTTCACACGTCTGCGAACTTCCGCTAATCGGCCTTCCCCGAAGTTCGCCCTAAACCCAGTTACGAAGGATCATTGTTTATCCTCTACTTCTGACAGCCATCCTTGCCTTCGAGCCAGTCTCCGTAGCGCTGCCCATTGGGCATGATGGCACGGTTTAGCGACTTGGCAGCTTCCGTTTCCTGGCAGCTAATTCCTCCTTCAGCGTCCCTAAGGATGGCGCCTGTCAGGTCGGCGCCAGTCAGGTACGCTTGGGGCGGCCCCGGCTCCTTACGATGAGAGGAAGATGAACCCCGACGTCACGAGGCGCACAGAGACCGACGCCGAGGTGCTCGGCGCCCGCGCCTCCTCCGGGACGCCGCCGCCGACGTCGTGCTGAGCGCCTCGCTCCTCGTGGCGCTCATGGCGGCGTTCTCGGCCGGGCTCATCAACGGGCTCACCGGCTTCGGGATCGCGCTGATTGGCGTGCCATTGCTCCTGCTGGTCTACGAGCCGGCGACGGTCGTGGCGCTGGTGGCGGTGCTCTCCGTGTTGGTCAACGCGGCCGTCGTGCGGGATTCCTGGCGGGAGGCCGACCGACGGCTCGTGCTCGCCCTCCTGCCCTGGGCCCTCCTCGGCATGACGGCGGGCACCGAGGTCCTTAGGGTCGTGGACCCCGCCCACCTCCGGCTGGCGGTGGGCGTCCTGGTGGTCGTCTTCGCCGGGCTGCTCCTGCGCGACGTCCGCCTGCCGGGCGCAGGTACCCGGTGGGGCAGCGTGCTCGCGGGGGCCGCCAGCGGGACGCTCTCGAGCTCCACCGGCCTCTCCGGCCCCCCGATAGTGCTGCTTTTCGCCTCGCGCGGGTTCCCCAAGCGGGCCTTCCGGGCCTCGAGCGCCCTCTACTTCCTCGCCATAGGCCCCGTGATCATCGCCGAGCTCGCCCTCCGCGGGCTCGTGGACGCCGCCGCCCTGGCCCCCCTCGCGCTACCCCTGGTGGCCGCCGCCTTCGTGGGCAAGGGCGTCGGGACGGCGCTCTTCGGGAGGATCCCCGAGGGGGGCTTCCGCCTCGTGACCCTGGGCACCGTGATCCTCACCGGCGCCCTGGGCGTCGCCACCGCCGCCCATGCGTTGCTGCCCTAGCGTTTTCGAGGGCCTCACGCGAGGCCCCCGCCTCGCGGGGGTTACGTCCCGGTTTGCACGAGGTGGTCGCGCACTTCACGAGGAGGTCTTAGACCTCCTCGGTCCATATCCGAAACCCCGCCGGAAACCGCGGGTTCTGTCGGGTTCTCGGTGATGAGCGGTCGCAACGGGCTCGTGTGCCTGGACCCGAGGCCGTTTTCGGTGCGTCGTAGGCGTTTCGTCCCATAGTGCATTCGTGCGGCACACCTACGCCGCGGTTTTTGGTCAGGCGTGAGCCGATTTGGGCGCGTTTTTCTGCCATCGTCGTTCCGCCTATACGTCGGGCTATTTATGACGAGGTCGGGGTGGTCGGATTCCCACATTTCTTCCATTTCTCGCGCGGTCAACCTGTAAGCCCTGCGTTTGCCGGCCTTGTAGAGGTCCTTCCTCTTGCGCGCCTCCGTGAGCGCCCATCCCGGCGCGTTCTTGGTCGGGACGTCCCACCAAACGCCCTCGAGGGGGTCGTGCAGGCTGACGTAGCCGAACTTGCCCGACCATGCCGCGACGAGCCCGAGCTTTTCGGCCTCGGTAGTTTTGGGAGTTTTGGGCGTTGGGCTTTCGGACGTGTGGAGATTTCAGGGGTTCCCCAAAAGAGCCCCAAGCACTAGCTCCCAAGCGCCGGTCCACGATCCCGAAGAAGGGCGAACTTCGCGCAGGATGCCCGGTACCCCGCTCCGATGGGACCAAAGCCCCGTAAGGGGTAATTCCCTAGAATTCTCGGGAAGTTCGTCGGTTGCAAGTCGCAACCGCTTGTCACGTTTTCTCGCTGCATTTGTAGCGATATTCGGCGACGTGTCAGCTGTAAGGGACAAAACCTCGATGGAGTTGGCCGTCTGGACGGTTCGGGGCCCGGAGATTGCTACCGCGAACTTCCGAGAATTACCCTTCCACGC
>CADCUZ010000052.1 GCA_902806015.1 uncultured Rubrobacteraceae bacterium
GTCCCCAGTCGTGCTCGGAAATCCCGGCGGGGAACTCCACGCCCTGCTCCTTGAGGCTGCTTACCGTCTCGTCTAGGCCGCCCTCGGGTTGGAAGGTGACGACCGGGCCCCCATCCGCCCCCGCGCCGCCGGGCTCGCGGCCGTTGAGCCCGACGGTGAGCCCGTTGGCGTCCACCTCCGCCCAAGGACCGTCTTCTTTCTGAATCGGGAGCCCCAAAGTGTCCCGGTAGAAGCCCTTGGCCCGCTCTATGTCCTCGACGGGCATCCAGACTACCGCTACGCCGTGAATCATTCTGCCTCCTTGCTGCACGCTTACGAACACCACGATTGCAGGTGATACCCCCTCAGGCAGTAAGCAAACTAACCGAACGGTTTCAGTAACCCTCGGCGAACCGTTGATTCGGATAATTGACCTGTTTATGCGGATTTTCATACCTCAGCGAACAACAGCGAACCTATGAATTCGGATTGTGGCTCCGAAGGTCGCGAGTTCGAGCCCCGTCGGTCACCCCCTGTTTTGCAGGGAGAACGTGCGGCCCAGGTTACTTACCGGGCCTCTTGTACTGCAACCCGCTAGCCGAAAGATTCGTCTAACCCTTCCACGGCGTCGCCACCTATGTCCTCCAAGAGGTGGGAGTAGCGGTCCATCGTCCGCGTGATAGAGGAGTGCCCGAGCAGCGACTGCACTATCTTCGGGTGCTTGCCCCTCCTGAACAACTCAGTGGCGAAGGTGTGACACAGGCTGTGGAACGTGAAACCCTGATTCTGCAATCCTGACTTCTTTAGTAGGACCGTGAACTCTCGGTTGTAGAGGTTGCTATGGTTTATCGGCTTGCCCACACGATTGGGGAGGAAGAGGCCTAATCCTCCCAAAGTGCTCCTAGCCGCAGCCTCTTTTCGTTCTGCCGTAGCCTGTGGGCCTTGAGAGTGGCCACGGCGCTCCTGTTGAGGGGCACGTTTATCTTTTGTTCTACAGTCTTCTGAGCAACCATTAACACCGCCCACACGACCGAGCTGGCGTCCTCCCCCTTCAAGGTGTTGGTGGGCTTGAGGGAACGAAAGCGCTTGAGCGCGTTGTGTGTTTTCCGACTGTATTTGGCCTCGAAGCGTACGTCTTCGGGGTGGGTGGCGGCGTAGGGATTTTCCTCGATCGAGCGCAGGAACCTTGCCCTCCTGTGTATACCCCCTTCTACTCGCTTTTGGGAGAGAGCTATTGTCTCCGACTCGTAGCGTGTGATGCGGTGGAGCCTCCAAGAGAGTAGCGCTACGCGTTCCACCAGCGTGGCTTCCAGATGACCTACGGGAGAGAGGTTCTTTATGATCCCGTCACGGTGGCTCTCTCAGTCCTCCCGATCTTCCATGCCGGGGACAACCGGAGCGGGGGAGCTGATGCCGTGGCGGGTGGCGTTCCACCTCACGACCGCCTTGCCGTTCTTAGTGGTGGGTCCGCCTCCGTTCATGGCCGCTGGTCTCCCTCTGTGCTCTTGCGCTCCAAAAGGTGCAACGCTATCTCCTGGGACACCCAGAGGCCCGTATCCGGCCTCTGCCATATGATCTTCCCGTCGCGCTCCTTGGGCTCGAAACCGGAAGCCTCAAGTTCGTGGCTTTCGGAATTCGAATAGATAGGCTCGTATTGTCGGATGGCCTGTTCGTCCACGATGGCTTCGCTATCGGCACGCGAACGAGTCTCGGTTCGACGAGTACGGGTTTGCTTAGCACGTTTCAGATAACCGCTTATGACGTACCCCCTTCTCCATGAAGTTGGTTTGCGAAATAAGCGAAAGCAGCGAAATAACTGTTGGAGCCGCCACCTTTCCTCGCTTCGTTCGCCTATTTCGCCGCTCACTTTGCGAACCACCTCTCCGCAGGCCTGCCGCCGGTGCCTTCGTTTTGCTCTCTCACGACGCCGATTACCAGCTGAAGAAGCGCCTTGAGCGCATTGAGTCTCTGCAGCTCGTCGTCGAAGAAGGGACCTAGGAGGGCGAGTACGGCCACGCCCAAGGCGGCGCCGAAGTAGCCGTAAACGGCAGCCAACGTCTGGCCTGCCAGGGAAACCACGCCCGGACGCTCGTGGGAGCCGGCACGCTTGCCTAGCCGCCGCCCGATAGCCGGCCGGACGACCAGCAACGCGCAGGCGGCGAGGATTAGGAAAGGAACGATATCCTCGAAGTCGCCCTGCAAGCTAACCAGGATCAGCCCGACGCCGGTGATGCTGCCTAACGCGCTAACCGCCGCTAGCGGTACGATCCGCCGGCCCTGACCACGAAGTCTTTCGCGGTAGCCCCAGACGCCTGCGAAGTAGCCAGGGACAACAGCGATGTTGTTGGTGACATTGGCGAGTAGCGGCGGATACCCTACGGCGATCAGCGCGGGAAAGCTGACGAGCGAACCGCCGCCCGCAGCTGCATTGATCGCCCCGGCGAGGAAGCCGGCCGCGGTGAGCAGCGCGACTGCCCGGTGCTCAAATCCATCGCGGACGGGTGCCAATCATATGGGTGCACGGTTGCGGCGCTTTGGGCCTGGCTATGCGGATTTGCCGGCGATGGTCACGAGCTGCTCGGCTAGCGTCGTCCAACTCAGGTGTTCGACGCTGTTACGCCGTACGATGCGCGAGCACTCGCTGCGCTCGCTCTCCGAACGCTTTAGGTAATCCGTTAGGGCATGGGCCATGTTCTCCTCGAACCCGACCATGTCGATGTGCGGATCGAATGGCAATCCCCGTCCGACGATCTCTCCGGCCTCCCGTAGTCCCGAGTGGTCAGCGACAAACGGGACGATCCCGCTGGCGGCGAACTCCGCGGCGACGAGACCGAAGGTCTCGGGGAAGATGGAGGGCACCACCCCTACATCAGCCGCCGGCATGAGCTTCGTCAGTTCCTCGTGGCGGAGCGGGCCGATGATCTCCACACTATGCGCTATACCGGCAGCGTCACCCATCAACTCCGGGGATACCTCAAAGTGCTCCAGGGGACCCGCGGGACCCCCTTCGAGCGCTTTGCCCAATTCCGATAGCCTCTGGAGCAACTTCTCATCTCCGTCGCTCAGGGCCTCGGTGAGTGCCTCGAGCCCTTCGCGGAAGGTGCCAAAGCCGACAATGAGGAGACGCGCCTCCATCTGACAGCGCATCCGGGCAAAGGCCGAGAGAAGGCTGTGAACGCCTTTCGAGTGGATGAGCTTGCCCACATAGACCACCAGCGGAGAGTCGGCGGCGAGAAAACCCTTGAGTCGTTCTCCGGCATCACGGTCGTGCGAGCGTGCGTCGTAGGAGGCCGCGATCTCGCGGAGCCTTGCCAATAGTTCGTCGGCGCTCTGGGAGCGCTTCGGGGCGGCTCGCAAGGCTACTCGCTGTTCGGGGCCGCGTCCGTTACCGCCGTCCAGGCCATCGAGAACGCGGAGATCCAGGTTATCTGGCCGGAAGAGGTCGGTGTCCACACCGCCCGGAAGGGCCACGGCCTTGGCCGCCAGGTCGGGATAATCCTCGGCGATGGTGCTAGCGCTGTCGTAAGAGAGGGCCACTATGGTCTTCGCGCCCTCCAGTCCCTCGTGGGTGACCCGCCGGTACTTTTCGCTCTTGCGCGAGACGTATTGCAGGGCGCTACCGTGAACGATGCTCGCGTACGGAACACCGGTGCCCGCCAGAGCGCGGTGCGCGATCAAAGGTCCTGGTACGGCGTGGTTCGTGACGACCGCCTCCGGGCCAGAGGCATCCAAGACACTCCGTACCGCGGCGACATTCTTACTTAGGTAAGACTCGAACTGCTCTTCCGTCAGGTCCAGGAAGGTCTTGATCCGCCAACCCGGGTAGTCATCGAAGACGTAGACCGGCAGGAGCCCACCTATCTCCGGTCGGTAGACGACGCAGCGCCCCGGGTAGGCGGTGGCTTGATTTCCCTGCTTCTCGATACGGTCCTTTTCGACAACAGCGAACTCGTCCACGAAATCGTAGGAGAGCGGCTCAGGCTCCTGACACAGAAGGTGTACCTCGTGACCCTCGCGCACTAGGGCGCGGCAGAGGTTCTGAACATAGACGTTGCTGCCGGTATCGGAGAGCATGTATCCGTGGGTCATAATCAGTCTCATGTCACCGTCCCGAACTCGGATCCGCGGCCGGATCTACTCTGCTATTCTCGCATAGTGGAAGGTGGGATTCGTTCAGACTAAGACGGCGGAGAAGCAAACTACCGGGGCTTCATGCCTCGCGGAAGGCGAGCGCTGATCTCATGCCGAAGACGAGCGCTAACGGTACTCGGCAAGCTCTGAAGCATTGGGAAGCGGTACCCATCTCCGCTCTCCTCGCGCAGGCGGATGAGGCACGGAGCGTAAGGCGCAACTGGACGGGCGTTCGGGTTCCCGGGCACTGGCAGCTCCAAGACCCCTTCACAACGTACCAGGGGATCGTGCTGTACCGGTGCAGGTTCGTCAGGCAACCAGCGGCCCGAGAAGAGATGGTTTCCCTGCGCTTCGAGGCCGTCTACTATTCGGCGCGCGTTTGGCTGAACGGCTCATACCTGGGCGAGCATCAGGGTTACTTTGCTGCTTTTGAGTTCGACGTGACCGACATACTCGCAGAAGACGCCGAGAACGAGCTCCTGGTGGAAGTCAGCAGCCCCGAGGAACTTGCAGAGAACGATCGGGTCGGGTTCTTCTACGCGCTGCCGATTAGGACGCCGGAGCCGAAGACCAGGGCGCCGCCGAGGATGACCTGGAAGGCGCTCATCCAGAAGCTCATCGCGAAGTACCTGTAGCGGATGTAGGAGATCACCAACAACTCCAACCCCACTACCGCGAAGGCCACGTAGAGGGCCACGCCGACGTCTGGCAACAAGAACGGCAATGTGTGCATGATCCCCCCGACGAAGGTCGCAATGCCCGTGATAGCGCCCCGGAGCACCGGGCCGCCACGTCCGGTTAGGGACCCGTCGTCGGAGAGCCCCTCGGAGAAGGCCATGCTGATCGCCGCGCCAATCGCCGCCGCGAGCCCAACCAGGAACGCGAACCGCGCGTCCTTGCTGGCCACCGCTATCGCGAAGACCGGCGCCAGCGTCGAGACCGACCCGTCCATCAAGCCGATCAAGGCCGGCTGAACCACCTTTAACACGAAGTCCTTGCTGTGCCCGGAGACCGTCATCTCCCGACCCCCAAGGCCCAGCCTCTCCATTAGCGCCGCCACTAAACCGTCCTCCCGCATGCCCGCAAAACCTTCCCCCTTAGTTTAGGCAGAACAGGACATAAATCAAGAACAATTCTTTTTATTGGTTAATGGGAACCATTATCGTTCGAAGGGACCATAAAGGCTCGTTTTCCTGCTTTTGGCGGTGGTGTTGGGAACGGTTTTCTCCCGCTGGGTCGGCGGGTGGCTTTAGCGCTGAGAGGTGCCGGAACTCGTCGTCCTCGCGAAAGCGTGCTGGTCGAGTGCCCGTGGCCGCGCGAGACGACGGGGACTGCGGTGGCGCGCTCTCGGGGACGTACGGGGTGCTTACCGCGGCCTCGAGACGGCGCTCTCCGGGGGGCGCCAGACCGACGCACGGGAGTTACAAAGCCCTCTGATACAGGTCCAACTCGGCCTTGACGACCATGTCCTCCATGTCGCGGCGGAGCCGGAATCCCAGGCGTTCGGTTATGCGCTGCATGGGGTGGTTGTCCAGCAGGATCTCGGCAGTTATACGACGCAGGCCCTCGGCGCGGCCGACCTCGAGGAGGCGGCCCACGAGGAGGGTTCCCAGGCCCCGGCGCTGGAAGCGGTCGCTCACGAGGACGGAGAACTCGGCCTCACCGGCGACTGCGCCGTGGCGGCTCAGGCGGGACACGCCCATGATCTCGCACTCCCCCGTCTTTGGGTCGGTGCGCTCGGCGACGAGGGCCATCTCGCGGTCGTAGTCTATAAAGCAGATGCGCGTAAGGCGCTCGTGGGCGGTGCGCTGGTCGAGCTTCATCATGTGAAAGTAGCGCATGTAGACGCTTTGTTCGGAGAGCGACGCGTGGAACTGGACCATGAGGGGCTCGTCCTCCGGACGGATGGGGCGGACTCGCACCTGGGCGCCGTCCAAGGCCTCCTCGTCGGAGACGTACTGGGCGGGGTAGGGGCGGATGGCGGTGCGGGGGAGGTCTTCCTCTTCTGTTTGCGGGTCGTGCAGGACCACGCGGGCGTCGAGGGCGACGAGGCGTTCGGGGGAGGCCAGGAGCGGGTTTATGTCGAGCTCCTTGATCCAGGGCTGCTCGACGACGAGGCTGGAGAAGCGCACGAGCAGCTTCTCTAGGGCCCCCACGTCCACCGGCGCCTGGCCGCGAACCCCACCCAAGGCCTCGAAGACTCGGGTGCGTTCCATCATGCGACGGGCGAACGTGGTGGTTAGCGGTGGGAGGGCCAGTGCCCTATCCCGGTAGACCTCGACGAGCGAGCCGCCCGAGCCGAAGAGCAGCACCGGTCCGAACTGCGGGTCTAGGCTGCTGCCGATTATGAGCTCGTGGCCGTCGAGGCTCACCATCGGCTGCACCGCCGCGCCGCCGAAGTCCTCGGGGCGGAAGTTTTCGTGGACGGAGGACCGCATCTCCTCGAAGGCTTGGCGGACCTCGTCGGCGTTTTGCAGGTTCAGGCGGACTCCGCCCACGTCGGTCTTGTGGGTGATGGTCTCGGAGTCCAGCTTGAGGACGGCGGGGTAGCCCATGCGTTCCGCCAAGCCGACGGCCTCCTCCGCGCTGCGAGCCACCTCCGTCTGGACGGTCGGGATGCCGTAGGCGGCGAGGACCTTCTTCGCCTCGAACTCGGTGAGGATGGTGCGGCCGGCGTCGCGGGCGCCCGCGATGACCTCCTCGGCCCTCTCGCGGTCGGCGTCGGTCTCTTCCGCGAGTTCCGGGGTTTCGTAGATGCCGCGCAGGTTGTAGGTGTAGCGCCACATGTTGGTGAAGGCGCGGGCGGCGTCGTCGGGGAATTCGAAGGTCGGGATGCCGGCGCCGTTCAGTACGGACTCGCCGGCGGCGATCTCCGCTCCGCCCATCCAGCTCGCGAGCACCGGCTTGCCGGTCTTGCTTGCGTAGGGGGCGAGGCGCTCGGCGGTGGCTGTCGGGTCGGTCATGTCCTGGGGCGTCAGCACGACCAGCAGGCCGTCGCTCTCCGGGTCTTCGGCGGCCGTCTCGAGGGCCTTCGCGTAACGCTCCGGGTCGGCGTCGCCGAGAACGTCCACGGGGTTGCCGTGGCTCCAGGGGGCGGGCAGGACGTCGTTGAGCTTCTCCATCGTCTGCGGCGAGATCTCCGCGAGTTCGCCTCCGCCAGCTATGAGGGCGTCGGTGGCGAGAACGCCGGGGCCGCCGGCGTTGGTCAAGATGGTGAGGCGCGGTCCGCGAGGGCGGGGCTGCTTGCCGAGGACCTCGGCCATGGCGAAGAGCTCGGAGATCGCGCTCACGCGCAGCACGCCGCTGCGGCTGAAGGCGGCGTCGAGCACCTCGTCGGAGCCGGTAAGCGAGCCGGTGTGGGAGGCGGCGGCCTTGCCGGCGGCCTCCGTGCGGCCCGCCTTTATGACGATGATCGGCTTGGTCAGGGCCACTTCCCTTGCCGCCGACAACAACGAGCGGGCGTCCCCCACGGACTCCATGTAGACGACGATGCTCTTGGTCTTCGGGTCGTCGCCGAGGTAGTAGATCAGGTCGCCCCAACCCACGTCCATCATGGTGCCCGCGGAGACGATGTTGGAGAAGCCGACGTTCTCCTGGAAGCTTCGATCCAAAATGGCAGTGAGCAGCGCCCCGCTCTGGCTCAAAAAGCCGACGCTCCCCGGCCGGGCCATGGCACCCGCGAAGGTGGCGTTGAGGCCGGTGTTGGGGTTCATCACGCCGAGGCAGTTGGGGCCTATGATCCTCATCCGGCCCTTGCGGGCCTCCTCTAGCACCCGCTCCTCCAGCTCCGCCCCCTCCGGGCCCGCCTCCCTGAAGCCGGCGGAGATGACGATGGCGCCCACGACGCCGGCCTCGGCGCACTCGGCGATGATGCCCGGCACCGTGGGGGCGGGGGCCACGATCACGGCGAGGTCCACCTTTTGGGGCACCTCGGAGACCGAGGGGTAGGCCTTGATGCCGAGCACGTTGGGCCGTTTGGAGTTGACCGGGAAGACCGTGCCGCCGAAGGGGCTTGAGACGAGGTTCCACATGATCGTGCGCCCCACGCTCCCCGGCCGGTCGGTCGCCCCGATCACGGCCACCGTCTCCGGCCGGAAGATGGCGTCGAGCTGCCCACCCTCGTACCCGAGGACGTCGTGCGCCGGGTCTCCGCTCCTGATTCCCCTCTTCACCACGTGCGCCTCCCTTCGGTGTTCATACGCCGCGCCTACGCTTTGGGCTATATTCCTTGTGCACCTACTTTTGTAACACCGGGTGGGGTTGCGGGGCGTGAAAGCGGGTACCGGCGGAGGCGCCGAACCCCATCAAGAAAAAGTTAGCCCATTTGTGGGGTGTTGCCCCTAATGCGCGGGTTTATGGTGTCTGTGTCCCTGTCCGCCGGCGGACCCCTTCCGGACCGTACGGAGCACCATGATTACTACGGAGGCAGCGACGGGCTTGCCAAAGGCCGTAGTCGTCCTAGTCGCGCTATCGCTCGCCCTGGCGCTTCTGGCCGGGTCGGCGGGGGCGCAGGACACGGAGCCGTCCACCCGGGGTCGCTCTTCCCGTGCCCCGACTTCGGGACTTGCTCCGGCGTTGACCGGCACACGGTGGACGGGCGCTCCCCCGGCAACTACGTGTTCGAGGTTCGAGCGCGACGTGTTGGGTAACTTGGACCGGCGGACGGTCACGCGCCGCTCGACCGCTGACGCGGAGAAGCCCAAGGTCATGCGCGGCTGACCGGCCAACAACGCCTGCGTCTCGTCCGGGACTAAGGTCTCCGCCGCCTTCTCAGGGGGATGGATGCGGCCACCATCAACCGCCTCGCCTTTAAGCTCACGCGGGCCGGCCGGTCTCGGCGCTGGGGTAACGCTGGACCCCCTTACCAACAAGGCGACGCTCGACCCGACCAGGCCCCTGGCAAGGGGCGCCAGCGAGGGGCGCCACCTACGGGGTCGTCGTCACCACCGGCGCGAGGGTTGGCAAGCAACCCGCTGGCCTTCACCAAATCGTGGAGCTTCAAGGTCGGCTAGCCGGCGGGACGCTACGTCGTCTGCTTGCGAACGACGTTCTCCAGAAGGGTGCGGTTGGGCACGCGGTGGAGGGTCCCATCTTCGGAGCGGAGGGTTATGGAAGCGTAGCCCAGTTCTTCTACGGTGCCTTCGACGTCCGCCACGGAGATGACGTCGCCGACGGCGGTGCCGTCCTGGACGTAGCGGCCAGCGGCTATGTTGCCCGAGAGGAGGGCGAGGCCCTGGCCAAGGGCGAGTGCGGTTACGAGGCCGATGGTGGCGAGGATCACGACGGCCAGCAGCACGATGACGTACGTCTCCAGGCCCAGCTGGCTCGCCGATATGAGGGCTGTGACGGCCACTATGGTGGTAAAGACTACGCGGCGGAAGGCGTTCTGGCCGCGCAGGCCCGAGCGTTGGGCCTCGCGGGCGACGAGCTCGGCGAGCCACCCGGCGCTCATGACGCCGGCTATGAGGATGACGAGGGCGACCAGCGCGCGGCCGGAGAGGTTGACGAGCTGGTCCATCGTGCTCTCCAGCGAGGAGAGGCCGAGGACGCTCAAGGAGCCGGCCACCCCGGTCAGCACGACGCCCCAGAAGAGGACTATGCCGAGCAGGCGCGAGGGGCCGCCCTCGTAGCCCAGTTGCCAGAGGGAGTTGGCAGCACCCGTCCTGTCGAAGAGCTCATCGAGGCCGAGGCCTTCGAGAAAGCGGGCCAGGAAGCGCTGGAGGAGTAGGGCGGCGACGAGCGCCACGAACAGCACCACCGCGGCGCCCACGAGCCGCGGGACGAACTCGGCCAACGTGCCCAAAAGGTCGTTCGCGGCTTCTGACACTAGATCCCTCCTCCGTAGCTCTCGCGCGTCGTCTTGGGACGCAGCCCCAAATAATAGACGAACGCGCCGAGGTAAGATCGGCCCAGGGACCCCAGAAATACCTCGGCGCTTCGCATGAAGGCCGAGACGTAAGCCCGCCGGACGGCGAAGCTTACGACGACCTCGGGGACCTCCACGGGCTCGTTGCCCAAGGTGTTCAGCATGACGAGCATCTGGGCGTAGGACTCGGCCAGGCGCCGGTAGTCCGCACGCTCGAAGATGAGCCGCTCGGCCTCGCGGGCCTCCTCGCCCTCAAGCTCGCCCGCGGCGTAGGCCCCGATCCTCTCTAGCACCTCCCAGCGCTCCTGCTCGGCCGCCGGCATCACGACCCGTCCCCGCCCATTTTGTGGTCCCCATTCCCCTTAGAGAGGGCGACGAGCATGGCGGCGCGGCCCCTACTGACCCAGCCCTTGGCCGTGCCGTCCGGGACGTCGAGCACCTCGGCTATCTCGGCGTAGGAGAGGCCCTCCATGCGTCTGAGGACCAGGGCGGCACGGTGCTCGGCCCGGACGTCTTCGAGGGCGGCCTCTATCTCCTCGCGGCGCTCGGAGTTCAGGGCCGACGCCTCAGGGTCGGCGTCGCCGCCGGAGGGCTCCGCCAGGAACGGAACCTCGCCTTCGTAGTGCCTCTCGGCGCGGCGGGACTCCTTCTGCCGGACGCTGAGGCAGGTGTTCATAGTGATCCTGTACAGCCAAGTAGTAAAGGTGCTGTCTCCCCTGAAGCTCTTTATGTTGCGCCAGACCCTGATCCAGACTTCTTGGCTCACGTCCTGGGCGTCGCGTACCCCGAGCACGCGGAGGGACACCCGGTATACGAGGCCGGAATGCTCCCTGACCAGCGCGCTGAAGGCCCCGACGTCCCCCCGGGCGGCGCGCAAGGCGAGGTTCCGGTCCGCGGCACTCACTACTCTGACCCTCCCGAACGCGTGTCGGATACGGGTAGCCCCGTGCGCGGTCCCATAACCTTGTACGATAGCAAACCCGTTCTTCGCGAGATACACAGGGGGCCGATGGGGGTAGTCGTTTTCCTTCGTAACCTTTAGCGCCCCCCGCGGGTCTTACGCTTTGCGGTCGAGAGTCACTCGGAAGGGGAAGGCCTTGTTCAGTATCCGGTTGCAAGAGGGCGGCGCGGGGGTAACGGTCGGTATGTGGGGCGAGTTCGATGTCTCTTCGTGGCCTAGGTTGCGGGAGGCGCTCGACGACGCCTCCGCGTTCGACGGGCCGGCCGTGGTGGACCTCTCGAGGATCACGTTTCTCGATCTGCAGTCCACCCGCGAGCTCGTGGTGCGGTCCCTGATCCAAGCGCACCAACTCGTCTTCCGAAACCCCTCCCCCGGCGTCCTGGCGAGCGTCCGGGCCCTCGGCATGCAGGACGAGACCCGTGTCTGGCACGGCCCCGACCGCGAGGAGCGGCCGGTTTCCTCGGATGCCTAAAACCATTCCCCAAGGCCTAGGAGAGGAGCCTGGGGAGGGCGCCCAGCTGTATCCCGGTTTGATATAGGGTAAGTCCCGCCGGTGGGGTGATGCTTGCCCCTGCGGCCGTTACCTTAGGCGGCTTCGCTTTCCATCTCCTCCGAATAGCTGCCGCTTCTCGCCGCCCCGTTCATCTTCAGGCGGTGGTAGAAGGCCTTCTGAGCCTCTTCGACGTTCCCGGCTTCGCCGCCCCAGATCTCCATCGGCGGCTCCTGCAGCGCCCGCGCGTACGAGAATGAAAGCTCCCAGGGAAGCCCCTGGTGCATGGTGTTCATGGCGTTGAGGTGGGCGGTCGCTTGGGTTACGCCCTGGCCACCTGAGAGGAAGACGATGCCGGGAACCGCCGCGGGCACGGTCCTGAGCAGGCAATCGACGGTGGCCCGGGCCACCTCTTCCACGCCGGCCCGCCGCTCGGCGTTCTTGCCCGAGATGACCATGTTCGGCTTGAGGAGCATCCCGGAGTACTCGACGTTCTGCTCGTACAGGTCCTGGAACGTGGCGTGCAGCGTCCACTCGGTCACCTTGTAGCACTCCTCGAGGGAGTGGTCGCCGTCTATGAGGACCTCGGGCTCAACGATGGGGACCAGGCCTTGGTCCTGGCAGAAGGCCGCATAGAGGGCAAGCGCCCTGGCGTTGGACTCGACGCAGCCTTTCGTCGGGATGCCGTTGCCGATGGTTATGACCGCGCGCCACTTGGCGAAGCGGGCGCCCATCCCTTTGTATTCGGCCAGCCTCTCGCCTAGGCCGTCGAGGCCCTGGGTGAACTTCTCCCCCTGGGAGAGGGGCAGGTCGACGGTGCTCTTATCCACTTTAATGCCGGGGATGACGCCGTGGTCCAGGAGCACCTGCGGCAACGGCCTGCCGTCCGAGGCCTTCTGCCGGAGGGTCTCGTCGAAGAGGATCGCGCCGGAGAGGTACTCCCCTATGCCTTCGGTGGTGAACAGCATCTCCCTGTACGCCCGCCGGCTCTCCTCGCTGGCCTTTATGCCAAGGACCTCGAACCGCCTCCCTATGGTCCCGAAACTCTCGTCTGCGGCGAGTATGCCCCGACCCGGCGAGACGAGCTCCCTGGCGGTCTCCTCCAGTGCCCGAACGTCCATCAGGCCCTCCTTTTCGCTCTCCGGTCGGGTCCGTTACGCAAGAGGCGGGCCCCGAACCGCAGCCCGGGGCCCGCCTCTATAACGTTTTGGGACGGTCCGGTTGCTAGGCCTTGGCCAACTTGCGCTCTCTCACGGGCGCGCGCTTGTCGTTCTGGCCTTTCGGCCCTCTCCCGCGGCGGTTGCGCTCTTCCCCCTCGCGCACCGTCCTGTTGCGGGCCTCTTCCTTGGCTTCCTGATCCCTGTAGGAGTAGCACACGGCGGCCACCTCCTCGCTAGCCTGCCCTTCCCAAAATATTCTACCCCCGCCGCCACGGAGTAAACGTCCCGTGGGCGGGCCGGGCCCTCCGTCTTTGGGCTACCGGACGGCGACGGTCGGCCCCGGTTCGCCGCCCCGGTGACTAAGATGCCCCCTCTGTGGTACGTTTGCGGGTAGGAGATCCGCGAGGAGAGCGCGCATGGCGAACCGACTGGCGGGCGAGACGAGCCCGTACCTCTTGCAGCACAAGGATAACCCCGTGGACTGGTACCCGTGGGGAGAGGAGGCGTTGAAGCGAGCGCGAGAGGAGGACAGGCCCATCCTGCTCTCCGTCGGCTACTCGGCGTGCCACTGGTGCCACGTCATGGAGCGCGAGTCGTTCGAGGACGAGGGAACGGCGCGCGTGATGAACGAGCACTTCGTTAACATAAAGGTGGACCGAGAGGAGCGGCCGGACATCGACTCCGTTTACATGTCCGCCGTGCAGGCGCTCACCCGGCATGGCGGCTGGCCGATGACGGTCTTTATGACCCCGGACGGCGCCCCTTTCTACGGCGGCACCTACTTCCCGCCCGTCCCGCGCGGGGGCCTACCCTCCTTCCAGCAGCTCCTTCTAACCCTCGCCGACGCCTACGAGAACCGCCGCGAGGAGGTCCTCCAGAGCGCCGGCTCCGTTCGCGACTACCTCCGGTCGGCGACCGGAGCCGCCATGCCGAAGGCGGAGGCTACGGGGGCGAGCCTGCTGGACAAGGCTGCGGCGTCCCTCCTCTCCGAGCACGACGACCGCTTCGGTGGCTTCGGCGGGGCGCCCAAGTTCCCGCAGTCGATGAACCTCGAGGTGCTTCTGCGCCACCATCACCGCGCCGGCGACCGGGGTGCCCTCGCGGCCGTGGAGACCACCCTGCGCCGGATGGCGAGCGGCGGCATCTACGACCACCTCGGCGGGGGCTTCGCCCGCTACTCGGTGGACGCGTACTGGCTCGTCCCGCACTTCGAGAAGATGCTCTACGACAACGCGCTCCTGAGCCGGATGTACCTCGAGGCCTACCAGGCCACCGGCGACCCCTTCTACCGCCGCGTGGCGGAGGAGACCCTCGACTACGTCTTGCGCGACATGACCTCCCCCGACGGCGGCTTCTATTCGGCCGAGGACGCGGACTCCGAGGGCGAGGAGGGCAAATTCTACGTCTGGACGCCGCGGGAGATAGAGGGCGTCCTCGACCCGGACGAGGCGAAGCTCGCCCTGCGCTACTGGGACGTAACGGAGCGGGGCAACTTCGAGGGCAAGAACATCCTCAACGTCCCGCGCCCGCCCGAGGCGGTGGCCGACGAGTTCGGCCTCACGCCCGAGGTTCTATGGGACCGCATCGTGGGGATCAGGGAGAAGCTCCTCGCCTTCCGCGAGGAACGGGTTCGGCCCGGGCGGGACGATAAGGTGCTGGCGGCCTGGAACGGGCTCATGCTCCGCTCCTTCGCGCTGGCCGCCCGGGTCACCGGAAGGGAGGACTACCGCGGGGCTGCCTTGAGAAACGCTGCCTTCGTGCTCGAGAACATGAAGACCAACGGGCGGCTCCACCGCTCGCACAAGGACGGGAGGGCACGGTTCAACGGCTACCTGGAGGACTACGCGATGGTCGCCGACGGGCTCGTCTCGTTGTACGAGGCCACCTTCGAGGTCCGCTGGCTCGCCGAGGCCGACGTGCTCTGCGACGCGATGAACGAGCTCTTCTGGGACGAAGAGGGGCGCGCCTTCTACGATACCCCCGCCGACCACGAGGAGCTCGTCACCCGCCCGCGCGACGTCTACGACAACGCGACCCCCTCCGGAAACTCTGTCGCCGTGGACGTTCTTCTCAGGCTCGCGCTCCTGCTCGACCGCAACGACTACCGTCGTCGGGCCGAAGAAGTGCTGGAGGAGATGGGCGGTTGGATGGAGAGGGCCCCCGGCGCCTTCGGGCGCCTGCTCGCCGCCCTCGACTTCTCCACTTCCGGCACGCGAGAGGTCGCCGTCATAGGCGACCCCGAAGCCGCCGACACTAAGGCGCTCTTGGACGTCGTCTACTCCCGCTACCTGCCCAACAAGGTAGTGGCGGGCCGGGCCGAGGACGACGCGGAATCATCCGGCCTGATCCCGCTCCTTGCCCAGCGCCCCACGCGCGACGGCAGGGCCACCGCCTACGTCTGCGAAGGCTATGCCTGCCAGGCCCCGACCACGGACCCGGAGCAGTTGGTCCTGCAGCTCGCCGGTTAGGCGGGACCCGGGTGGGCACGCGTCCCTGCGTCGGTTGCGGCGCCCCCGTGCCGGACGTCGGCGGGCCGACGCACCGCTACCTGGGCGCCTCGCCCGGGTGTTGGGCGGCCTACGGGGAGGTGTTGGAGGGAGAGTACGCGGACTACCCGCGCTTCGCGCCCGTCCACCGGCTGACCGTCGACGCCTACGCGGCGCAGCACCCAGGGAAGCCGTCGCCGCGTTCGATCGGGTCGGTGGGGGTACACCTGGTTAGGCTGCACCTGCAGCTAGAAGGCGGCTTGCCCCACGGCAAGGCGAACGCCGCCATGTTGCACGTATCCTCCCGCCTCAAGGGAGACTTCGTCTGGCTGGAGCCACCCGCCCGCCTGGGGGAGCTGACGGTGCTGCACGTCCGCGAGGCCCAGGACCCTGACGCCCACGCGGAGCGGGTGCGCGCGTGGGCGCGAGCCGTGTGGTGGGCCTGGTCCCCCCACCACGAAACGGTGCGCGGGTGGGCCGCCGGCTGAAGGGCCGTCTACCGGCGGGCGGTCCGGTTGTCCCGCATCCGTCGCGACCGTATCCTTAGCGCTGTTCCCGCACGTAGCGGGCGGCGAGAGGCCCCCGGGGCGCCGGGGGACGTTGGGCTCGCCAGCGGAGGTGCGGATGGAAAACTTCACACCGGTAAGCGGGTTTGTAGGAGGCCTGCTTAGAGGGCTGGCCGTGGGCGGCGGCCTGGACGGGCGCCTGATCTCCGGCTTGGCCCTCTTCGGCGTCGGGTGGGGCATGGTCGGCTTCTGCCCGGGCCCCGCCTTCGCCGCCCTCGCCACTGGCCTGACCCCCGGGCTCGTCTTTGTCGCCGCCATGATCGCGGGCATGGCCTTCCACGGGCTCATCGTGGAGGACCGTACCCGAGGCGTACCGCCGGCACCGGAGAGGCCGGCCGGTAGCCTGAGCGCTACCCGAAGATCGTCAGGGGCAGGTAGGAGGAAACGATCCAGTTCGGGGCGTCGACAATGTCTTCCGGAGAGCGTTGCATCTTCGCCATCGCCGCGAACCTCCTGCTAAGTCCTTTGCCGGGGGATACTCTCTCAGCTTGCGGCGCCTTTTTCATACCACCAACGCCAGGCCGCGGCGCGCCGGGGTCGCCAGTCCATAGCCACGCGAAGCCTTGCGAGCGGCGGGAGGACACGCCCTCTAGGGCGTGTCTCCCCGGTCGAGCAGGTGTCGGCGGCGATGCTCCAGGTGTGAGCCGTGAATGGGAACCGTCCACACGGCTTCAGTTGCTGCCTCGGGCGGGAAACGCTACCGGCCGAAAGTGCTCCGGAAGGCGTCGGTACTGCCAATCACGTTCCTTGGCGGTGGCGGCGGCAGAGCCGGTGGGGACCGCGGCTTTGGTGGCGGCCTTGACAGCGTAATCGGCGGCGTGCGTGGCGTGGCCGGCGACGCGGGCGGCGTCGCGGGCGGCGGCATGGGCGGCAAACGCGGCGGCGCGCGCCTCGCCCATCGCGATCTCGCCACGCGCCCAGGCACGCCCTGCCTCGACGGCATTCCGGGGTCGGTCGTCTTTCGGGCGCTCCTCCTCGAAGCACGGGAGCACGTGCTCGGCGCAGTCGGCGGGCCAGAGCGACAACGACCCGTGGTCCCGCTTGTCGAGCCCCATCTCACTTCCCTTTTCTACCTCAGCCACCATCGGTGGGGCGCCGGCCAGTCGACTCCCGCTGGATGGCCCACCGCCCTTACGGTCCCGGCATCCCGCTACCGGGCACTCGACACCAGGAGCCCTCAGAACGGCCCAAGATCTGTCCACCCGGGGGACGCGCCCTAGAGTCGTTCGAGGGCCTGCTCGAGGTCGCCTATCACGTCGGCCGGGTGCTCGATCCCCGCCGAGAGCCGGATAAGGTTCTCCCTTACCCCTAGGCGCTCCCTACGCCCTGGAGAGAGCTCCCGATGCGAGGAGGTCGCCGGGTGGATGGCGAGGGTGTAGACGTCGCCGAGGCTCGGCGCTTTTACGCAGAGGTCCAGCGCGTTCAAGAACCAGAAGGCGGCCTCCCTGCCTTCTTCGGGGTCCACATCGAGCTCGAAGGAGACGAGGCCGCCGGTGTCCGAGAGGGCGCGTTTGGCGGTCTCGCGGTCGGGGTGGTCTTCGAGGGACGGGTGGTTGACCTTCGAGATCTTCGGGTGCTCCGAGAGACGGACCGCTATCTCGCGTGCGTTCTCGCACTGGCGGGCCATTCTTAAGGGGAGCGTCTTCAGGCCGCGGTGGGCGAGCCAGGCCTCGAAGGGGCCTAGCACGCCGCCGACGAGCTTGCGTATGCCCTCTACGGCCGCGGCGTAGGGCGGGCGGGCGACGACCACGCCGGCGGTGAGGTCGCCGTGGCCGGAGAGGTACTTCGTGGCGCTGTGGACCACGAGGTCCGCGCCGAGGTCCAGCGGGCGCTGCAGGTACGGTGTGCCGAAAGTGTTGTCCACGATCAGGGCCGCGCCGGAGGCGCGCGTTATCTCGGCCAGCCCCGCGATGTCCGCGACGCGGAGCATGGGGTTCGAGATGGTCTCCACGACCACGGCCCGGGGCCTCAACCGCGCGACGTTTTTCTCGACCGTGCCGAGGTCGTAGGCGTCGAAAAACCGGGTCTCCACGCCGTTGGCGCCGAAGACCTGCACGAGCAGGGTCGCCGTCGAGCCGTAGAGCTGCTCGGCGGCGAGCGCCACGGCCCCGGCCGTGAGCTCCGCCGCCGCGAGGGCCGCGTGCGTCGCGGCCATCCCCGACCCGAAGGCGAAGGCGCGGGCCTCGCCGGCGCCCTCCAGCGAGCCGAGCGCCTCCTCGAAGGCCCGCACGGTAGGGTTGTCGTAGCGGGCGTAGCTGTAGCCCTCCTCCTCGCCGCCGAGCACCCTGTCGGTGGTCTGGATGTCCGGGTGGGAGAAGGTGGTCGAGGCGTAGATCGGGGTCGAGATCGGGTAGAAGCCGTCCTGGCCGTTGCCGGCCCCGTCGCGGCGCTCGCCGGAGTGCACGGCGCGCGTGTCGAAGCGATGGCCCTCGTCCATCTTACCTATGAAGGACCACTGCCCCGCATGGCAAAGATGCCGGCCTCCCGCAGGTGGTCCGCGGACGGGGCACTAGCCGATGGAAGATGGAGACGTACAACACACCCTAAAGGATAACGGGTTTTGAGGGCGGTGTCGGTGGCTTCTGCTGCCTTAGACGCTGGTGGTCGCCGATCCCAACACCCGCAGGCACCGAGCCCTGGCGTCGCCGTTCTCGTCGCCTTCGATCCGGATCCTTCCGGACCCGAGCGCCTCCTCGACAGCCAGCCGCCCGGCGGTCAGAGCCAGGAAGGCGCCGGCGTCACCGGAGATCACAACGTCCGGGTCGTCCGCAGGCCCCTGCCTGGCCTCGACCGCGCCGCCGCCGACCCGCAGGTGGAACGTCTCCCCGTCGATGCGAAGCTCGTAGGCCTCCCGCGGACCGCACGCCGCGCCCGGTTCGAGCAGCGACCGCAGGGCCACCATCACCCACGCCGGCCGCAGTTCGTCCTCGTCTTGCAGTTCCCCTATGAGCCTGGACCCCCACCGCGACAGCGCCACGACCACGGGCTCCAGTGACCGCCCCAACCCCGTCAACTCGTAGATGCCGGACCCCGCCGGTGGTGGCAGCGTGCCACGCCGCACCACCCCGCGTTCCTCAAGCGCCTTGAGCCGCGCGGCGAGCAAATTCGTGCCGATACCCGGCAGCCCCCACAAAAGGTCCTTGAACCGCTTCGGCCCCGTCAAAAGCTCGCGCACCAGCAGCAGCGTCCACCGCTCCCCCACGACATCCAGGGCATGCGCCACCGTGCAGTGCTGGTCGTAACTCCTCTTGCTCATGCCCAAACTCCCGTCGATGCTCAAAATAATATAGTTATCACTTGAAAAGTATATAGTAATAGTGTACATTTACAAACGTTGGAGATCACGAATTTTGGGGGATATGAGATGACGAACGAGGCTCAGGCAACGCTCTCGTCGGGGCTTCCTGCGGAGACGCCGGAGTTGTTACCGGGTTACTTTGCGCGCATCGACAAGGGCAAGCTGCTCTCGCGGGAGGAGGAGATGGGTCTCGCGCGGAGGGCCCAGGACGGTGACCGCCGCGCCAGGCAGAGGCTTATCGAGAAGAATCTCAGGCTCGTCGTCTCCGTGGCCAAAAAGTACCGGGGGCAGGGCCTGCCCTTCGAGGACCTCATCCAGGAGGGCAATATAGGCCTCATGAAGGCCGTCGAGAAGTTCGACCCCGACCGGGGCTGGCGCTTTTCCACGTACGCGACGTGGTGGATAAGGCAGGCCGTCCAAAGGGCCGTGGCCGACAAGGGCCGCACCATAAGGGTGCCGGTGCACAGGGGCGACAAGATCCGCAAGATGGCCCGCGCCTACAACGAGCTCTCCGCCGAGCTCACCCGCGAGCCCGCCGACGAGGAGGTGGCCGGGCGGCTGGATTGGCCCGTCGACGAGGTGCGCGACCTGAAGAGCTCGCTGTGGGACGCCACGAGCCTCAACCAGCCCGTCGGCTCCGAGGCCGACGGCTCAGAGGTCGGGGAGTTCGTCACCGACGAGCGCTCCTCAGACACGGCCGGTGAGGTCATCAACGAGATCGAGACCGCGGGCCTCGACGAGGCCATCGGGCAACTGCCAGAGCGGCACCAGCACGTCCTGATCCGGCGCTACGGCCTCGGCGACGAGGGCGTGGCCACCCTGGCCCAGCTCAGCGACGAGATGGGGATCTCCAGGGAGCGGGTACGCCAGATCCAGCGCGAGGCCGAGCGCATGCTCGCCACGAGCGAGTACGGCCGGGCCGCTGCCTAAGCCCCGGTAATCTGGAAGAAGCCGCCACGCCGCTAGGCGTGGCGGCTTCTCTTTTCGTGGTGGCGTCGGCTCTATACTGGGGGTCCGCAAAAGGTCCCCCGTGGGGAACGCGCAGAACAGGATCGACTACTTCGAGTACAAGAAGGCCGGGCGCGACGAGGGCGAGGCGGCCGCCCTGAAGAGTTACGTGGGGTCAACGGGTACGTGGGTACCCCGAGGCAACGCACCTCGCAGATCAGTTTTACCGCTTCTCTGATCGACCACGATGACGAACGGTCGGATTCGCGAGGGTTCAGAAGAGCGTAGACCGGCGGGGGCTTAGAGTTTGGGCAGAAACCTGCGCCGCAGCTTGATGGGCAGCGCACGGAGAAAGCCCGAGGAACGAAACATCCGTTTCGCGAAGCTGTGAATTGCACGCAACAGAGATCTCCCCGACAGGGACGTGGCCGGTACCTACAGCATATCCGCAGTGGCCCTTTATCGGCAACTGGCGGAGGACGGGTTCCCCGTATGCCCGGAGTGCGGGTCCTGCATCCCGACGAAGAACACCGCCAGGAGCATGCCCCACGAGAACGCAAGGCGCGTGGACCGGGTGTTCTGCGAACATCGCCTGTTCGTAGTTCTCGGAGGTTAGCGACCAAACTTCGTCGTAAAGTCCGCGACGCATGTGCCGACCAACGCCGGCGTTAGAGCCTGCGGGCGACGTAGAGCTCGCTGCGGTATCCCTCGACGACGCGGCGGCCCCCGTCCCTTCGTCGATCGGCTGCGCCACGGCCGCGAAGAGCCGCTGCCGGGTCCGACCCTCGAGGGCCCTGTGGCTCGAGTGGGTGCCCAGCAGCCGCGGGTAGCTTCCCGATTCGTGGGCCACCCCGAAACGGTAGCGGTGCTCCTCGGGTCTCCCGAAGTAGCCCGAACGTCCTATCTCACCCGCCTTGTCGGGCTCCCGGTCTAGGCGCAGCGGCCTCCGCTCCGGGGCGAGCTCGGGCGCCGTGCGGCGGTGGACGTCGTCGAGTGCCTCCGCGAAGCCCTCGCTACTGCCCTCGGGGTCGTGGGTGTTCCAGATAAGCGCGAGCGAGCCTTCCGACCGGAGGGCCCGGGCGCTCTTTCGGTAGCGGACCGACGGGTCGGCCCAGTGGAACGCCGTGGCCGAGACGACAAGATCGAAGGCCCCCTCCAGCGTCGCCAGCGGCCAGCCCTCGAAGGAGGAGGCGAGCACCCGCGCGTCCGGGTGGTCGGCCAGCTTGCCGCGGGCTATCGCGGCGAGGTTTGCGCCGAGCTCCACGCACAATACGCGGTAGCCTCGGCGGGCGGGCGGGATCATGGCCTGTCCGGTACCGCAGCCTATCTCGAGCGCCTTCGCCCCCGGCCC
The DNA here is from genome assembly GCA_902806015.1 of uncultured Rubrobacteraceae bacterium. Next base: position 21,237 of record CADCUZ010000052.1, read on the forward strand.
CGTGCCGGACAGGGATGCTAGATCGTCGAAGAATAGCTCCGGCTAGCCGGGACGGACGCTTGCCATGCCCATCTGAGCCTCCAAAGCTGGTGCTTACCATCCCGTACCGATCTCACGCGCAAAACCCAGAGACGTTCGCCCGAGCGCTTCGAGGACACGAAGCGCCTCGCTGGGCAAGAAGCGCTCGCGAACCGCCTTGATGGTGGGGCCGTCGTCCCAGTAGCGCAGGGCGGCTGGCACGCCCTCGGAGCTCTCGGGCGTGGAGCGCGTCAACTCCGGCACCTCTGGAGATCCTATGCGCATCTCCTCTGCTTGCGAAATCTTCGACGCCAGTGCACCCGGTAGCGCCCCTTCTACGCACCCGAGTGCGTGGAAGAAGCATACTCGGAAGTACGCGGTAGCAATCTCCGGCCCTCGGCACCTTCAGATGGCGAACACGGCCGGGGGTTTGGCGCCCCGGGTCCCCCCGCGCCGGATGTCGCCACGAACGCGGCGAGAAAGCGTGGCAAGCGCTTGCGACTTTATATCGCCGGACTTTTCAAGAATTTGGGGAGTCGCCCCCTTGCGGGGGCTCGGCCCCATTGAACCGGGGCTATGGACGCTAACCCCCGGAAAGAACCGCTGTCCTAAGCTCCTTACGCCCGAGCGTCTTGCCACGCCCACGGCAGCGCGTGAGCTGTTCTGCGTAAGTCTTGCTAGCCTTGTCATCCTCGAAGAACAACCATCGGTGTTCCCCGCCGACCCACCAGAGCTGCCCCCAGATCGGTGCCCCCTGCCCACACGAAAACGCAGCGCCGCCATAAGCCCGAACCTCCCGCCCATCTCCGTACCCTGGGGGACAAAAATATCCGGGCCGGCGAAGCCGCTCCTGCTAGGAGTAGCGATCGCCAGCCCGCGTGACAAGCCCCGGTCGTGCCACAACGCCGGTGCTTAGGGCTAGTTGTCTACCTGTGCGTACATCGGTCCTTGCCTCCTACTAGAGGTACAACAGCCTGTTTCGTATCGTATCACACGTTACTAAGCCCGATCCCGCTCCTGGTGCAGACGCATCCTCGTACCCTATTAACCGGAGTGCGTGGAAGGCGGGTTCTGCAAAGTCCGCTTTCACGATTCTGTATCGGTGCGCCTTGATAGAGCCGCGCGGAAGGGGTAGAACGTACCGACTCCGCAGCCCCGTCACCCAGCATGCAGGAGGGGGTGCGCACGATATTCGTCCTACCGGGTGACACGCCCTCGTCGTAGGAGCTGCTGGCCTCGCTCCCCTACCCGTTCAACTGTATGAGCGCGAGCCTGATATCTTCGGCCATCCCGCTATGGCCGAACTTCTCGGATTGGCCGATGCCCCTCTCGTAAGCCGCCCGCGCCTCGTCCTTGCGCCCCAGGTGCGTGAGCACCTGCCCAAGGCGGGCATACGCGTTGCCCTCGTCGTCCTCGTGGGCCTCCACGTACCTCTTCAGGGCGGCCGCCTCGTCCTCGTCGCGTCCGGCCTTCTTGTACTCGTTGGCGAGGGCCAAAAGCCCCATAGGGTTCCGCGGGTTGTCCGCCAGCATCCGCTCGAAGTAGTCGATCCTGTCTTCCATTCGGCCTCCTCCCGCCACTCGTTTGATAGGTCAGTATAAGACACCGCGAGGCGTAGACCCGCGCCGTTTGAAGTACGGGCGTTATTCGGAGGGACGCCCGTCAAGACGAGGGCAACGCGTACCTGCGGTTGGGCGAGGCGCTCACGAGGCTGGGGCGGTAGGGCGAGGCGCGGGCGGCCTACGTGACGGGCATCCGGCGGGCCGACAAGTCCGGCCACAGCGCGACTGCCGAGGACCTCAGGCTCGCGCGGGTCCAGCTCGGCGGGTGGGTCTAGGGGGGCCGATTAGGGGGTAAGAACCTCTCCGAGCATGTGGGGTATCATAAAGGGGATCGAGTTGTCTTTTAGCCTTGCCAAGAGCGCGGCGTGGGGGGGCGGGGCAGGTAGCCCGTCTCCCCTCACGGACGCCTGGACTTCTTCAAGAGCGTAACGTGAGGGTGTGATCCGGTTGGAAAAGCAGACGGAGTACCAATTCTACGGGCCCAACCTGGGCTACGTGCTGGAGTTGTACGAGAGGTACCGCGAAGACCCAGCTTCCGTGGACGAAGGCGCGCGGGAGTTCTTCGAATCCTGGAGCCCACCGCGGTCCAACGGGGCGGGGGCCAACGGGGGGGGCGCCGCGGCGGCCCCAGGGGGCGTCGAGTTGGACGTCGAGAAGGCCGTCGGGGCCTCCAAGCACGTAAGGCACATAAGGGACTTTGGGCACCGGGCGGCTAAGCTCGACCCCTTGGGTAGCGAGCCCCCCGGCGACCCCACGCTTGACCCCGAGTTCTACAGGATCACGGACGAGGACCTCGAGACCCTGCCGCCCCTCATCATCGGCGGTCCCATAGCCGAGAAGACCGCGACGGCCCGGGAGGCGGTGGACGAGCTCAGGAACCTCTACTGCAACACTACGGGCTACGACTTTGGCCACGTCCACGACCCCGACGAGCGGTTCTGGCTCAGGGAGGCCGTGGAGTCCGGGCGCTTCGCCAAGCGCATGGAGGGCGACGACGCCAAGCGCTTGCTTATGCGCCTGACGCGCATAGACACCTTCGAGAAGTTTTTGCACAAGTCCTTTCTCGGCCAGAAGCGGTTCTCCGTGGAAGGCAACGACATGGTCGTGCCGATGCTCAACCTGCTCGCCCGCCGGGCGACCGAGGGCGGGACGCCGGAGATGGTGCTGGGCATGGCCCACCGCGGGCGCTTGAACGTGCTCGCGCACGTCCTGGACAAGTCTTACTCCAGGATCTTCGGGGAGTTCCAGCAACCGGAGAAGGGCGAGTCCTCCTCCGCGGCCAGCCGGCCGGGAGACGCCTGGGTGGGCGACGTGAAGTACCACCTCGGCATCCGGGGTTACCACCTGAGTGACGCCGAGGCCGACGAGCAGGTGCTCGTCAACCTCGCCCCGAACCCGAGCCACCTCGAGCACGTCAACCCCGTCGTCGAGGGGATGGCCCGCGCGGCGCAGGAGAAGCGGGATTCGGCCGGGCCCCCGGTCCGGGACGAGGAAGCCTCGCTTCCGGTGCTGCTGCACGGCGACGCGGCCTTCCCGGGCGAGGGTGTCTCTGCCGAGACGCTCAACCTCAGCCGGCTGCCGGGCTACCGTACCGGCGGAACCATCCACATCATCACCAACAACCAGCTCGGGTTCACGACCGAGCGCCAGGACGCGCGCTCTACCACCTACGCCAGCGACCTCGCGAAGGGGTACGAGATCCCGGTCGTCCACGTCAACGCCGACGACCCGGAGGCCTGCCTGGCGGCGACGCGCCTGGCCTACGCCTACAGGGAGAGGTTCCACAAAGACTTCCTCATAGACCTGATCGGCTACCGCCGCTTCGGCCACAACGAGGGCGACGAGCCGGCCTACACCCAGCCCGTCATGTACCAGAAGATCAAAGACCACCCCACGGTGCGGGAGATCTGGGCTCGGGAGATCGAGGGTAGGGGCATCATCACGGCCGAGGAAGCCGAGGGGATGGTCGAGGAAGTCTACGCCCGTATGGAGGAGGTCCGCAAGAAGCCCAAAGACGAGGCGAAGGACGGCGACCTCGAGACCCAGCAGCCCCGCACCCCCCTCGCCGAGGTGCCGGAGACCGCCGTCTCGGCGGAGAAGCTCGTCGAGCTGAACGCGGCGCTACTGGAGCGCCCGGAGGGCTTTACGCCAAACTCCAAGCTGGAGCGGCTCTTCCGCAAGACGCGGGAGAAGCTAGGGGAGACCGAGGAAGACAGGATCGACTGGGCTCACGCAGAGGCGCTCGCGTTCGCCTCCCTGCTCGAGGACGGCGTCCCGATCCGGCTGACCGGCCAGGACTCCGAGCGCGGCACCTTCTCGCAGCGCCACCTCGTCCTGCACGACGAGAAGGTGGGGAAGGACTACGTCCCGATGCAGAACATTCCGCAGGCCAAGGCGTCGTTTGCGGTCCACAACAGCCCGCTCTCGGAGATAGCGGTGATGGGTTTCGAGTACGGCTACACCATGAACGCCGACGACGCGCTGGTGTTGTGGGAGGCCCAGTACGGGGACTTCGCCAACGTGGGGCAGCCCATGATCGACCAGTTCATAGTTTCGGGCCAGGCCAAGTGGGGCGAGACCTCGGGCCTCGTCCTGCTGCTGCCGCACGGCTACGAGGGGCAGGGCCCCGAGCACTCCAGCGCGCGCCTGGAGCGGTTCTTACAGCTCGCGGCGATGGAGAACCTGCGCATAGCGAACCTCACCACGGCCGCCCAGTACTTCCACCTGCTCCGGGCGCAGGCGCAGCTCAAGGAGAACAAGCGCCCACTCGTCATCATGACGCCCAAGAGCCTGCTCCGGCACCCGATGGCCGCCTCCGGCCTCAAAGAGCTCTCCGAGGGCCGCTTCCAAACCGTTTTGGACGACGAGGAGGCCCGCGGCCGGGCTGACAGCGTCGAGCGCCTGATCCTCTGCTCCGGCAAGTTCTACACGGAGCTTGCGGGCAGCGACACCCGGGAGCAGGACGACTCGACGGCGGTCGTTCGCGTCGAGCTGCTCTATCCCTGGCCCGAGGGTCGCATCCGGGAGGTCCTCGACGGGTACCTGAACCTGCGGGAGGTTGCCTGGGCGCAGGAGGAGCCCGAGAACATGGGCGCCTGGACCTTCGTCCGGCCGCGACTTGAGAAGCTTCTCGGCGGGGAGGTGCCGCTGCGCTACGTCGGCAAGCCCGCCCGCCCGAGTCCGGCGCAGGGTTCCGCGAGGTACCACAAAGAGGAGCACGCGGCCATCGTGCGCGAAGCCTTTAAGGAGAACGGGAAAGACAGAGAGGCAGTGGAGGCCACGCAGGAGAGGGCCTCCGCCTCGAGCTCGTAGATGGATGAGATCAGAGAGGTAGGGTGAGCCGCCGTGGCGGATGAGATCCACGTTCCGGAGCTCGGGGAATCCGTCGCAGACGCGACGGTCGGGCGCTGGCTGAAGCAGGAAGGCGAGGCCGTCTCCGCCGGAGACGCGCTCGTCGAGCTCGAGACCGACAAGATCAACTTCGAGGTCGAGGCCGAACACGACGGCGTCCTCAAGTCCATAGCCAAGGCCGAAGGCGATACGGTGACCGTCGGCGAGGTCATCGGCACCCTCGGCGAGGGCGACGGCGCCCCCCCCCAACAGCAGGAGGCCGAACCCTCCGAAGGGACGGCCGAAGAAGAGGCCGCCGAGGAGCAGCCGGAGCCGGAAGCATCGCAGCCCCCCGCCGAGGAGGCGAACGGCCACAGGGAGGACGGCGGCGGACGCGCCTCGCCCTCGGTGCGCAAGCTGGCAGAGGAGTACGGGATCGGGCTCGCGGAAGTTTCGGGCTCCGGCTCGGGCGGGCGCATAACCCGCGAGGACGTGGAGCGCCTGATCCGGCAGCAGGGCAGCACCTCAGCCCGCGAGAAACCCGCCGAAACCTCGTCGGACGGCCAGACGCAGCAACCCGCCCCGCAGCCGGCCTCCCAGAACGGCCGGGCCGACCTCGAAGAGCGGGTGCGGGTCTCGCGCCGCCGTCAGACCATCGCCCAGCGGCTTGTCGAGTCCCAGCAGACCGCCGCGATGCTCACCACCTTCAACGAGGTGGACATGTCGGCGGTGATGGCTCTGCGGAAGCGGCGCAAGGAGTCATTCCAGGAGCGGACCGGCGCCCGCCTCGGCTTCATGAGCTTCTTCGCCAAGGCCGCCATCGGCGCGCTGAAGGCCTACCCCAAGGTCAACGCCGAGCTCCAGGGCAACGAGCTTGTCCTCAAGAAGTACTACGACCTCGGGGTGGCGGTCTCCACCGACGAGGGGCTCGTCGTACCCGTCGTGCGCGACGCCGACCGCAAGAGCTTCGCCGAGATAGAGGGCGGAATAGCGGACCTTGCCGTCAAGGCCCGCGAGGGCAAGCTCAAGCTTGAGGACCTCACCGGCGGGACGTTCACCATCACCAACGGCGGCATCTTCGGGAGCCTGCTCTCGACGCCGATACTCACCATGCCGCAGGTCGCCATCCTGGGGATGCACAAGATCCAGGATCGCCCGGTGGTCGTCGACGGCGAGGTCCAGGTCCGCCCCATGATGTACCTCGCCCTCTCCTACGACCACCGCGTCATAGACGGCGCAGAAGCCGTCGGCTTCCTGGTGCGCATCAAGGAGCTTATAGAGGACCCGGAGTCGCTCCTGCTGGAGGGTTAGTAAGGATTTAGTCTGTTGCGTGGGGCTCCCTTCGGGGAGCCCCACGCTTTACCCGTAGACTTCTACCACGGCCCGTATTCCGGGGGCGCGGGCGAGCCGGGCGTCGGTGGTAACCAGTGGTGCGCTCAGGGTTTCGGCTAGGGCAACGTACGCTGCATCGTAGGCACTCAAGTTGTTCTTGAGTTCCCATATCCGGTCGACAAAAGCCGGGTGTGAGTAACGGGATAATCTCATGTTGCGCAGACCGGTCATGGCCGCGCTTTCACGCTGTTTCGAGAGCGCGCCACGGAGGCTGTGGCGGCGGAGCACGTGGAGTACCTCCACATCGAAAAGGTGGGGTACGTGCAGATTCTCGCCTGGCAGCGAAACTCGTAGCCGAATGTTCCTCGCGGCAGGACCGAGGTTCAGAAGCACAGCCACGGCCGCCGAGGCGTCGAGCACGATCAAAGGCTGCTAACCGACGTTTCGCGGGTCGTCCGCGTCACGCATCCGACGTATCGTCACCTCCGGCGGCTCGTCCACCTCGACCGGCTCGTCGTGGGATAGCTTCTCCATGAGCTCGCGCAGCGTCGGCTTCTCGGCGATCTGCTCCACCTCCGAGAGCAGGTAGTCCGAGAGCGTCATGCCCTCCTGCGCCGCCCGAACCTTCAGCTTGCGGTGCAACTCGTCGGGCACGTTCCGGATCTGGATCATCTTCGTCATGTGGAAAAGAGTAACACATGCGTAACACATGCGATGCTGCGGACCGGGATGTCCTTGTCGTGGCGGGGGGCGTCGCGTACATTGGGTTCTCTGACGGGAACACGCGAGGAGGAGCATGGACCTTAGGGCTGTCCAGAAGCCGTTGAAGGAGAAGTACCGGGGCGAGCCTGGTTCTTCCAGGATCACGCTGGAGGCCAAGGCGAGCCAGGAGGACACCCCGATCTCCTGCTCCGTGGACATCGGCCGGGCGGTCTACGAGGCCCAGGCCCACGCGGGCGTCGGCGGCGCCGGGACGGCGGCCTGCTCAGGGGACCTGCTGCTGGGTGCCCTCGCCGCCTGCGCCCAGGTCACCTGCCAGATGGTCGCCGAAGCGATGGGCGTAGAGGCGGAGCGCATCGAGGTGACGGTGACGGGGGAGATGGACCTCGCCGGTACCCTGGGCATCAATAAGGATGTGCCGGTCGGCTTCGAGAGCATCCGCACCCGCTTCGAGGTCGAGGCGCCGGGGGCGACGGAGGAGGAGCTGGAGGGGCTCAAGAAGAAGACCGAGCAGTACTGCGTCGTGTTCCAGACGCTGACGCGGCCGCCGCGGCTCGACACGGAGTGGGCCTAGAGGGGGTGGAGGAGGGCGGTCTGGTCGAGAGGCTTCTCCTTGGCGACCGACGGGCGCTGGCGCGGGTCATCTCCAAGATAGAGCGCGAAGACCCGGAGACGCCGGGGATCATTAAAGAGATCTACCCCAGAGCCGGCACCGCCCTGAGCGTCGGTTTCACCGGACCGCCGGGTGTGGGCAAGAGCAGCATCATCGCCAAGCTCATCGAGTTGTACCGGAAGGAAGACAAGAGGGTAGGGGTGGTGTCGGTGGACCCATCGAGCCCTTTCTCGAAGGGCGCTATTCTGGGCGACCGCATCCGCCTCTCGGACCACTTCCTGGATCCCGGGGTGTTTATCCGGTCGATGGGGAGCAGGGGGCACCTCGGGGGGCTCGCGGGCGGCTCGAGGCTGGCTGCGATGGCGATGGAGGCCGCCGGGATGGGCGTGGTGCTCTACGAGACGGTCGGGGTGGGGCAGGGGGAGGTCGAGGTGGCCTCGGCGGCGGACACGGTAGTGCTGGCGCTGCAGCCAGGGGCCGGGGACGCGGTGCAGGCGCTCAAGGCCGGGGTCATGGAGATAGCGGACGTCTTCTGCATCAACAAGGCCGACCACCCGCGGGCGAAGGGCGCGGCCTCGGAGGTCAGGTCGATACTGGAGATAGGGCAAGAGCTGGACCCTGACCCCTGGTTCCCGCCCATCGTCATGACCCGCGGCGACACCGGGGAGGGCGTCGAAGAGCTGAAGGAGGCCATCCAGAGGCACCGCGTCTACCTGGAGGAGAGCGGGAAGCTCGAGGAGCGGCGGCGGGCCGCGCTCAAGAAGTTTGTCGTCGAGTGGGCGACGGACCGGCTGGAGAGGGAGATGCGCGGCAGGCTAGAACGCGAGGACACGGAGACCATGGACAAGGTCTACGATCGCGAGCTCGACCCCATAGCCGCCTCGGAGAGGATCTTCCGGCAGGTCTAGAGCGCTTCGCTCTGGCAGACCGAAACCAGGACGGAGACCAGGGCCAGGGTTGCGAGCCTGAAGGCCATACGCTCCCGAAACGTCGCGGTCAGGAACCGCGCCTATCCTACCAACCCGCCCGCCCCGCCGTCTCCGCGCCGCCGTCTACGCCAGGTCCACCGCCACCGGCAGGGCCCTGCGGCGCCAACCGGAGAGGCTGCCGGGGCTCCGCTCGTACTTTTCGACCAGGAGCCGCCGGGCCAGCTCGTCCTCCTCGGCATCTTCGACGACGCGGGCCTCGCCCTTTAGCTCCTCCCCTGAGACCCGGACCGTCACGGCGGGTGCCCCCCGCAGGTTTCTAACCCAGTCGGCCCGGTCGCCGCCCCCGGCGAGCATGTAGAGCGTGCGCGTCTCCGGGATGAGTGAGAACCACATCTCGATCTCGTGCGGGCGTCCCGTCACCCTGCCCGTGGTGGTCAGGTAGCAGAAGCTCTCGGGCGCGAGGGGGCCGAGATCAGGCATAAGGCGTTGAGGTTCCAGGCACGAAGGTGCGGGCCCCGTAAGAAGGGGCGAAGCCCAATCGCGGGAGACGCGTGCTTCGGGGGGCGTTGTCCCGGGCCTCGAACCTCACCCTCTCAACTCCACGCGACGGATCTTGCCGCTCGTCGTCTTCGGGAGCTCTCCTATAAACTCGATCTGGCGCGGGTACTTGTAAGGCGCGGTGAGGGCCTTGCAGTGGGCCTGGATCTCCGCCTTTAGCCTTTCTGACGGCTCGTGCTCGGCCCCGAGCACGACGAAAGCCTTGACGATGCTGCCCCGATCCTCGTCCGGCGCGGGCACGACGGCGCTCTCGACGACGGCCGGGTGCTCGATGAGGATGCTCTCTATCTCGAACGGACCGATACGATAGCCGGCCGAGAGGATGACGTCGTCAGAGCGCCCGACGAACCACAGGTAGCCGTCCGCATCCCGGTAGGCCCGGTCGCCGGTGAGGTATTGGCCGTCCCTGAAGACGCCCGCCGTCTCGTCCGGCTGCTCCCAGTACTCCTTGAACAGGACCGGCGGGCGGCCGAAGAGGGCGATGTCGCCGGGCTCCTCTGGAGGGCACTCGTTGCCATCCATGTCCACGACCTTTACGTCGCAGCCGGGGGAGGGTTTGCCCATAGATCCTGGGCGGACCTCGAGGCCGGGGAAGTTGCCGACGAGGAGGGTGTTCTCCGTCTGGCCGTAGCCGTCGTAGATGGTCAGGCCGTGCAGCTCCCTCCACCGCTCGATGACCGCCGGGTTCAGGGGCTCGCCGGCCGAGACGGCGTGCCGGACCGAGGAGAGGTCCGCCCGTTCGAGCTCGGGTGTCTTGGCGAGGAGCCGGTACTCCGTGGGGGCCTGGCAGAGGACGGTTATGTCGTGATCCTGGATCAGGCGCAGGCGCTCTGCAGGGTCGAAGCCGCCCTCGTGGAAGAAGAGCTCGGTCCCCAGGCTCCAGGGGCCGAGAAAGACGTTCCAGATGCTCTTGGCCCATCCCGTCCCCGAGGTGCACCAGAGCCTGTCCCCTTCTTGCAGGTCGAGCCAGTACTCCGCCTGCATTCGCTTGGCGTGGGTGTAGCCGTGGGTGTGCAGCACGCCCTTAGGGTGCTTGGTGGTGCCCGAGGTGTAGAGGATGAACGCCCCATCGTCCGACGCCGTGTCCTCCGCCGCGAACTCGTCGGAGGCGGCCTCCATGAGCCCTTCGAAGGTTTCCCAGCCGTCCCGCCCGTCTCCGAGAGAGACGAAGTGCTCGAGGCCTGGCGCTTCGCCGCGCATCTTCTCGACCTCCTCGAAGCCCTCGGGTCCAGACACCATGGCGACCGAGCCGGAGTGCTCGGCTCTGAACTTCAGGTCCCCGGCCCGCAGTTGCGGGGCGCAGGGGATCGCGATCGCGCCGAGTTTCAGGAGCCCCGCGAGTATGGCCTGCCACTCCGGCAACTTGCCGAGGAGGACCATCACCCTGTCACCGCGGCCCACGCCGAGGGAACGCATGGCGTTGGCGAACCTGTTCGAGAGCCGGGAGAAGTCCCGGAAGGTCAGGCGGCGCTCCTCCCCGTTCGCCCCGAGCCAGATCATCGCCGGGCGGCCGCCCGGCCACCCGTCGACTACGTCGCGCCCGAAGTTGAACCTCTCCGGCGTCTCCCAGCGGAACGCCGCGTGGGTCTCCTCGTAGGTCCCTATATTATACAAGGCGCCTCCCTTTCCCCAAAGGTAGCTCTCCTGATGAGGCATTCTACAAGAGCTGTGGGTTACGCTCTTCGTATAAACTGGTCAGTGCGGGCCCAGAGCATCGGAGGGAGCATGGCCGAGAAGGTGGTAATACTCGGGGCGGCGAGGACGCCGTTCGGCAGGTTCGGGGGCGCGTTGGCCTCGCTTGGGGCGCCGGAGCTCGGGGGGGCGGCGATCCGGGAGGCTTTGGACCGCTCGGAGGTGGCGGACGAGGAGATCGGGCACTCCGTCTTCGGGATGGTCGTGCAGGCCGGGGCCGGCCAGATCCCGAGCCGCCAGGCCAACTTCTACGCGGGCCTACCTTTCTCGCTGACGACGGAGACACTGAACCAGGTCTGCGCCTCCGGCCTGCGCAGCGCGACGCTGGCGGAGACCATGATCCGGGCGGGCGACTACGACGTAGTCCTCGCCGGCGGCATGGAGAGCATGTCGAACGCCCCTTACCTGCTCCCGAAGGCCCGCTGGGGCGCCCGCCTGGGCGACATGCCGGCTCAAGACGCGATGATGCACGACGGCCTGCTCGACGCCTTCGAGGAGGTCAACATGGTCCGCTTCGGCGCTGAGGGCGCCAAAAGGTTCGGCATCTCCCGCGAGGACCAGGACGCGTGGGCGTTTCGCAGCCACCAGAGGGCCGCCGCCGCGGCCGACGAGGGAAGGCTGGCCGAGGAGATCGTGGGCGTCAAGGTGCTCGGCAAAAAGGGCCGGACGACCTACGTCGAGCACGACGAGCCCATCAGGCGCGACACCACGCTGGAGAAGTTGGCCACCCTCCGACCCGTAGACGAGGGCGGCACAGTGACCGCCGGCAACGCCCCCGGGGTCACCGACGGGGCCGGGGCCTTGGTACTCGCGGGTGAGTCCTTCGCGAGAGATCGTGGCCTCGAACCGCTCGGGACCATCGTCGCGCACGCCAAGGTCGCCGAGGAGCCGCCGAACCTGCTCACCGTCCCTGGTAACGCGGGCAAGAAGGCCCTAAAGAAGGCCGGATGGAGGGCCGAGGACCTGGACCTGGTGGAGATCAACGAGGCGTTCGCGGGCGTGGCGATTCACTCCACCCGGATGCTCGGCGTCGACCCTGAGATCGTGAACACGAGCGGCGGGGCGCTCGCGCTCGGGCATCCGGTCGGGGCGAGCGGGGCGCGCATCCTCATGACGCTCCTCTACGGCCTCAAGCGCGGGGGCGGCGGCAGGGGCCTCGCGACCATCTGCTCCGGCGGCGGGCAAGGCGACGCGGTGCTGGTCGAGGTGTGAAGCGGCCCGCGGATCGAGCCGCAACGGTGTACCGCTGGTGTTCGTTGGCCTGTAGGGCGGGCGGAAAGGGGCGTGGGGATGGGCGAGGGTGACGGGGAGGGGGCGGACAACCCTGGGGTGGTCGCGCCACCGCCCCTGATCTTCGCTGTCGCCCTGGTGGCTGGTCTGCTGGCGAACCGACGTTGTCCTAAGGCCCTCCTACCCGGAGCCCTCTCGAAGATGCTGGGCTGGCCTCTCGGCGGCGGGCTACTGCTTGGTCTCTGGGGCTTCCGCGAGATGCGCCGGGCCGGGACCAACGTCGACCCTCACCATCCCACGACCGCTATCGTCGAGGGGGGCCCGTACGCGTTTACGCGCAACCCGCTCTACGTGGGGATGGCCCCGATCTACGCCGGCATAGGCGCCAGGGCGAACGCGCTCCCGGCCGCGCTGCTCCTTCCGGTCGTCCTGCATCTCGTGGACCGCGGCGTCATAGAGCGCGGGGAGCGCTATCTTGAGGGCAAGTTCGGCGACGATTACCTGCGGTACAAGGGGAGGGTGCGGCGTTGGATCTGACCGGCGCGCTGCTCCCGCACGGAGACCACTCTCCGGAGCTTGCGCCCTCCGCGTGGGTCGCGCCCGGGGCTTACGTAGTCGGCAAGGTGCACCTCGGGGAGTACTCGAGCGTCTGGTATGGGGCTGTGCTGCGCGGCGACACGGAACCTATCCGGATCGGCGCCCGGACGAACATTCAGGACGGCTGCGTCCTCCACGCCGACCCCGGTTTCCCGGCGACCGTCGGCGAGGGGTGCGTGGTAGGGCACAACGCCGTCGTCCACGGCTGCGAGGTCGGGGACGGGTGCCTGATCGGGATGGGCGCAACCGTCCTCAACGGCGCGAAGATAGGCGCGGGCTCCATCGTCGCCGCCGGCGCCGTCGTCCCGGAGAACCGCGAGTTCCCGCCCCGCAGCCTGATCGTCGGCATCCCGGCCAAACGCGTCGGTGAGGTCACCGAAGAGCAGGCGCGGGACGTGGAACGCGGCGCCCGCGAGTACGTCGAACGCGCCGCCGCCCACCGGGATTCGCTGGAACGCGCCTGATACCTTTGTTCCTATTATGGCGTCAACTTCTCTCGCTCGTGGTGTCGATCGTGGTGTCAAACACTACCCTAGGTTACGTACATCATTCTCCTTCCGTATGTACTCTATGGTGGATAGCTTACGCCGTAGCTTCTCCGCTTATTCACCCTCGCCGTACTGCTGGTGCTCTGCCATATCACCCCACTATGTGGCTAACGCTAGTTTCGGATTTTCTTGGCACTACGGCAGACTCGGTAGGTATTGGTCCGGAGGAAAACGGAGGAGGACAATGGTCAACCACATTTGCGTGCGCTGTGGCGTCCAATACGCCGCTACCGTGAAGCCGCCTTCGGATTGCGCCATCTGCGAAGACGAACGCGAGGCCGTCTACTGGAAAGGACAGCGGTGGACGACGCTCGCGGATCTGCGCTGCGACCACCAGAACGTTGTCCAGCCGCTCGAGCGGGACCTCATCGGCATCCGTACGGAACCGCGCTTCGCCATAGGACAGCAGGCCCTCCTAATCCAGACGCCCGAGGGAAACGTGCTGTGGGACAGTGTAAGCTTGATCGACGACGCGACCATCGAGGCGGTGCGGGCGGCGGGGGGACTCACCGCGATCGCAAGCTCGCACCCGCATTTCTACGGAGCATTGGTTGAGTGGAGCCGGGCCTTCGACGAGGTGCCGATCTACCTGCACGCGGCGGATCGGAGGTGGGTAATGCGCCCGGACTCGACGATGGTGTTCTGGGAGGGGGCAACGCATCAGCTCGTCTCGGGCCTGACCCTAATCCACTGCGGGGGACATTTCGCCGGTTCGACCGTGCTCCACTGGGCGGCAGGGGGCGAGGGCCATGGGGCACTGTGCACGGGAGATACGCTCCACGTGGCCGAAGACCACCGCTACGTCAGCTTCATGTGCAGCTACGTGAACTACATCCCGTTGGCGGGGGGAAGCGTCCGTCGGATTACCGGGCGGCTCGAGCCGTTCCAATATGATCGCATCTACGGTTGTTTTGAGGGGTGGGTGGTGGCGAACGATGCGAAGGCTGCGGTAGCCCGCTCGACTTCCCGGTATCTGCGCGCTATTAGGGATGCGTAGGCACCCGCTTCGATCGCTGTGCCCGCTATTTGTGTCTAAAGGGGGGGACTAACAAGCAAGTCGGCACGCTCGTGCGATGTCCGAAATCCGCGCGGGCGGTTCACGCTACGGGTTCCGCATGCGGCACGCTGTGCAACTCCAGTGGGATAGCTACCGCCCTGGTTGGGTGGCCTCAAAACTACCAAGGGTCCAATCGGAGTAACATGACGGCGTGGGTACATACTTGGTGAGGCATGCGGCAGTACTGGGCTCGCTGATCGCCGCCGGATGCTCGTGCCTCTTCATCGCGTTATCGATGGGGGTCCTGATCGGTGGTCCGTTGGTGCGCTTCGACCGGTCGACAGCCGACGCGCTGCACACCTTCGCCTCCGAAGCTTCGTTCTTAACCACTTCCTTGCGCATCGTCGGTTTCCTAGGCTCCCTAGAGGCGCTCGCGGTCGTGAGTGTGCTGGTCGCCGGGGTACTCCTCGTGCAGAGACGCTGGTCCATGCTGGCAGCATGGCTGGTTGCGGTGCTTGGTGGCCAGGCGCTGAACCTACTCCTCAAAGACCTCTTCGCTCGGCCTCGACCCAACTTCGAGCGCCCACTGGTGATCGAGACCTCCTACAGCTTTCCCAGCGGACAGGCCATGGAGGCCCTAGTGATCTACGGGATGCTCGCCTACTTCGCCGTGCTCACCTTGAGAGGCCGAGGAACGTGCGTGGTCTCGGTTGTCGGAGCGGCGGCGCTGGTGGTCCTGGTCGGGTTCAGTAGGGCGTATCTGGGCGCCCATTACGTCAGTGATGTGGTGGGCGGGTTTTGTGCGGGGGGTGCATGGTTGAGCGCCGTCATCACGGGTTGGGGAACGATACGCCGGCATGAGGTGGCCAATCGGAGAGGTCAGACTAGCTCATCGCGAAACCAGCGCGTACTCTGAGCCTCAATCGGCGGCGGGCGGCTTTCTGAGCGGTATGTGGCGTCTCCGAGTTTCGCCGATAAGATCTTGCTTGGCTTCTTCGGCTTGGGGTGACGCAGGGACAAGTTCATTGCCTGGACGTGTTTTGAGGTGGTCGCCGTGGGAGGGCGATGTCCTTGGCCTCTAGACGGCCGTGCGCTCCGAGGCGTCTCCCCACTTCACGACGCGTCGCGCGCGGCTTATGATGCCATATGGGCCGTGCCCGCTCGGTGTTCGTGGGTGTCGATCTGACAGGGGGCTAAACCAAATGTCAAAACGACCCGATAGAGATCCGATCCAGATCCGATTAACACCGACGCAGAAAGAGCACTACGGTCGTCAAACTGGCCTTTCCTTACCCTCCTCTCTAAGCCTGCCGCTAGCCCAACTAAAACGCCTCTCAAGCGTCGCGGCTGAGGCCGGCACAGAATCCCTGCCCATCTCGCGCTCGGCCGTCAGGCAGCTGCTCGAGCCCGAGCCCCCCAGCGAACGAGGCGGCGGTCCGTTCGCCGTCGAGGTTACCCTCACCCCGGGGCAGAAGGAGCAGATCAGGCGAGCGACCGGCGACGTTTTCACTTCTTTGCGAATAGTGCCCGATGATGTGCCCGTGACCTACCGCGAGACGTGGGACGACGCCACCCCCGTGCGCGTCGGCCGCACGATGGTGATCAAGCCCGCGGGCGAATCGTACGAAACGTCGGATGCCGACCGGGTCGTAGAGCTGCCCGCGGGCGGCGGGTCCGGGCGGGGCGTGTTCGGCACCGGACGTCACCCGGCGACACAGCTATCGTTAATCTTGTTGGAAGGGCACGTCCGACCCGGCGATCGGGTCCTGGACCTGGGCACAGGTTCTGGCATCTTGGCGGTAGCCGCCGCCAAACTGGGGGCCGGCGAGGTGCTCGCGCTGGACACCGACGCGGACGCCGTCGCCGTCGCTCGAGAGACCGTCTCGCTCAACTCCCTGGCCGGCATGGTCGAGGTGGGTCGAGGCGGCATCGAATCCGCGGTCCCCCCTTACGACGTGGTGGCCGCGAACATCTTCCCCACCACGCTGATCGAGCTGGCCCCGAGCTTGGCAGCAACCGTACGGCGCGGCGGCGTCCTCGTCACTAGCGGCGTCGTTGTCACCCGTGCTAAGGGGACCGCTAGCGCCGTATGCACAGCGGGCTTCGGCTTGGAAGAGCGGCGCCAACAGGACGGTTGGGTCGGGCTAGTGTTCAGGAAACCCTAGTACTCGTAACGCTACCAGGCACCTATCCCATTGCGTAGGGTGTCAATATCACGAGGTTGTCGCTACCTCCGAGGAGTGGCGTTCTAGAACCGTCTGAAGCGGTGTCAAGTCGGAGTGGGTGCAGAGGGCTTTCGAGGCAGCAGCTGCTCCTCGAGTGTCTCGGAAAGCCAGGCCTCGTATTCGTCGGACGTCCACCCCGACTCATCTACCAGTTCCCGGTAGACCTCTGCCCGGCAGAGGGCCCGCAAGACGGCGGCCCCTCGTGCGGCATCCAGACCCGGACGTAGCGCCCCCTCCATCCCCCCGACGACGCGATCCAGCGCCGCCCTCCTGCCTCTCAACGCCTGCTCGAGCTCTGCGGCCGCCTCCCGGTCCGCCGCCGCCGCGCCCTGGTAGACGGCGACCACCGCGCTACCCGTTTCCCACTGGCGGCGGGTGGCGCGGGCCACCATCCCCAAACGTCGCCCGGGATCGGGCTGCCGGCTGGCCTCCTCGTTGATCCCTCGCGCCTGAGTCTGCTCGTGCCAGGCCTCCCTTATGGCCCGCAGGATGGCCCTCTTGTTCTTGTAGGCGGCGTAGACCGTGCTCACCGCGACGCCCGCCTCCTCGGCTATGGCGTCCATCGTCGTCGCCGTGTATCCCCTCTCCAGGAATAGCGTTCGGGCGGCATCCACGATCAGGCGCCGCGTCCAGAGCGCCTGCCTTTGGCGGTGAGTGAGGTTTGCTCCCTTCTTCGGTTCCTCCAACCTTTTCGGCCCCCTCTTGACTTCGTCGGCGGTTTCACTGTAGTATTACTACATCGAATATAGCATAACTCGATCAAGGGAAAGCGGGTGAGGAGGAAGCGGACATGACCACCGAAGAGCGGAACAAGGCCCTGACGCTCAGGGGCTTCGAGGAGATGTTCAACCGGGGCGACCTCTCGGTGGTCGACGAGCTCGTGGCCGGCCGCGGGGAGGACCACCAGGAGGCGCCGGGGACGGACTTCGCCGCGCACCTCAAGGACGTCGTCAAGAAGATGCGGGCGGCGTTCCCCGACCTGCGCTTCGAGGTGCACCACGTGCTGGCCGAGGGGGACATGGTCGCCGCCCGCTCGACGATGACGGGCACCCACGAGGGCCTCTTCGAGATCGGGCCGTTCGGGGACATAGCGCCGACCGGCCGCCGGGTCGAGGTCCGCCACATGCACTTCTTCCGCTGGGTCGACGGCAAGAACACGGACCTGTGGCACATCATGGACACGCCCGCCTTAATGCGGCAGCTGGGGACGAGTCCTCAGCGAACGGGCATGCCAGCCTGAGGGTTCAGTTCCGAGGCTCGTAGCCTTCCACCCTTTGGATGAGCGCCTGGGGTGGGGTGATCGACCCAAAAAACATGAGATAAAGGAGCACATACACGACAGCCCAAGCAGCCCGAGGAACGGGAGACGCCGGGAGGGGTGTCCGGGCCAAAGTGGCGGCCGTTACCCTCGTCGCCGCCATCACAGCCACGGTGGTGGGCCCCATCCTCTGGCCCACCTCGGACCCGCCGCTCTTCCCCGATCCCACCGCCGCGCAGCTACCGTTCTTCGTGGTCCTCCAGGTGGTTACGTGCCTAACCTTCGGGCTGGGGGTTTCGTTCCTCCTCTTCGGGTGGCCGGTGGTGCGCAGGGTGTCCGCCGACCGGAAGCTCAGGGCATGGTCGATGTACCTCTCCATCGGCTGGCTGTTGGTGTCCTGGTGGCCCCACGGTCACCTCCACCAGCACAACGGGCAGGGGCTCCTGTACATTGAGTACGGCTTCCACGTGGCCCCGATGCTCGCCGCCCTCGTCGTGGCCTACCGCTTCTTGTCGCTAATGCGTGAGAGAAGCGTTACAACGGCGCCCATAGGGTAGGCGAGGGATTAGCCTCTCTGCGAACCTACTAAGAGCTTGTTTCAGAAGCTCAAGTGCGACAAACATCGCAGGCGACGGGGGTTGCAAATCAGTTGGGGTGCTTCTTAGCTGCGACTCAGGTGAACTGCCCGTCGGCGTTCGGTTTGTGGCCGGTCGCCATGCGCGGCTGGTACTGCTGGGCGAAGATCTGACTGACGAGTTCTCTCCTGCTTCGCACGCCAACCTTGTCGAAGATGGCCTTGAAATGGTCGCGCACGGTGTTGGGCGTGATGTGGAGGTCCTTGGAGATTTCCGCCGTGGACAGCCCGCGCAGCACGAGTCTCGTTATCTCGCCCTCGCGCTTCGTCAGGCCGTAAGCATCGACGATCAGGGGCGCGATCTCAGACGGACGGGCCTCCTCGAAGATGACGGCGATCCGACCCTGGGTGTCCGTGGCCCGTAGCCTTGAGGCGTGCAGCACCAGCCACTGTCCGGAGGCGGTCCTGAGGCGCGTTCTCGGCATCGGTTCGGGTGGCGTGTGGCCACCACGCTCCAGCGCCAGCAAGCGAGCGGCGACAGCGTAGACCGCCCCAGGCAGCTCGAGGGAGCCGGGCCAATCGCTCTCTGCCACCTCCGCCAACCACCCTTCTGCCGCGGGCGTGATCGCGGCCAGCGAAAGATCGTCGGCAAGCAACAGCAAACCCGGTCCGTCCGGCGGCAGGGAGGTAACTCGCCCGTCGCCGATCAGCAACGCGGTGCGTAGCCCCTCGGCCATGTACGGGGTGAGCTTGGCAAGGACGGTTGCCTCGGCGGGCGTGAAGTTGGGGCTGGATCGCTCGCGGTGCAGGCAGACGAAGCCCCAACATTTGGAGCCCACGACGAGGGCCGCTCTCAACTCATCCCCCAGGTCCATCGGCGCAAGGATCTCTCGGTAGCGCGGGCTAAGGTGTAGCTCACCTTTGGTTGCTGCGCCCAAACTGTCGACCGGCGAGCGTACCCTCGTTAAGCTAGCGAACTTCACCGAATCGTCCTGCAAAAACTCGTTCTCGACGAACTGGGGGGTAGCCCGCGCTAGGACGTCGTCGACCACGGCACTAGTGAAGAGCAACGTCGCGGGGTCGGCGGTGGCAAAGAACGAAGCGTCTATCGGGATCAGCTTCTGGAGATGCCTCACGGCCTCGACCCTGAACGTCTTTGAGTCCAGCCCAGCATGAGAAAGACGGATGATCTCCTGCCTGATGCCCTCCGCTGACCTGCTCCTGTTCATGGGGTGGGCATTATACAAGCAACCTACGTTCCAAAATATCCCACAAATGTGGGATTACCCTCGCGCCCCGCTTGCACTACCGTCCAGCCAACGAGATTCGGGCGAACGAAAAGGAGGAACAGACATGTCGGCGGAAGAGAACAAGGAGCTGGTGCGCCGCTTCGTGGAGGAGTTCTGGAACGAGGGGAACGCGGCTACCGCTGACGAGCTGATGGCGCCAGACGCCGAGATCCACATACCCACCGGAGAGGTGGTCGATCTCGACGGGCTCAAGGGTTTCG
The DNA here is from genome assembly GCA_902806015.1 of uncultured Rubrobacteraceae bacterium. The sequence goes on from CADCUZ010000052.1 coordinate 40,930, forward strand.
CCGCTACGTTCCGCGGATCATTCCCCGACTGGCATTCGACCCTCGAGGAGCTGGTCGCGGAAGGGGACAGGGTGGCCGAGAGGTGGACCGGGCGAGGCACGCACCTGGGCGAGCTGCAGGGCATCCCTCCCACCGGCAAGCGTGTCGAGGCGCCGGGTAGCGTCTTCTACCGCCTCGTCGAAGGAAAGATCGTGGAGTTCCGCGGACAGTTGGACATGATGGGCCTGATGCAACAGCTGGGCGCGATGCCGTCAGCGCAGCAAGTCGAGGCTTAACCTACTCTGCAAACAGTGACAAGTAGGCCTTCGTTGTTGTTTGCTCTAAGAGGAGGCGTCAGAGGGTGGCAAGAAGTAGCGTGCTGGTCGCGCCAGGAGAGGGCGAGGTTGCCCTGCGCGGAGGCGTCGGGGTCGTCCGTAAGATTTCGGCGGCATCGGACGGAGCGTTCTCGGTGTTGGAGCACCCTTTGGAGCCCGGCGCGCTGGCTGCACCGCCGCACACGCACGCGGACGTGGACGAGTACTCGTTCGTGATCGAGGGCGAGATCGGGGTGCTGATGGGCGAGGAGACGTTCCGGGCCGAGGCCGGAGCTTACGTCCTCAAACCTCGGGGCATTCCCCACACGTTCTGGAACCCGGGTCCCGAACCCGCGAGGGTGCTCGAGATCATCTCGCCCGCGGGCTTCGGGGAGTACTTTGTAGAGCTCGCCGGTATCCTCTCCTCGACGCCGCCCGGCGAGCCACCCGATTTCGCCGAGATCTCGGATCTGGCCGGCAGGTACGGAACAACCTTCCACATGGAGCGGATGCCCGAGATCATGGAGAAGCACGGGGTGACGCTACGATAGTGACTACGACGATTTTTGCTGCGCCGGGCCCGCTGTACTGGGCCCGTCCGCTGGCTCTACGCG
>CADCUZ010000053.1 GCA_902806015.1 uncultured Rubrobacteraceae bacterium
GCGGGCCTACGTTCTCGGTGATGGGCTTCACGGTCGCGCGCGGGAAGATCGCCGAGATCGACATACTCGCCGACCCCGAGCGCCTCGGTGGGCTCGACCTCCCGGCGGTCCTCGAAGGCTGACGCGCCCCGATCCGCCGAACTTCGGCAAACCGGCCTATGCACCGAACCACGTACAACGCCATACAGACGAACTTCGGTGAACCCCCGCAGGGCGAAAATCGCAGTTCTACTCGTCTACGCACTGTGGTGAATAAGCGCGGATCCAGTATGCTCGCCCCGTATGCGGGTGTCGAAGGGAAAGAGACGCTCCGGTGAGCATGTCGCCTACGACACCTATTCGTCCACTTCTCCTCTGGAAGTCAGGAGTACCCCTATGACGGCCACCAAGAACAATGTGCCGCCTAGCTCGACCCTCGTCATGACGATCTTGGTGCTTCGCACCAGCCCATCGAGCAAACCATCCACGTTGCACTCCTCTCTTTCGCTTTCGGAATACAGAGCGTACACCCCACGTTCTGCTCTTTCTCGGGGGACACCTGTTTGCGATGCGATCTTGCTTGCTGAGCCGACACAAACGTCGTTGAAACCCTTTCGATGGGCTTAGGGTGGATTGCGGAGGCTGCTCACGAGATAGAACGGAGCGAGTACCAGGAGCTAATTTCGGGTAGGCTACGCCGGCGGTTCCAACCCCCATGCTAGTGACTCCCATACGACAAACGTAGGAAAGTCGCTGAACCCCTATCGACAACCGGAGGGTCACACGAATGTCGGATGTCCGACCGAGTAGAAGGCATGAAGAGAAGTGATCTTGATGACTGTTTGGCAACACAGGATGGCGGTTAATGTGGGCGGCGTAGCAGGCGGTTGCGAAGGGCTGTCGCGCTTGCTTCGGGAGGTGGTTGGCGGGCGGTAGCGTGCTAAGTTGGGCGGCCGCGGGGGGCTGCGACGGGATGTACCAAGAGCGAGACGGAAAGGCACCGCGTGTTTCTACGGATAGACAAGTTGCAGATCGAATTTCCGCGGCCCCAACAGGCCGACCCGGCGTCGGCCGGCATCGTGCAGGAACTTCTTGGCGGCAAGTTCGGCGAGCCAGACCCGCGACAAACAACCGTAGGACTCACTCGGCGGAGGACGTCGCGGACATAGTGGACATCCACTTCCCGAGCGACGGCCTCGCCGCCAAGGTGACGCTCCTACTGAAAGAAATAGGATTCACCCATGGATAGCGACGCTAACACCTACCTGGTTCTCGGGGCCACCGGTGGCATCGGCTCGGAGCTGTGCCGACGCCTCGCCCGCGACGGGGCCAACCCCGTGCTCGCCGCCCGAGACGAGGGGCGCCTCGGTGACCTCGCCCGGGATCTCGACGCCCCCTATCACGCCGTCGACGCCACGGAAGGGAAGGCCGTCGACGGCCTGTTCTCGCGCATAAAGGAAGATCACGGGCCCATCGCCGGCGCGGTCAACTGCGTGGGGTCCTTCCTGCTCAAGCCTGTCCACATGACCTCAGAAGAGGAGTTCGCGCACCAGATCTCCGTCAACCTGACGACGGCCTTCAACACCGTGAAGGCGGCGGCGAGACACATGCCCGACGGCGGCTCCGTCGTGCTGCTCTCCTCCGTGGCCGCCCGCGCGGGGCTCGCCAACCACGAGGCCGTGGCCGCAGCGAAGGCCGGCGTCGCCGGGCTTGCGCTCTCGGCGGCAGCCTCCTACGTCTCCAGGGGGCTGCGCTTCAACGTTGTCTCGCCGGGGCTCGTACAGACCCCCATGACCGAGAACATCACGCGCAGCGAGACAGCGAGGAAGGCGTCCCTGGACCTCCACCCGCTTGGCAGGCTCAGGGAGCCGGCGGACATCGCCGCCGCCGCCATCGCGTACCTGCTCGGCCCAGAGTCCGGCTGGGTCACCGGCCAGACGATCGGCGTCGACGGCGGCCTCTCCACCCTGCGCCCAACCATCGGCCGCCAGGCGAAGGCGTAGGGGTGATGACGGACAAATCCTGCATCATCGTCGGCGCCGGCATCTCTGGCCTACTCGCGGCCCGCGAACTAAGCGATGCCGGCTGGCGCGTCACCGTCCTAAACAAGGGCCGGGGAGTCGGCGGCCGGATGGCGACCCATCGCATGGGCGGCGCCGGCTTCGACCACGGCGCCCAGTTCTTCACCATCAGGAGCGAGAGGTTCGAGGGCCTGGTGAACGACTGGCTCGCCGCAGGCGCCGCCGCCGAGTGGTCGCGCGGCTTCGCGGACGCCGAAGGGAACGCCAAACCCGACGGACACCCCCGCTACCGCGGCTCGGAAGGAATGGCCTCGATCGCGGAACACCTAGCCAGCGGCCTCAACGTGCGCACCGGCGAGCACGTCCTCAGCGTTGACCGGGACGGGGACGACTGGACCGTCGCGTGCGAGTCTGGATTCTCGGTGTCGGGGGGTGCCCTGCTGCTCACCGCCCCCGTACCGCAGTCCCTCGCGCTGGCCGAGTCTGGCAACTATAGGCTGCCCGAAGGCGCGCGGGGGCAACTAGAGAACATAACCTACGATCCCTGCCTCGCGGTGATGGCCCTACTGGACGGCGCCTCCCCGGTCCCGGAGCCAGGAGGAGTCCAGATCAAGGGCGAGCCGCTCGACTGGATCGGCGACAACGCCACGAAGGGCATGGCGGACCGTCCGGCCCTGACGATCCACGGCGGCCCCCAGTGGTCCCGCGAGCACTACGACGAAAGGGAGGCCGACGTCACGCGCACCCTGCTGCGCCTCGCCGGGGAGAGACTCGGCGCCGACCTGACCGCCACAACCGTGGAGACCTCGCTCACCCGGTGGCGCTATAGCTGGGTCACCACCTCGCACGAGGAGCCGTGCCTCGTGGCGTCCGAAGACCCCCCGCTCATCTTCTGCGGCGACGGGTTCGGGCAACCGAAGGTGGAGGGGGCCGCGCTCTCCGGGCTCGCCGCGGCGGACGGGCTGCTCGGCCGCGGGGCTTAGGGTAAGGGTGCAACTCCTCCTTGTCGCCCACGTCGGGGCGACGCTCTCGGCGGCCCATGCCGCGCCAGTGAGGGCGCTCAAGCAGTTCAAGGTCCCGACGGCGAATAGCGAGCCGAGGGGCACTGCCAACGGCTCCGACGGGGACCTCTGGTTCACCCTGGGCGCTCAGAACGCGAACGTGCACTTGAAGCTCGGGTGCATCACGTCCGCCGGTGTCATCACCGAGTTCGGTTCGGCGTGCGAGTTCTGCACCGTGACCGACATCATCCAGGGGCCGAGCAATGTCTTGTACTACACGTCGAACAATCCCATCCTGGGGCGAATCACGACGTCCGGCGAGATACTGGATCCCATCGAAATCCCGAACTCGAACGCGGTCGCAGGCGACCTGGCGGTGCACGGCGAGGAGATCTGGTTCACCGGCTACAACAACGATAGCCTCTGGCGCTACGACGGGGCCTGGGCCAGTTTACCCGGTTCGACGTCCTTGAGCCGAGCGACACGGTCGTCGACGAGGCCGGACTCGTCTGGTTCTCCGCTCCGCTGGAGCCGGGGATCGGCGGCTCGACCTGGCGACTGGCGCCGTGACGATCACGCCGACCACACTCGTCCCCCGGCAGCTCACCATTGCCGCCGACGGGGACATCTGGTTCACCGCGCGCTTCATCCCGCAGGAGATCGGACGTCTGGTCCCGGCGACCGGGGAAGTGACGGAGTTCCCGCTGACCGACGTCGGCCCGGAGGGCATTGCGGCGTCGCCAGACGGCACGGTCTGGTTCACCCAGACCACCAAGGGCAACATCGCCCAGATCACGGAATCTGGTGTCATCACCGAGGGCAAGGCCGTCAAGAACAGCGAGCGGTTGGCATCACGGTCGCCCCCAGCGGCGCCCCCTCGTACACGATGATGAGCGCGAACAAGATCGCCACCTTGCGGCTGAGGTAGATGCGTCGAGGTAGACGGCGAAGGGCTGCGGCTGCAAGCGGGTTGCGCTCACCCGAGCCTTCCGCAAGCTCGAAGATGGAGGGGCGGTAGAGCTAAAAGATCACCGCATCACCGTAAAGGACCTCGGCGCCCTCAAAAAGTTGGCGCAGGCAAGGTAGGAAGCCTTTCGTATTTGGTGGTCACGTTGGTGGGGCCAGGGTCGACACAGCTACGGTGGTCGGTGTGGCGTTCCTGTTATAGGGCCAGTGACTGTGGCCTCGGACTTTACACGACCGAACTTCTTAGAGCCTGTTTTGCAGAGTTGAGAGTTGGGATGGTTTTGTACGCTCTCGCGCATGAGAAAGATCTACACTACCGACCTCTCCGACGCCGAGTGGGTCTACCTGAAAAACCATCTTCCAGCCTTGAAGTTACCAGGGAAAATGCGTACTCACGCCCTGCGAGAGATCTTCGACGCGATCTTCTACGTCCTCAAAAGCGGCTGTCCCTGGCGGCTTCTGCCCGGTGACTTCCCATCGTGGCAGACGGTGTTCTACCATTTTCGAAAGTTCCGCCTGAGCGGGCTGTGGTTCTTGGCCCTCAAGGCCTTGCGTGCGGCCGAGAGGAAGCACAACGGCTAAGACCCCAACCCTTCCGCGGCGATCGTGGACTCCGAGAGCGTCAATACCCCGGAAGAGTCGGCCGGTCGGCAAGGCCAGGATGCTCATAGAAACGGCTACGACGCTAACAAGCACATCAAAGGCCGAAAGCGCCACCTGCTGGTAGATACTCTGGGATTACCGTTTCGGTTTATGTCAGCCCGGCAGGTACCTAAGACAGAGTAGGGGCACGCTGGCTGTTGGCCGGGCTGAAGCCGCTGGTGCCCCGTCTGAAGAAGGTCTGGGTAGACGGAGCTTACAGCGGCGATCCCCTCTCCCAGTGGTGTCAGGAGGAGGGTGACTGGGAGCTTGAGGTCGTCGACCGCAACAGAGAAGTCTCCGGCTTTGAAGTTATACCGAAGAGATGGATCGTGGAGCGCACTTTCTCCTGGACAGGTCAGAATCGTAGGATGAGCAAGGACTACGAGCGGCAGGTGCAAACAAGCGAAACGTTCATCGAAGTGGCAATGATCCGGCTCATATTGAGACGGTTAGCGACAGCCTGACCTCTGCAAAACAGGCTCTTAGGACTCGCGCTGCCGCTAGCGCTCGCGTTGGTGGCACCGGCCATCGCGCAGGGCGGGGAGGCGCAGGTGCGGGTGGCCCACCTCGCCCCCGACGCCCCCAACGTAGACGTCTACGTCAACGGTGAGCCGGTGCTCACCGACGTCCCCTACACCACGATCTCGGACTACCTGCCGCTCCCGGCCGGCACCCAGCAGGTGACCGTCTACGCCACGGGCGACACCTCGACCCCGGTCATCGACACGCCCGTCGAGGTGGCCGCGGGCGGCGCCTACACCATCGCCGCCGTTGGCCTCGTCGCCGACGACTCCTTGAGCGCGCAGGTCTACGAGGACGACCTGAGGGCGCCCTCGGCGGGCAACGCGAAGGTGCGCGTCGTGCACGCCTCGCCGGACGCGGGGCCCGTGGACGTGGTCCCGAGGGGGGGCGACCCGTTGGCGGAGGGCCTTACATTCCCCGACGCCACGCCCTACGTGGAGGTTCCCGAAGGGACCTACACCCTCGACGTCAACCCCGCCGGGACCACCGACACGGTCCTGACGGTGCCCGACGTCGCGCTCGCCGACGGCGGCGTCTACAGCGCCTTCGCCGTGGGCACCGTCTACGCCGACAGCCTGCAAGTCCTCTTGGTACAGGACAACGCCGCAGGTGGGGCAGCTGCCTCCGCGAGCGCCAGCGCTTCGGCCAGCGCGTCCGCGAGCGCCACTGCCAGCGCGAGGGCGGAACCCCTGCCGGACACGGGCGGTACGTCGCTGGCCCTGCCTGCCGCGCTCGTGGCCTCGGGGCTCGTGGCCTTCGCGGTAGTGAGGCGAAGCGGCACCCAGCAGTAGCAGGATTCATCCCGCCCGAAGGGAGGGCAGGTGCCCCAGCACCACCCTCCCTTCTCACCTTTGTTCGACGAGGGGCCTAGTGTGTGCAGGCTCTCGGAAGCAGGAGGACGTGGGTATAGGCTCTGCGCTTCGAAAGTCAACGCGAGGAGATCGAACCCGTGCATGGGTTTCTAGATGGGCTGGTGCTAGGCACCAAGACCGCCAGGACGAAGGCCGAGTTAGGCGGTGCGCTGTACTTCGCTTTCTCGCGGCGACTTTAGTCATCTCGCTTACTTATGATACTCCGGTACTGGAGTATCTTGCAGTCACGAGCAAGAGTGAGTTGTTGGCGAGCAAGGAACGAGAGAGACGATAATCCTGCAGAAGTTACAGCGAGAGAGACGTAGAACGTACGACACCGTCGAACGTGCATCGGGGGCTTCGGACGCGGCCCAGAGGCAGAGAACAGGAGTATCATGGAAACCGTTTGGCTAACACTGGGTACCCTCGGCATGGGGGCTGCCACCCTCGCTTTCGCGTTTCTCGGCGTCAGGGCGCCCCAGGGAAGCAGGTACTTCTTCGTCATCACCGCCCTCATAACCCTGATCGCGTTCGTCTCCTACCTGACCATGGCGACGGGGCAAGGGGAGGCGCAGGTCGGGGATCGAACATTCTACTACTTCCGTTACATAGATTGGGTGTTTACCACCCCGCTCTTGCTGCTCGACCTGGCCCTCCTGGCCCTGGTGGATTGGCGGCGCAACGTCGGCCTGATAGGCACCCTGATCGGGTTGGATCTGTTCATGATTCTTACCGGTTTGTGGGCCGGGGCGACGGTGAACCCCGTGGGCAGGGGCATCCTATTCCTGATTAGCACCGCCGCCATGATCGTGCTGCTCTACCTCGTCGTTACTCGGCTCTTCTCGGCGGCGGCCGGGCAGTCACCGGCGGTGCAGCAAATCTTCCGTGCGCTGGCGCTACTGACGGTGATCCTCTGGAGCCTGTACCCCGTAGTGTGGGTGATCGGCACGGAGGGAGTCGGGGCGGTGGGAGTGAGCACCGAGGTCTTCCTGTTCTTGGTTCTTGACCTCCTGGCGAAAGTGGGCTTCGGCTTCTTGCTTCTTACCAACCGGCAGGCGCTCTCGGACATCGCCAGCGGAGCGGCCGGGGCCCGACCGAGCAGGGTCAGCTAGACCCAGAGGAACCTGGCACACCCGCTCCGAAGAGCCTATGAGCGAGAGCGCCGACGGGAACGGGTAGAGCTTTGGAGATAGCGATACTGGGGGCGGGGTGTTCGGGTAGCAGCCTGGCCTACCTCCTCGTCCGAGGTGGCTTTGCGGGGGAGATCCACGTGCTCGACGGCAGGACGGATTTCTCTCGCGAGCAACGCTGGTGCAGCTGGGGTCCGATCCCCACCCCTCTCGCCGGCCTAGTCGACGCTTCCTGGCCCCGTTGGAAGGTGCTTTCGGGAAGAAAAGAAGCACGGTGCTCGCTGCCGCAGCGGCCTTACCTGCACGTCCACGCCCCCCGCTTCTACCGGCACGTGCACGCTGAACTGGGCCGGACCCCCAACGTGCACCTCCACTTCGGAACCACCGTTCACTCGATAGAGGAGAGCGGGATGAGGCTCCTAGCCGAGACCAGCAAAGGAATGCTGGCGTCGGACATGGTCTTCGACAGCCGGCCCTCGCCAGAAGAGCGAGCCTCACCCGGAGCAGATACCCACGTTCGTCTGCGCCAGTCCTTTGCGGGGTTGGTGGTCAGGAGCGATGAGGCGGCGTTCGACCCGCGAACCGCCACGTTGATGGACTTCGGAATCGAGGAGTCCCCGGGTCTCTCCTTCGTCTACGTACTACCTTTCGGAGCAGATCGGGCACTAATCGAGAGCACGGCGTTCTCGAGGGAAGCGGTGCCCGCCAAAGAGCACCGCCGACGGGTGGAGCGGTACCTGGAGCGCCAGGGGGTATCGGGATACGGCGTGGAGTCCGAAGAGAGTGGCAACCTCCCGATGTCCACCGAAAGCTATCCCACGCACAAGAGCGACCGGCATCTCATGATCGGGGTCGCCGGCGGGGCGACCCGTCCGTCGAGCGGGTACGCCTTCGTGCAGATTTTGCGCCAGAGCCGGCGCATCGCCGGGGCCATGGTTCGGGGCGAAATCCCGCCCATTTCGGAGGCCATCTCTCGCAAGCAGAGGCTCTTTGACGCGATCTTCCTCGACGCCGTCGACCGCTCGCCGGCGCTGGCGCGAAGCAGCTTCGTCCGAATGTTCGAACGTGTCCCGCCGGCGGCGCTGATTCGGTTCTTGTCGAACGAGAGCAGCTTGCGAGACGAGATGCGCCTGATCGCCGCACTGCCGAAGACGCCGTTCTTCCGCGCGGCGATCAGGCGCGCGGTGACCCCGATCCGATGACTGCGACGTATAGAAGGCTCTTCTTCTCTGCAGAGCCTCTCGGAGACCTCGTCCCGTGGAGCTGCGCCTCGCTCGCCATCGTGGCTAGTGTAGCGCTCGGCTCCGCACCCGATGGCGTCCAGCTGTGGCCCTGGCTGGTCAGCATCGCGCTGTTCGGACTACCGCACGGTGCGTGCGACCATCTCGTCGCCGCGCGAATCGGCGGGGACTACCGGTCCGAGCGTACCACCATCGCTACGGCCTTCTTCCCGCTGTACCTCGCCGGAGGCGTTGCCATGATGTTACTCTGGATCGCGAGTCCGGCCGTCGCCCTGGGGCTTTTTTTGGGCCTCACCGCGTGGCACTGGGGGAGCGCCGACGCGGTTGCCTACGGGGAAGGTCTCGCCGCGTTCGCCCTGCGCTCCACGGGCCGCGGCTTGCTCGTCGTCTCGGCCCCCTTGGTGTTCCACCCCGGGAGAAGCTGGGAGGCGCTCTCGAGCCTTCTGGAGATCTTCGGAGCGGCCACGGTGGCGCAGACGCCGAGCTGGCTACCCGGCCTCACGGCGGGATGCCTCGTCCTGGGCCTGATGTTGGAATGCCTGCTCGTGGCTCAGGACGCGTGGCACCTGCGGAGGCGGCCCGCGGCCAGGGAGTCGGTCGAGCTGGTCCTGTTGGTCGTCCTTTTCTACCTGGTCTCGCCGGTGGCGGCGGTCGGCGTCTACTTCGTAGCCTGGCACGCCTGGAGGCACACGCTGAGGACGGGCGCCCTGTTGCACCCCGAGAAGGTAGGGAGATTGCCGGCCCTGGTTGCGGCGTACCACGGCCGGGCGCTGCCGCTCACGCTGACGAGCGTGGTCGCGCTCGCGGCCCTGACCCTGGCAGTGGGCTGGGAGAGTCCGCAGAAGCTCACCGCCGTGTACCTGGTCCTGCTCTCCGCCCTGACGGTGCCACACTCGGTCGTGGTGAGCGCGTGGGACTACAGGTCGCGCCTCCCTCGTTACCGCTCGAGGCCGCTACGAGACCGCTGAGTGTTGCTTGCCAGCGCAGTAAAATGAGTGGCGTGAGAAACCTCATCGGTGAAGAGGGCCACCCTGCGCGGGTGGCCCTCTACATTCCCATCTCGCGTATTGAACTGAGCCGACGGGTTCGACATAGGGGAAGACGGAGAAGGTGCACAATGAGGCGGATATAACAGACCGGGGCGAGCAACTAGGGGTACCCGTGGGGAGGGAGACCACCTCCGGGGGTCGCAGAAGGCTCCGGTGACTCTCGTGGAGTACAGGAACTACGAGTGCCCCTACTGCGGCCGGGCGTATCCTCTCGTAAAGGAGGCGCTCGAGGAGGCCCGGGGCCAGATACGCTTCGTCTTCAGGCACTTCCCGCTCGACCCGGTACACCCGAACGCGCGGCCCGCGGCCGAAGCGGCCGAAGCGACGGGGGCTCAGGACAGGTTCTGGGAGATGCACGACCTGCTCTACTCCAATCAGGATCGTCTGTCCGCCAGGCGGCAATAGAGCGCAGGACGGCTAATGCCAAGCGCCTTGGCGGCGGCTGTCTAGGTCGGATGCGCTAAGAGCGCCTCCAGGGTATCTCGCTGCTCTACGGACAGACCCAGGGGTTCTTGATCGAATATTCTCATGTGACTTGCTCCTCTTGTTTGATGCGGGCGACACGGGCCAGCCGGTCCCCGGCTCGGTAGAGCTACGGGGGTGGACGGCGTGTGCGAGATTAGAAAAACCCGGCGCAGAGGGGAACGACTAAGCCGGGGTGAGGTGGGCTAGGTTGTGGCGGAGCCCTTAGGCGGTGCGCCGGGCCTTGACGCGGTCGAAGATCTTGTAGATTTCCGGGCCGTCGAGGTACAAATGCGGTTTTGTTCGGGATCGGGGCCCCGATGGTCGTCTACTCTGGCAAGAAAGCCCCCGCGAACGTGGAAGGGGGATCGGGTCCTTGCCGACGACCATGCCCTTGCTCGCCTTCACTAAGGATTGGCGGACGAGCAGGGGTCCCGTTTGACCCGCGTCCCAGGCTGTGTCTAACATGGGTCGGCTCAGGAAGGGGAGAGACATGCAAGAAGAGCGGACGCGGGCTCGCCTGCCCGGATGGCTCGACGGACTCTACGACCCTGACGAGATGCGCGCCGCGGATCGCTTCGCGATGGAGCGGCGCGGCATCCTGGAATTGGAACTTGCCGAGAAGGCCGGAGCGGGACTGGCGGTGGCCGCGGCCGAGGTCGCCGGAGGGGGACCCATCCGCGTCGTGGTCGGACCGGGCAACAACGGGGGTGACGGCCTGATCTCGGCCCGGCTTCTCCGGGAAGCAGGGCACGAGGTCGACGTGATGGCCCCGCTCGCGCTGGACGGCCTCGCCGGCGTGCCGCGCACGAATCTCGACCGCCTGCCCGGGGCGCCACCGCTCCCGTTCGATCCGACGGCACTCGAGGGCTCCGGTGCCATAGTCGATGCGTTGCTCGGGACGGGCTTCGAGGGCGTCGTCCGCGAACCTCTCGTCGGGGTCATCGCGGCGATCAACGCCGCGGGCGCGCCGGTGGTCGCCGCGGACGTGCCCTCCGGGGTGAACGCGGCAACCGGCGAGGTGGAGGGGCCGGCGATCCGCGCCGAAATCACGACCACGAACCACGCCCCAAAGATCGGCCTGTACGTGGCGCCGGGCGCGTGGCGCGTGGGCGAGGTGCGCGTGATCGACATCGGCATCCCGCGCGGCGCTCCGGAGGCTAGCCTCGTTGGCCTGATCTCCCGGCGCGTGTTGGGTCTGGTGCCAGCCCGGCCCCGTTACGCGTCGCTGCGCGACACCGTCCTGGTCGTGGGCGGGGCACGCGGCTCGACCTGGGCCCCCGCGATGGCGGCGGAGGCCGCGATGCGCGCCGGCACCTGCTACGTGCGGGCGGCCGTCCCCACCTCGGTCGCTCCCTTCATGGATCTGCGCCTGCCCGGGGCCCTGATCCACGGCCTGGAGGAAGAGGACGGCCGCCACGCCGAAGAGGGCGTGCGGACGATCGCGGACCTCGCGCCCGAGGCCGGAGCGGTCGTGCTCGGGCCAGGCCTGGTTGGCACCGAGGGCGCCTTCTCGCGGTCGGTCGGCTCCTCCATCGAGGTTCCGATGGTCATCGAAGCCGGCGGACTGTCCGCGTTCCCCTCCGCGGAGGCGTTCGCCGAACGGCCCGGTCCCACGGTCCTGATCACGAACGAGGCCGGGATCGGGCGTCTGCTCGGACTTTCACCGGAGGAGGTCGGGGCGCGCCGGCTCGCCTCCGCGCGGGCGCTCGTCGACCGGACGGGAGCTGTGGTCGTATTGGAGGGCGACGGCAGCCTCGTCGCCGCGCCCGGTAACCCGGTAGCCCTCGGGCCAGGCGCGAGCGGCGCCCTGGCAGCCAACGGGACCGGGAGCGTGTTGGCGGGGCTGGTCGGGACGTTTCTGGCGCGGGGGATGGACCCGTTTGTGTCCGCCGCGGCGGCGGTGCTTGCGCGGTCCGACGCCGGGGATCTGGCCGCAATGTACGTCGGCGCGGGTCACACCGTGGCGGGGGACGTCATCCAGGCGCTCCCGGAAGCACTAGAGCCCCGGCGCGACTAGGCACTGTAGCATGATCGGAGAAAGATTGTGCGATTATGGAGCAATTTCTAGCCCCAGTTCGGGGACACAGCGTTTCCAGCTACACGGTGGAATCGCTTACCCGTACTCCCGCCATAAGCCCAGGAACTCGCGCCTCTGCGGGAGGCCGCCGCAGAACGCTCTTCGAGGTCCGCTTCCAGGAGCTTCCTCGCTTCTTCCTCAGGTCCAACGAGTAGGCGTTCATGTTGACATCCTGCCATAGCGCCCAACTACGCTGCAGGACCCTCTAGAACCCGCTCGGAGCCGGTCCAGACGGTCTAAGACCGGCATGCCGTAGCGACCACCTACTCGGTATGATGAGGCAGTCAGGATAATACCCTTCTAGGCAGCGTATATGAGTCAGGGACGCTCATGGGTGTTGGACCGGGGCCAGGCGGACTTCCGAGAACGCCCAACAGGCGAAGTTCGCAGAGATCATCTTCCACGCTGTGAGTATCCTGGAGAATGGCTGTGGGCGACACCTCGGAGCGGCCTGACCCTCCTTCCACGTGGGCCAAAGGTGCCTTGCGAGTGACTCGTCGGCCGGACACCTTGGTCTCGCCCAACGGCCGCCCGGGGCCGGAGCAGCGTCGTGACCTCATAGGAGCTCGCCTCTGACGTGACTCTT
>CADCUZ010000054.1 GCA_902806015.1 uncultured Rubrobacteraceae bacterium
TCGACTACGTGGGTCTTGGACCATCCTTCGAACGCCGCTGTGGCGGCCTTGACGGCCCGGTCGACGTCTTCTATCGTCGAGAGGGGGGTCTGGGCTATGGTCCGTCCGGTGGCCGGGTCGTAGACGGGCTCGGTCTCGCGGCCGTTGCCGCCTTCCCAGGAGCCCCCGATCAGGTTCCTCACCTCATAGCTTCTCTCGGATGCCTGCACTTCTACGCCTCCTTTACCGGCGCGGGGGTGTCTTCCCGCCCCACGAACGTCGGTCGCCCTGGTCGCCTACTCGCCGCCCCTGCGGAACGTCTCCAGGTTCTTCTGGTAGAGGGTGAACGGGGCGTTCATGAGGTTCGCGTAGCTCTCCGTCGCCTCGGCCAGCATCTTCTGGAAGGCCTCCATCTGCTGCTGGGATCCCTCCACCATCCCGCGGGCGATGGCCTGGTTGCTCTCTACCTGGCTGCGCAGCTCACCGGTGACCTTCTCGAAGAAGCCCTGCGTGAGCTCCGTGTTCTTTTCCTGGAGCGTGGTGACCTTCTCTACGACCTCCTTGTACGACTCCATGCTCTCGGCGAGGGCCCTGTTGGTGCGGGTCTGGGCCTCCAGGGACTCGTCCACCACCTTGACGTAGGACTCCATCGCCCGGGTCAGCGCCCGGTTCGTCTCGGCCTGGCTCTCTAGCAGCCCGGTGAGGCTCTCGGCCCAGTCCTGGGCGAGGCCCACGTTCCTCTGCTGGGCGTCCACCGCGCTCTGCACCACCGTTCGGTACGACTCGCCGAACGCGCCCGCCAGGTTCCCGGCCGCCCCGGCCTGCTCTTTTTCGGACACCGTTGTTCCTCCCTATCGCCGCCCTCCGCAGGTATTCTAAAGCAATCGGCGCGATGTACGCTCCAAGACCGGGGTATTGGCCACCGGCTTTTGGTCACCGACTTGCGGCCCCCACCGCCCCCCTCCCCTCCGCACAGAATCGCAGCCGGGTGGGGGCGCGAGGCGCGGGCTCATGGTGTAGGAACCGTGGAAGTACCCGAGGTGCCGGTGAGCGGGCTCCTCCCAGATGCCGTGCACCCGTCCGACGGCCCCTTCGGCGTTCAGGAGAGGCCCGTGGTGCGCGTTCAGGACGCCCGGCTCGAAGCCGCCGCCCACGAACTCGACCCTATGGGGCCGGATCTGGCCCTCCAAGAAGGGCGCCGGGTCGTTCAACCGCGCCCAGACGCGCCCGATGGGATGCCCCACGAAAACGCGCTCCGGAGGGCGTGCTTGACGAAGCCCTCCGGGCGCCTGCTGGCATCGCGGCCGCGCCCGCCAGTCCGACGAAGTGGGTTGCGGCTCAGAAAGCGTACCTTATCCCGCAGTACGGCATCTTCTCCAAGATGAGCGCGCGCAACTCCCGCACGAGGCCCCGCTTCAGGTTCCGCTCGTAGCGCAGCACCCGCTCGCCGCTCGCCTGCGAGGTCTTGTGCTCCTGCACGTCGGGCCGCCACAAGGCCTTCTCCCCCTCTGGGTGCCAGGAGAGGTTCACGTTGTGCAGATCCTCCGTGTGCGTCAGGAAGATGACCTCGGCGGCGAGCTGGGCCTTGGCCGCCGGGGAGAGCGCGGCGTCGAGCATCCCGAAGAGTTCCGCGTAGTCCCCAAGCCAGCCGTCCTCGAAGATAACCGGCCCGAAGTTCAAGTTCACCTCGTAACCCGCCTCGACAAAGTCGTTTATGGCCGCGATGCGCCGCTCCACCGGCGACGTCCGCACGTCCACGAGCTTCGAGATCTCCGGCGGCATGAGCGAGAACCGCAGGCGCGTCTTGCGATGCGGGTCGTAGTCCAGTAACTCGCGGTTCACGAACTTCGTGGCGAAGGTCGCCTTCGCGTTCGGCAGACCGCGGAAGAGGCCCACCGCGTCCCGGATGTTCCCCGAGACGGCGGCGTCGACCGAGAGGTCGCTGTTAGTCCCCAGCTCGTAGACCCAGAGGTCCGGGTCCGCCTGCGTACCCTCGAATTTGAAGCCCTGCCTCGCGGCGTGACGCTCGACGGCGCCCAGGATGTCCCCGCTGTTGACGAATGTGGTTATCGGGTTGGCGTAGCCCTTGCGCCGAGCCACGTAGCAGTACGAGCAGGCCATCGCGCAACCGTTCGCCTGTGAAGGCGCGATAAAGTCCGCGCTGCGGTAGAAAGAACGGATACCGAGCCCCTTCTTGGTCCCGAGCACCAGCACGGTTTTCTTGTTGCGGTTCCAATCCCCTACGCCGTCTGCGTCCCCGTGGAGCCCGGCTATGTTCCAGTGCGAGGGAACCTCGACGCGCTCGGCGTCCGGGAAGCGGGCCAGAATCTCACGCCCCCTCGCCCAGTCGGCGACGTTCGGCTCGTGGTAGATCTTCTCAACCCGCAATAGCCCCTCGGCGGGTGCCGGTACCACCGTTTTCGTCTCTCCGCCCACACCGGAAGTCTAAGGAAAACCTCAAACCTGGCAGTAAGCCCTAACACCCCGGCTACCCCGGCTCCCCGGCCCGGCGGGTTAGCCGGGAAGCCGTCGGCTCCCGACGGGCGAAGCCCGAAGCCTTGGCGCTGCTTATCCTTCGTCGCGGCCGTGGACCTCGGCCGGCGGGCTCGTCGCCTCGACGGCGGTAAAGCTCTCCAAGATGTTGTAGGTGTGTGAGGCGCCCTTGGGGACGAGCCACGAATCCCCAGGCTCCAGCAGGACCACCTGGCCTTCGAGGTGCAACTCGGCGCGGCCCCCTATGACGTAGCCGACCGTCTCGTAGTCGCGGCGAGCCTCCGGCTTGGGTTCTGAGGGGTCCTCACTGTCCCACAGGCGCATCGAGACGGACTTGCCGTCGGCGAGGTACTTCTGGCCCATCTCGCCCTTTGGGGATGTCTTCGAGCTTACCTTCTTTACGGTCTTGTCCTCGGTCACGGGATGCTCCTCGCCTTCTAGCGTTTCGGGTCTGGTCAAGCTTACCCGGGTTCCGGGAAGGTTATTCTTCGGAGGTCTCAGGCGGGTAGGTCGAAGATCGTCTCGACCTTCGTGTAGTCGCCGGCCAGGCGTCCGAGCAGCCGGAGCGTTGCGAGGTCTATGCGGCCGTTGTCACCGTGTAGAGGTCTTCGCGGACGTGGAAGCGGACAGGGCGGCCGATGGCGAGGTGATCCGAGCCAAGAGGCAGGACGCGATCCAGAAGACACTCCATACTCACCCCGCCTCCCCACCCTCGGCACCCCCACTACCCCGCGCGGGGCCGGCCTTCCCGAACTCGTCGGCCTCGGACGGGTGGCTCCCGGAGGACTAGTGTATGGCGTTGGAGAGCGGCAGCGAGACCATGTTAACGACGAACTCGCCGGTCTTCTCGATGCTGTTTGGGGTATCCTTCGTCGGCCGGTCCTCGGAGGTGCGCGGGCCGATGCTGATGCAGATCATAGGCGCGTTCGCACCGGCCTCCGGTCGAACGGCTGTTTTCCGGGCCGCTAGCCCAGGCGCTTGGCGATCTCGGCGATGCCCTCCTCGTTGGCGCCCGGGGCGTACAGTGGCGGCGCCGGGTTGAGGTCGGGGGAGTGTGGTCAGGCCTGCGGGCCCGCGGCCTTCACTTCCTCCGAAACGCCCGACTCTAGCTTCTCGAAGTTTTCGTGGAAGAGGTTCGCGAGTTTTTTAGCCTGCCGATCGTAAGCGTCTTTATCGTTCCAGGTGCCCCTGGGGTTCAGGATCTCCCTCGGCACGCCCGGCACCTCCACGGGGACGTTCAGGCCGAAGAAGGGGTCTTCCCTGGTCTTGGCCCCGTCGAGCCTGCCCCCGATTACGGCGCGGACCATCTCGCGGGTCGCGGCGATGTCAACGCGCTTCCCGATCCCGTAAGGCCCGCCGGACCAGCCTGTGTTTATAAGGTAGCAGCGGGCTCCGTGCTCGCGCAGGCGGTCGGAGAGCATGGTCGCGTAGGTGGTGGCCGGAAGGGGCAGGAAGGGCGCCCCGAAGCACGCCGAGAAGGTGGCCTCGACGTCAGCCTCCATCTCGGCCTCGGTGCCGGCCAGTTTCGCGGTGTAGCCGGATAGGAAGTAGTAGACGACCTGCGAAGGCGTGAGGGCGCTTATCGGGGGCAGGACCCCGAAGGCGTCGGCGGTGAGGAAGAGGACCGCCTTCGGGTGGGCGCCCTTGCCCGACGGCACGGCGCCGGCTATGTACCCCAGCGGGTAGGCGGCGCGGGTGTTCTCCGTGATGGAGGCGTCGGCGAAGTCCACGGCACGCGTCCTGCGGTCCATGGCGACGTTCTCCAGCACGGCGCCGAAGCGGATGGCGTCCCAAATCTGGGGCTCCTTCTCGGGACTCAGGTCAATGGTCTTCGCGTAGCAGCCGCCCTCGAAGTTAAAGACGCCGGCGTCCGACCAGCCGTGCTCGTCGTCCCCGATCAGGGCCCGCTCCGGATCCGCGGAGAGCGTGGTCTTCCCCGTCCCCGAGAGCCCGAAAAAGAGCGCGACGTCGTCCCCGGCTTCGCCGGCTTCGCTGCTCCCCACGTTGGCCGAGCAGTGCATCGGCATCACGCCGTAGGCGGTCGGCAGGACGAAGTTTAGGACCGTGAAGATGCTTTTCTTGATCTCGCCCGCGTAAGTGGTGCCGCAGACGAGCACGACCCGGCGGGTAAAGTCGAGGCCCACGAAGGTCTCCGACTCGGTGCCGTCCTCCTCGGGCTCCGTGAGGAGGCCCGGCATCGAGATCACGGTCCACTCGGGCTCGAAGGCGTCGAGCTCGTCCCTGTCGGGACGGCGAAAGAGCTGGCGGGCGAAGAGCGCCTGCCAGGCCTGCTCGGTGACGACCTGGACGTTCAGGCTGTAGCGCTCGTCGGCGCCGGCGTGGGCGTCCACGACGTAGACCTCTTCGAGGTTCTCCACGTAGCGGGCCGCCTTCTCGAGGAGGGCGCCGAAGGCCCCGGAGGAGAACGGCTTGTTCACCGCCCCCCAGTCCACCGCCTCGCGAGTAAGGTCGTCTTCGACGATGAAACGGTCCTTGGGCGAGCGGCCGGTGCGTTTGCCCGTCCGGACCACCAGGGCGCCGGAGGGCTCGCTGATCATGCCCTCCCGAC
Organism: uncultured Rubrobacteraceae bacterium; assembly: GCA_902806015.1. Next base: position 5,042 of record CADCUZ010000054.1, read on the forward strand.
GGCGCACCGAGGCCTCCACGAGCCGCGCGGGCGGCAGGTTCTCGTGCACCGCGCCGAGGTTCTCCACGCCAAACCGCTCCAGCGACTCCTTGCGTACCGCCAGATCCATGTTTTCCCCTTCGCGAGTTACCCGTTGCGCGCGACGATAGGCCGCCGCGACGCACGCGGAATTCTAGCAAACGCCCGATTCTCACGCCGCCGCGACGCGGGAGGGTGTGGGGCCGCGTCGGGGCCGTTTTCATGATTCGGCGCAGGGGTAGGTATGTTGTGATAGTAGGTGGATAAAGTTTTTTTGGGAGGTAAGTGGTGACGCAGCAGATAGACCAGCGGACCGCCGGGTCCGAGGAGTGGCGCGCGCTCGCCCAGCAACTGCGCGCGGACAGCATCCGCGCGAGCACCGGCGCGAACTCGGGCCATCCGACCTCTTCGATGTCGGCGGCGGACCTCATGAGCGTGCTCATGAGCAAGTACCTGCGCTACGATTTCGGCGCCCCAGAGAACCCGGGCAACGACCACCTAATATTCTCCAAGGGCCACGCCTCCCCCCTGCTCTACTCGATGTACAAGGCCGCCGGCGCCATCACCGACGAGGAGCTGATGACCTTCCGCGAGTTCGGCAGCCGCCTGCAGGGCCACCCGACACCGGCACTCCCCTGGGTCGACGTCGCCACGGGCTCACTGGGACAGGGGCTTCCCATAGGCGTGGGCGTGGCCCTCGCCGGCAAGTACCTCGACGAGGTACCCTACCGGGTTTGGGTGCTCTGCGGCGACTCGGAGATGGCGGAGGGCTCGATGTGGGAGGCCTTCCAGCACGCCTCCTTCTACAAGCTGGACAACCTCGTCGCCATCCTCGACATGAACCGCCTCGGCCAGACGCGCGAGACCATGGACGGCTGGAACGGCGACCACTACGTTAACCGCGCTCGCGCCTTCGGCTGGCACGCCATAGAGGTAGACGGCCACGACCCGGAAGCCGTTGACGGGTCCTATTCCGAGGCCCTGGAGAACGACGGCCCCACCCTGATCGTCGCCAAGACCAAGAAGGGCTACGGCGTCTCGTTCCTCGAAGATGTGGACGGCATGCACGGCAAGCCGGTGACGCCCGACCGGGAGGCGAAGGCCCTCGAAGAGCTCGGCGGCACCAACGACCTGCGCGTCGACGTGCACAAGCCGGATGGGACAGCGTCCACGGGCGGCGGGTCCACCGGAGACGTCGAGCTTCCGACGTGGGAGCTCGGCGACGAGGAGGCGACCCGCGGCGCCTACGGGGCCGCCCTCCAGGCGCTCGGCGCCGCCAGGGGGGACGTCGTCGCCCTCGACGGCGAAGTCAGCAACTCCACCTACTCCCAGAAGTTCGCCGAGGAGTACCCGGAGAGGTACTTCGAGATGTTCATCGCCGAGCAGCAGTTGCTCGCCGCGGCGGTCGGGATGAGCGTGCGTAACTACGTGCCCTTCGCCTCCACCTTCGCGGCGTTTTTCTCTCGCGCCTACGACTTTATCCGGATGGCCGCCATAAGCGGCGCCGACCTCAGGCTCAGCGGCTCTCACGCCGGCGTCTCCATCGGCGAGGACGGCCCCTCCCAGATGGCCCTTGAAGACATCGCCATGATGCGCGCCGTCCACGGCTCGACAGTCCTGCAGCCGTGCGACGCCAACCAGACCGCCAAGCTCGTCGCCCAGATGGCCGACACAAGCGGGATAAGCTTCCTGAGGACCTTGCGCCCGAAGACCCCCGTCATCTACGGCGCCGACGAGCAGTTCCCCATCGGCGGCAGCAAGGTTGTCCATTCTTCCGAAGACGACGTGGTAACGGTCGTCGGGTCCGGCATCACCGTCCACGAGGCCCTAAAGGCCGCGGACGTCCTGGCCGGCGAGGAGACGGCCATCCGCATCGTGGACTGCTACTCCATCAAGCCCATCGACGCCGCCGGCATCGGGGCCGCCGTCCGCGCGACCGGCAACAAGGTAGTCGTCGCGGAGGACCACTGGCCAGAGGGAGGCGTCGGTGAGGCCGTCCTCTCCGCCTTGGCCGAGACCGGCGGAGAGCCCGTCGAGTTCAGGCATCTGGCCGTCACCAAGATGCCCGGCTCCGGCAAGTCAGAGGAACTGATGGGCTCCCACGGCATAGACGCCGCCCACATCGCCGACGCCGTACGAAGCCTGCTGGGCGCCTCGCGGTAAACCGCGAGGCACGCTTTCAGCGCTCAGCGCGTCCTCTGGGGCCCGGTGGTTCTCACCGGGCCCTCTCTTGATCCGAAAAAGCCGCGCCCCCTTCGCCCCACCGCAGCGCTGGCCGGAAACGCCCCGAACCGTCACGAGCTTCTGCCCTAGCCGCCTACGGATGCTACCCACGCCTAAGCACCCTTCGCAAGCGCATGGTGCCATACCTGGCCCATGCTCTCGCGGTATCCTTCTACGTCGTCGGCGTCGGGGTCTACCTCCAGGCGGGCGGCCACCTCCTCGAGGGTCCGCACCTTCTCCGCTATCGGCAGCGCGAGGGCAGAGAGCAGCTCGGACGCATCGAGCCCCATCTCCTCGTCGCAAAACGCGGCGAACGCGGACCACACGGAAAGCCCCTCGCGGGCCATCTCGCGCTCCAGCCCGTCGAGCGCGCCATGACGTCCAGGCGGAAACGCTCCTCCGGCGTGAGTCGGTCGTAATGCCTGTGTAGTCCGTTCTTGCTCATCGGGTTTTCCGTCCTTTCACAACTCCCTCGAGGGCCTCCAGGCGCTCCGCCATCTCTCCGCGCTACCGCGTGGAGGAGCCTTTGGGCAGCGGGGGTATGGCGCAGGTCTTTTCTCGCCCTGGACACGGAGCTCGAGCTGGAGGTGGCCTACAAGAGGCTCAGGCCCCACTACGCCGAAGACCCCTCCGTCGTCGAGCGCTTCAAGCGCGAGGCCACGAACGCGGCGAAGCTCTCCAGTCACCCGAACATCGTCCAGATCCGCGACCGGGGTACGACCAAGGAGGGCGCCTACTTCATCGTCATGGAGTACGTAAGAGGCGGCACGCTCGCGGAGCGCATAGAGCGCGAAGGGGCCCTTCCGCCCGCCGAGGCGGCCGCCCTGGCGCTACAGGTGGCACGGACGCTCGGGACGGCGCACGGGCGCGGCATCATCCACCGGGACATAAAGCCCCAGAACATCTTGCTGACCGAGGAGGGGGAGGCCAAGGTCGCGGACTTCGGCATAGCCCGGGCGCTCGCCTCCAAGACGATGACCGCCACGGGGCAGGTGCTGGGCACCCCCCACTAGTAGCCCCCGAGCAGGTGCTTGGCCAGCCGGCGAGCGAGAGGAGCGACCTCTACTCCCTCGGGGTGGTGCTCTACCAGATGCTCACCGGGGAACCGCCCTTCGAGGCCGAGACGCCGTGGGTTGTGGCGATGAGGCGCGTGCAGGAGGAGCCGCACCCGCCCAGGGAGGTAAACCCGGCCGTGCCGGAGGATCTCGACGACCTCACGATGCGGCTGCTGGCCAAGGACCCCGATGGGCGCCCCTCGGACGCGGGCGCGCTGGTGGAGGAGCTCGAGCGTTTGACAGGCAGGCGGTGGTCCCGTCCGTGAGGGTCCCGAACCTCTCCGGCAAAGACGTCGCCCAGGCGGCCGCCGCGCTCACCACGACCAAGTTGAGGCTTGGCGCCCGACACGCGGTCCCGAGCGACGCTGGGCCGAAGGGCGCGGTCATCGCTCAGAGCCCTGCGCCTGGAACAGAGGTCGGCATGAACAACCAGGTCAACCTCACCGTGAGCACGGGGACCGGAGGGGGCGACGATCGACTCCCGAACACGCGGGTCCCAAACCTCCTAGACCAAAGCGTCCCCCAGGCCAGCAGCGCGCTCAAAGAAGCCGGTCTAGAGCTCGGCACGAAGAACAAGACCAGGAGCGACACGAGACCCAAAGGTAGGATCACCGGGCAGGATCCCCCGGCCGGGACGGAGGTGAGCCGGGGTAGCGCGGTGAACATCGTGGCCAGCACCGGCTCGCTGCCGCGGGTACTCTTGATCCTCGGCGGAATCGCCGCCGCGGTGCTCGTGGTCGCCGTCGGTGCGTTCCTGTATTGGTGGCCGCCGTCTACCGCCACGGATCCCGACCGCAAGACGTGCGGGGACTTCCGGTGCTTTGCCGCCAACCGCGCCGGCAGCGGAGTACGGCCCTTGCTCCCGGCCGCTGCTCTCGCCGCGTTCGTCGGCGCTCCCTCACGAGCGGCTACGTCAGGTAACCCAGGGCCGATCGGGCCGCGAGGTAGCCGCACATGCCGTGCACGCCCCCGCCGGGCGGCGTCGAAGACGAGCAGACGTAGAGCCCCCTGGCCGGGGTCGAGTACGGGTTCAGTCGGGGCACGGGGCGGGTAAAGAGCTGCCAGAGGTCCATGTAACCACCGTTGATGTCGCCGCCGATCAGGTTGGCGTTCTGCCGTTCGAGGTCGGCCGTACCTGCGGCGCTCTTCGCCAGGATGCGGTCCCGAAAACCCGGGGCGAAGCGCTCTATCTGCGCTTCTATCCTACCCGTCATGTCGAAGGACGAGCCGTTGGGGACGTGGCAGTAGGCCCAGACGGTGTGCCCGCCCTCGGGAGCGCGCGTCGGGTCGAAGAGGCTCTGCTGGGCGAGCAGGACGAAAGGCCTTTCGGGGTGCTCCCCGCGCGAGACGGCGGCCTCCCCCGCCGCGACGTCTTCGAGCGTGCCGCCGAGGTGGACGGTACCGGCCCGCAGGCAGCCTTCGGCTTCCCAGGGGATCGGGCCGTCGAGCGCGAAGTCCACCTTGAAGACGCCGGGGCCGTAGCGGTAGCGCTCGAGGCCTTCCCTGTAGCGCTCGGTGAAGTGCCGCCCGGCGATGTTCAGGAGCTGGCGCGGGGTGACGTCGAGTAGGACCGCGCGGGTCCGCGGCACGTCCTCCACCGAGTCCACCCTGACGCCCGTGTAGATCTCACCCCCCAGAGAGACGAGGTAGGACCCGAGCGCGTCGGCTAGCTTCTGCGAGCCGCCCTTCGGGAAAGGCCAGCCGAAGGCGTGGCCCAGCGTTCCGAGGACCAGCCCGAAAAGGGCGCTCGGCGGCTTCTCCAGCGGCAGGAACGAGTGCGCCGCGTTGCCCGCGAAGAGGCCACGGGCCTTCTCGCCTTCGAAGAGGGCTTCGGCCTGGCCGCGGGCGGCCAGAAGCGATCTGATGCCCGTCTTTGCCAGGGCTAGGGGGTGTCGCGGAAGGCTCGGTCGGCCGACGAAGAGGCCCGCAATCCTGGGGGCGTCCGCGGCGAGGGGCTCCATCAGGCGGCGGTAGTCGTCGACATCCGGGCCCAAGGCGGCGGCGGTGGCCGGGACCGAGCGCTCCAAGACCGCCGCGGTGCCGCCGTCGAAGGGGTGGGCGAGCGGGGCGGGCGGATGGACCCATTCGAGGCCATGTTCTTCAAGGGGCAGGGAATCGAAGAACGGCGAGGCGTAGCCTAACGGATGGATGGCGGAGCCGAGGTCGTGGACGAAGCCGGGGTGCGTGATCTCGGCCGACCGGGTGCCGCCGCCGATGGCGTCCGCGGCCTCCAACACGGCCACCCGGCGCCCGTTTCGGGCAAGCTCCACGGCGGCGGCCAGGCCATTCGGGCCGGAGCCGACCACTACCGCGTCGTATGTCCCCCTCTCCGTCATGCTCCCATTCTAGCCCCGCGCCCCATCTCCGGCGCACGGCCGCGCCGCCACCAGCGCAGGGCGCCGTCATCATGCACAGGGTGGAGCGTATGATGGCATTATGCCAGACGTTCTGATACTGCCTCCCCCGGGGCCTAGGATCTACGCAGACCACGCTCGTCTGGACCGGCTTTTGGACGCCGAAATGGGCGGCAAGCTTCTCCAGGGTTTTACGCCACATCTCGTCAGGCAAACAGGGACATCCCGGAAGAGGCGCGGGCGCCCACCCCGCGTCGTCCGCCCCGCGACTGTTCTCCTGGCTGCCGGTCCAAACGCTAACCCTTTCCTTTATCTCACGACGGCCGTCTCGTGGCCCGGCCCGGTAAACAATCACACCCGGCGGCTCCCAACGCATCCCCCAAACGGGCTACCTTTGCGGGAACCTGCGCCTTTTGCCGCCGGGGCACCATCACCTCCGCAGCCTACGGACCGCCCGTCTCCGGATCGTTACGCGGGACGTTACGGGGCCATCAACCGACAAACCCGCTTCAGAAAAACCGCCTACGGTGCTACCCTTGGTCAAATTGCACCGGAAGCGGGGCGAAAAAGTTGCGCGCGATATAGAAGCGAGCAAGGTAACGGAAGCGGTGCGCGACCTGTGCGTGGAGGCGAACACCGAGCTGCCCGAGAGCCACCTCTCGGCGCTGCGACGCGCGCTCGAAGACGAAGAGTCGCCCCTCGGGCGCGAGGTCATCGAGAGGCTCCTCCAGAACGCCGAGGTCGCCAGGGACAGGTGCATCGCCTTCTGCCAGGATACCGGCTACGCGGTCTTCTTCGTCGAGATGGGCGGCGAGGTACGGGTGACCGGCGGCGGGCTCGGCGAGGCCATTGACGAGGGCGTCAGGCAGGGCTACGAGGAAGGCTACCTCAGAAAATCCATCGTCCGGAGCCCCATCGACCGGACCAACACCGGCGACAACACCCCCGCCGTCGTCTACCACGAACCCGTCGCGGGCGACGGCCTGAAACTGACCATGCTCGTCAAGGGCGCCGGCTGCGACAACATGAGCGCGCTCAAGATGCTCACCCCCGCCGAAGGTGTGGAGGCCATGAAAGATTTCGTCGTGGAGACCATAGAGAGGGCGGGCCCGAACGCCAGCCCGCCCGTGACCGTCGGGGTCGGCATCGGCGGCCCGTTCGAGAAGGCTGCCCTGCTCGCGAAAAAGGCGCTCACCCGACCGTCGGGGGAGCCCAGCCCCGATCCTGAGCTGGCGGAGCTCGAGAGGGAACTGCTCGATAGGATCAACGCCACCGGCATAGGCCCCGCGGGCTACGGCGGCACTCAGACGGCGCTGGCCGTTCACGTCGAGAGCTTCCCCACCCACATCGCGGCCTTCCCCGTCGCCGTCAACCTCGACTGCCACTCCCACCGCACCGCCCTCGCCGAGCTGTGAGCCAGGACGCCACCCGGCTGAAGACGCCGCTGACGAGGGAGGGCAACGGGTCCCTCCGAACCGGCGACGTCGCCCTGCTCTCCGGCGTCCTCTTCGCCGCCCGCGACGCGGCCCACGCCAGGATCAAGGACGCCATAGAGCACGACGGGCCGCTGCCGTTCGACCCCGAGGGGCAGGTCGTCTACTTCACCGGCCCGGCCCCGGCCAGGCCTGGACACGCGCTCGGCCCGGCCGGGCCGACGACGGCCTCGCGCATGGACCCGTACTCGCCGCTCCTAATCGAACGCGGCCTGAAGGGCATGGTCGGGAAGGGCGTGCGCTCCGAAACGGTTCTGTCCTCCATGCGCGAGCACGGCTGCGTGTACTTCGGGGCCGTCGAGGGGACGGCGGCGCTGCTGGCCGACCGGGTGAAAGAGGCGGAG
>CADCUZ010000055.1 GCA_902806015.1 uncultured Rubrobacteraceae bacterium
CCGCGTTCCATTCTTCAGGGCGTAGAGGATCGCGAACTTTATGTGCGCTAGGCCAAGAAGCCTCCATGTCTGTGCATAAGAAACCGTCCTGTTTAGGATCGGGGCCATCCGAACTTCCGAGAATACCCTTCTCCACACTCGGGTGCATAGCGTAGGATGGGCGGAGGATGAAGGCGTATCCTACGCTACACATCGAGCGGCTGATCCTTCGGGAGTTCACGCCGGAGGACGCACCGAGGCAGAACAGCTCAGCGGGGCATGGGAGGTTGCCCGCACGTTGCTGGTCGTCGCGCATCCTTTGGAGGAAGGGTGGGCGGAGCGGTTCATAGATGACTCCCGCCGAGCCATCGAGGCAGGCGAGAGCGTCAGCTTCGCCGTGGTGCTGCGGGAGGTAAGCCAGCTGGTGGGCGACGTCTTGCTGAAACTGAACCCCCGCGACGACAACGGGGAGACCTGGCCCACTTCGTGGGCGTACCTTACTGGGGACAGGGGTACGCCACTGAGACCGTGAAGGAGGTCGTACGCCACGGATTCGAGGAGCTAGGGCTGCACCGCATTCACTCTGACCACTCCGGGAGCAACCCCGCTTCGGGAAAGGTCATGCGGTAGGTCGGGATGAGTCATGAGGGCACCCGGCCAGAGCACTACAAGACGCGGGAAGCCTACGAGAACCGGGTAGACTACGGGCTACTGGCTCGTGACTGGCGCAAGCTCAAACGGAAGTAGCCCGCATCGAGCTTCTTAGAACCCACTTTGGCCGAACGTCTTGGAACCCCGTACGGGCGACGTTCCGACAAGGCCTTCGGGGCGAAGCCCGAAGAACGATCCGAGGCGAGAGTCGGGCTACCACGCCGCGGTATCATGATGCCAAAGCGATCGGCCAAGAGGAGGCGAAGGAGCGTGGATTTCTTGAGGAAGCGCCTGCCCGCCCAGGTGGGCAGGTACCTGGAGGGCGTCGAGTTCCCGGCCCGCAAGGAGGATCTGCTCGGCAGGCTGGAGCGCAACGGGGTGCCAAGCCCGGTCCTCGGCCAGCTGCGCAAGAGGCTGCCGGAGGGCGAGTACCGCGGCCCCCAGGACGTCTTGTCGGCCCTGCGACGGGGGCGTTAGCCGGGCCCCGCGGCCGTCTGGGGTCTCCCGCGGGCTAACTTCCCCCAAGGTTCCATAAGGGCCAAAGAAGCCGAAGCGCGCAGAACGCCCCTTGCAAGCAGTTTGGTGAGCGAGCCCTGAGCGCGTAAGAGCTAGACCACCATAAGTTCCAATTCGGAGGTTCTCCCGGCACGTCGGGTGCGGAACATGAGCCCAACCTGGTACGTACTTTCTGGTTTACGTAACCGTCTGCCTCTAGCCCAACCACGCGCCCCTACCAGAGCCGTCTCACTGTGGCGTGGGCCGCTGCACGCTCCTTTCTCTTTAGGCTCTCGCAAATGCTGGACACTCGGCGCCCTTACGGGTTAGCAGCGTGCGGAACGTCAGCCGAGGCGGTTTCGTACCTTTCGCTCGCCATCTGGGCGACCATTGACGCCTACCTCGTCGCGAAACGCAACAACTAGAGGTACGGGTTGGGGTAAGATCCGGGAATGGACGAACGTGACCTGCTGACCCTCCAAAGCGCCGTTACCGCCATGGAGGAGGCCGCCTCCGCCGTGGCCCGCGAGGTGGAGCGCGACCGCCTGCGCGAGACCTCCCTCGCCCGCCTCGCCACCGTAGAAGCCGAGCTAAACCGCAGCCGCATCACGGTGGAGAAGATCATCAAGGAGGAGACGAGGTAAAAAGGTTTCAGCCGTCAGGTGAGGTCGTCTCGCAATGCGGCCGTTGTCCGGGCAACGGGGTCCGGACGCATCCTCTTATGCCTGAGGCCTGAAGCCTAATTCGCGCATCCTCCGGTGCTCACCGGTGCTGTACGTCCGGCGGCGAGGTCCAGGTGGCGCCGGACCAACTGGGAGGGGATACCGTAGCCGGCGTTGCTCGAGTCGGCGCGGCTGGCGAAGATGGTGGAAACGACCCCGCCGTCGGCGTTGACGGCGGGGCCGCCCGAGTTGCCGGGGCGGACAAAGACGCGGAAGCCGGTAACGACCCGTTCGACCGGGCCCCCGTTATAGGCGTCGCCGAAGGTCACGCGCTTGGTCTCCCCGGTCCGGGCGGGGCGCACGTCGAGCGGGCCGTTCTGGGGGAATCCAATCACGGCCGCCGCCTCGCCCACGCGGGGGAACGCGAGGGGGATGGGGGAAAGGCCGAGCCTCCTGACGCGCAGGACGGCGACGTCGTTTTTTTCGTCAAAGAGGACGACCTGCGCTCGCAGGCTACGACCCACGCCCCGGGGCTGCACCCTCGTCACGGCCTCGCCGGCGACGACGTGGGCGTTGGTAACGACGAGGTTTCTCGCGGCGACCCAGCCGGAGCCCTCTACACCGTAGCCACAGGCCACGCCGGTCACGCGCACGGTCTTCGTGGCCGCGGCCCGCACTTCGGGGTCGGAGACGATGCCCTTATCCGGTGGTGCCACGTCGGGGTCTGGGCCTCGGAGCTCGGGCAGCGGGTCGAGTTCAACGACCGCACGGGTGAGCATCCCGGTGGGCATCCGCTCGTTGAGGGAGCGCAAGATCCTCGAGTCCTCGACGACCGGTTGGAGCCCGGCGAGTGGTGGGGACTGCAGGGCGAGGCCCCCCACGGCCCAAACCAAGACCAGCGAGAGCGCGAGACCAAGGGCCCCGCCCCCGAGGCCGTCCAGGGCCACCGAAGCCGGGCCCGTGAGCCGGTTCCGCAGGGAGCCCCCGACGACGCGGGCCAGGATCTCCCCGAGCGCGGCGAAGGCCAGGATGCCGATAAGGGTGATGCCGAGGCGGTAGGTCGGGTTGCCCCCGTCCGGCGCGAGCGACGGCGCTATCCTGGACCCGACCGAGGCCCCGACCACGACCCCCACAAGCGAGAAGACGCCCACCAGAAACCCGGTGCGCGCGCCGCGCAGCACCGCCAAAAACACGAAGAGCGCTATGACCAGGTCGAGTGCCGCCATCCGCAAGATTTTACTCTTTGGCACGCCGCCTCGCGCCGCTGAAAAGGCCGTCTCCGGCGGCCCACAGCCAGGCGGTGGGTTCGCCGACCTCGAAAGAAAACCGCCCGCCGAAAGCGGAGGCCGCGGGGCGCGGCGGGCTGACAAGTCGGCCGGGGTGTTGGCCCGGTATAATCCTGTCCATGAGGGCCGCCGAGTTTTTGCCGGAAGTAAAGAAGACGCTCGAGGAGAGCGGTGAGCCGGGCTACCGTCTGGGCCAGGCTTACGCCGCCCTGTCGGTCTCCCTGATTCGGGATTGGGAGGAGGCGACGAGCCTGCCGAAGGGCCTGCGCGACGCCCTGAACGAGGCCGCGCCCGCGGCGGTCCTCGACCTGCAGAACGCCTCCCGGGCCACAGACGGAACGAGGAAGTACCTGTTCCGCACCTGCGACGGCCACGCTATAGAGACCGTCGTGATCCCGGAGAAGGGCCGGCACACCGTCTGCATCTCGACGCAAGTCGGCTGCGCGATGGGGTGCAAGTTTTGCGCGACGGGGCTGCTCGGGATCAAGAGGAACCTGAATGCGCGCGAGATCGCCGAGCAGGTCCTCGTCGCCGCGCGCGACATCGCCCCCGAGAGGGTCTCAAACGTCGTCGTGATGGGGATGGGCGAGCCGATGCTGAACTACAATGAGACCGTAAAGGCACTCAGGGTGCTGAACGACGGGGACGGGTTCGGGCTGGCCGCGCGGCACATCGCAGTCTCGACGAGCGGTCTTGTGGACAAGATCCGGCGTTTCGCGGACGAGCCGGAGCAGTTTCATCTGGCGATCTCTCTGCACACCCCTTTCGGGGACGAGCGCCAGGAGATCATGCCCGTCGCGGCCCGCCACTCTATCCCAGAGCTCATGGACGCCGCCCGCTACTACGTCGACGCGACCCGTCGCAAGCTTTTTTTCGAGTACACCCTGCTCGCCGGCGTGAACGACCAGCCCCGCCACGTAGAGGCGCTGGCGAAACTCCTTGACCACCCCCTCTACCACCTGAACCTTCTCCGCTTCAACTGGACGGACACCGGCTTCTCCGCAACCAGCAAGGGGGACGCCAGAGCGTTTTTGCGCTACGCGAGGGAGCTGGGACTCTCGGCGACGCTGCGGCCGAGCCGGGGCCAGGATATAGACGCCGCCTGCGGCCAGCTCGCCGCGAAGGACCTGCGCGGCCGTCCGGCCATCCCGATGCTCTCCCGACCTTGAAGGACGAGCCTTCGGAGAGGTTGGATCCGCGAGCGAAAGCCGTGTGGAGGATCTCGGGTGCCCTGAACATGCTTCCGCTCCTGGCCGGGGCTGGGTTCGGCAGCTTCGTTCTGCTTAGGTGGGTCGAGGCTTCGGTCTTTATAGCGGTACTCCCCGTCCTCGCCTGGCTCGCGTTGGCGGTCCTCTCCGTGGTTGTCGCCCCCGGGGTGCGGTGGCGGCGGTGGCGGTATGAGATCCGGCCGGACGAGGTGGACCTGCAACGCGGGATCTGGTGGGTAAGCCGGACGCTGGTGCCCCTGGCCCGCATCCAGCACGTGGACACCCGCCAGGGACCCTTGCAGCGGCGCTACGGGCTCTCGACCGTCGTCTTCCACACGGCGGCCGGGCCGAACCAGATCCCCGAGCTCTCCACCCCCATCGCCGCGCAAGCCCGCGACCGCATCGCGGACCTCACCAGGGAGCAGGATGAGCTCTGAGGCGGACCCCCATCTCCGCCTGCACCCGGCGGCGATGATCATCAACGCCCTCAAATCGGTCCGGCGCCTGGTGAGCGCCTCGGCCCTGCCGGGGCTATTCGTTCTCTTCAGCCAGGGTCTGAGCCCGCTCACGATAGCCCTCGTCCTGCTGGGCGGCCTCCTACTGATCGTTCTGGCGGCGCTCTGGGGATTCCTCTCCTGGAGGGCGACGACCTACGGGGTGGTCGGGGGCGCCTTCCGGTTGCGGCAGGGCGTCTTCCAGAAAAACGAACGGACGATACCGCTGGAGCACGTCCAATCTGTGGACACGGTGCAGGGGCTGGTCCAGAGGGTCTTCGGCGTCTACGAGGTGCGCGTAGAGACGGCGGGAGGCGGCGCGAGCGAGCCGGATGCCCCGCTGCCGGCGCTCGGCCGCGGGGCGACGGAGGCGCTGCGGCGCGAGATCGAAAATTCAAGGAGAGAGCCCATCGGCGCCGAAGAGGAGACGTCCGTGCCTGACGTACTGCGGCGGCTGTCCACGCGGGACCTGCTGGTCGCGGGCGCCACGAGCGGCCAGATCGGCGTTGTCCTCTCCCTCCTCGCCGTCGGCAGTCAGGTCTTCGACGAGTTCTTTTCGGAGGCTTTTTTCCGCAACCTCGTCGAGTCGCTGGCGCCGAACGCCTTGATCCTGGCGCTGATATTCGTCCCCGCGGTCGCGCTCGTCGCGTGGCTGCTCGCCATCGCCGGCACGGTGCTGGCCCACTTCGGCTTCACCCTCTCCCGCGAGGGGGACTTCCTGCACATCAAGCGCGGCCTCCTGGAGCGGCGAGAAGCCACGATCCCGCTCGGGCGCATCCAGGCCGTCCGGATCTCCGAGGGTTTCCTGCGCCAGCCCTTCGGCCTTGCCTCCCTGCGCGTAGAGAGCGCCGGCTACGGCGAGGACGCGGGGGTCTCGGCGGTCATGTTCCCGCTCCTGCCCCTTCAAGAGGTTCAGGCGCTGCTTCGCGCGGCCGCCCCCGAGTTCGCCGTCTCCCCAACCCTGAAGCCGCTGCCACGCCGCGCCCTTCGCCGCTACGTCTTCCGGGCCTGCGTACCCGCCCTGGTCCTGGCCGCCGCGGGCGCGCTGGTCTCGGTCCTGGTCTTCGATGCCTCCTTCGGTCTCCTGGCGGTCGGGCTGGTGCCGCCCTTCGCCCTCTACGGCTGGCTGCGTTTCCGGGACGCGGGGTGGGCGTTGGCGGACGACCGTCTCGTGGTGCGGTGGCGGCGTCTCGCCCGCGTAACCGCCGTGGCGTCCCGGCGCAGGCTCCAGTCGCGCAGCGTCTTGCAGAGCCCCTTCCAGCGGCACCTCCGGCTCGCCACCTTCGGGACCGAGGTCGCCTCGGGTATCGGAGGTTCGGCACTGGAGGTAACGGACCTGGGCTTGGACGACGCAAGGTACCTGGCCGAGGTGTTATCCGCGCGGGCCGACCTACAAAGGGCTCGGGAGGGGTCGCCCCCGTAGGCTGGACGCCAGCGGAAGCCTCGCCGCGGCCCCGCGGGGAGCCCGACGACGAGGCCCTGGGCAGGTATCGTCCTCACGAGCCTTCTTCCGCGCCGCGTCAGTATAGTAATATTCCGTGCGACTAGAGGTGTGCCGGGATCTACCGCTGGTCGGTTCTGCGAGGGAGAACGGGCGAATCCCAGCCGCTTCTTAAAGGGAATACGCATTTCGGTAAAGAGTCGAACGAGGGGACCGGTTTGAAGATCGAAAACGAGCCAGGGACGGGAAACGTGAGGGGTTACCTAATGGCACTTTTTGCGATGCTGTTGGCGCTCGGGGCGGCGGTGCCGGTGCTCGCGGCCGAAGAGCCCACGGGAGAAGATGGTGGGACCCTGCAGCCGAAGGTCGTGGGCGGGAAGCCGCTGCCCGACGGCAAGTACGAGTTCGTGGCGGCTCTGCGCGACATAACCCGGGGGAAGACGGCCTACCAGCAGCAGTTCTGCGGTGGCACCCTGATCGACCGCAACAGCATCCTGACCGCAGCCCACTGCGTGCAGGAAGTCACCCCGTTGCACTTGCGGGTCACGGTCGGCCGGACGGTGCTAAAGAGCTCCCAGGGGCAGAGCCGCAAGGTCACCGCCATCTTCGTACATCCGAAGTACAACGGCATCACGAGCGAGGCGTACGACGCGGCGGTTCTCAAGCTGGACCGGCGGGTAAAGAACATCGCCCCTGCTAGGATCCCGAAACAGAACGACAATGCCCTCGAGATGCCTGGTGGCTCGGCGACGGTCGCCGGCTGGGGAAATACCAAGAAGCAGGGCAGGATCTTCGTCCAGCGGGACCGGTACCCCAACCGTATGCAGCAGGCGCAGGTGCCGATCGTCTCCGACAACGAAGGGAAGCGCGTCTACGACTCCTCGTACGTCAAGGCGCTCATGGTCGCCGCGGGCGGGGAGGGTAAAGATACCTGCCAGGGCGACTCGGGCGGGCCGATTTTCGTCGAGAAGGCCACCGGATTCTTCCAGATCGGGATAACGAGCTTCGGCATTGGATGCGGGGCGCGTGACTTCCCCAGCGTCTACGCCGAGGTCAACTCTGAGGTGATCAGGTCTTTTATCTACAGGGCGGCCGGAAAGTAGACGTTGGACGTCCAAGGGCGTTCAGCAGGGCCAGGATGGCCAACGGCTAAAGGCGGAGACCGGAGCGTGCTGATCTCGGACGGCACGCTCCGCGTGAACGTCGCGCTTCCGCGAGGGTCTCTACTCCGAACGATCTCCGTCGAACCCCAGGGCACCGGCTTCAAGTAGCGGCTCCGGCGCCCCGCCGGGGGCGTCCATGCGCCGAACGAGGCTCTTGCCCTCCTCGTCCTCCTCTATCATCCAGACCTCGTCCACCAAGGCTGACTCCTGCACCTCGCCGACGTGGGAGATTATGAAGATCTGGCCGAACGAGCGCTTCAGCCTCTCAAGGGCTAACAGCACGTTGTTGCGCCTTCCGGCGTCGAGGCTCCCGAAGACCTCGTCGAGCACCAAGAACCCCAGGGTGTTCCCGCCGCGCGCCGCGACGAGCCGGGAGAGCGCGACCCGGGCCGAGAGGCTCGCGACGTCCGCCTCGCCGCCAGAGAAGCGCTCTATCGCGTAGGAGTCGTCGAAGCGGTCGAGGAGCCTGACGCGGTAGTTCTCGTCGAACTCCATGCTCTCGTAGCGGCCGTCGGTGAGCTGTCTGACCAAGCCTGAGGCCTCAGCCTCCAGCATCGGCCGCGCCCGCGCGGTCAGGGAGCGGAAGAAATCCGTGAAGAGACCGTCCATCTCGTCCATGCGCGCCGCGGCCGACGCCCTCTCGTTGGCGAGCTTCCGGTCATCGTCGAGACGCTTGAGCTCCGTCTTGGCCCGCTCGATGCGGTAATCGGCATCCTTCCAGTCGCCGCCGAGCCCCTCGCGCGCGTCCCGCAGCCCGGAGGCGCGCTCCTCCGCCGCGGACACCCTCTCGGACGCCGCCTCATAGACCGCCTCGTCGAAGCCGAGAGCGGAGATCTCTGCCTGCAGCTTCTCGACGGTCTTGGCGGCCTCCTCCACGCGCCCCCAGGCCTCCCGCAGCGCCTCCTCCACCCCGGCGCGCGTTTCCAGCCGCCGCCCCAGCTCCTCGATGCGGCCCCGCATCCGCTCCAAACGGTCTTTTTCTTCCTTTTTCCGTCGGTGTTCGTCCGCATCGTACGAGAGGCCTGCGAGCCCGTCCAGTTGCGTTACCAGCGCCGCCACCCGCTTCGTCAGCTTCGAGTGTTCGCCCGCGAGGCTCGCCACCGCGGGACGCGCGTCGCGCACGCACCGCAGGCGCTCGCGACGCGCGCGAGCCCCTTCGAGGTTTTCCCGGGTTGGGGCTTCGGTGTCCTCCAGGTCCCCCCGAAGCTCACGGAGGTTCCCGGCCAGTTTTTCGAGCCTCTCCAGCCGGTCGGCGGCCCGATCCGTGGCGCGGGCCAGGGACTCGCGCAGGGCCCGCCAGCGGTCGAGCTTGACCTTCAGCCTTCGCAGCTTCTCGGCGGTGTCCGCGGCCGAGGCGGCGAGCTTCTCGGCCTCGGCGGTCTCGGCGGCTGCGCGGCGGCGTAGGGAGGCGGCCTGGCGCTTGAGGCTGTCGGAGATCTCCTCCTGCTCCCCGCCCTCGAAACCGCGGTGGCAAGTGGGGCAGTGGTCCTCGGCTCCGCTGTCTATAGCCTCGCGCGCCTTGTCCACGTTTTTCGCCTCGCGCTCGTCGGCGTTGGCCCGGCCCCTGTGGTGCGCGGCGACCTCCTTGAGCTTCTCCTCCTCGTCGCGCAGGTCCCTCTCCTTGCGCTCCAGGTCCTCGCCGCTGGAGAAGTCTTCGAGCTCTTCCTGGAGCTTTCTCGCTTCGTCTCTCGTCTCCTCGTAGCGCTCCCGGGCGGCCCGTTCTTCTTCGGCCGCGGCCTGGAGTTCCTTGTGGCGGGAGGAGAGTTCCCGGAATCGTTCGTGGCAGGCCTCGGCCGCCTCCAGCTCCCCGAAAACGCCGTCGAGCACCGCGACGCTCTCCTGCAGCAGCTCCGGTCCGTCGAGGTCAAAGAGGGCATGGAAGCCGGGCAGGACCTCCTCCCCGTCGTCCAGCTCCTCCAAAATCTCCCAGACCTCGCCCTCGATGTCCGAGATGCGCCGCTGGACCTGCAGGCACTCCCGGCGGTCCCTGTCCCGCTCCTCCGCGCGACGCCGGTCCTCGTCAAGCTTCTCGAGCTCCGCCGACACCCCCGGTAGCCCGGCCGTCTGGGGCCCCAGGCGCCCAATCTCCTCCTCCGCTGCCGCGAGCTCGGATAGGTCCTTCTCGCCTTCGGCCATCCGGTCGGCGGCCCGCTGCCCCTCGGCCTCCGCCGCGCGCAGGTCCCCTGTCAGGCGCGAGTGCTCGCGGTAGGACGATTCCAGAGAGGCGCGGGCCGCGCGGGCGGACTCGAGCTCTTTCTCGGCGGAACCCAGGTCCTCCGACACCTTCTGCAGTTCGCCTTCCAGACGCTCGCAGGCCTCGCGCGCCCCCTGTAGTTCGGCCTGCAAAGATTGCAGGTCGGCCTCGGCGAGCCGTTTTTCGAGGACCCTCGCCTCGGAGCGCAGGGCGTTGCGGTCCTCGCGCAGGAGGGCCTGGGCGGTCTCGACGTCGCCGATGCCGAGGAGTTTGGAGATCCTGCGCACGCGGCTGATGCCGTCGTCGTGGGCGAAAAAGCGCAGCTCCTTCTGGCGGGCGTAGAAGGTTGCCTCGAAGGCGGTACGGTCCATTCCGAGCAGGTCGCCCTCGACCCAACGGATCACGTCCGAGGTCCCCGTGACGATGGTCCTACCCTCGCCGTCGCGCACCTCGGCGCCCGTCGAGCCGCCCTTGAGCTGACGCCGCACGGTGTAAGACCCGCCGTCCGTCGCCAGCGTGACCTCCACGACCGAGAGGTCCTTCGTCGAGCCGCCGCTCCACGGGATCGACTCGTTCGCGAAGCGCGGCCCGCCACCCCGGGCGCCGAAAAACGCCCACAGGATGCTCTCGAAAAGGGTGGACTTACCCGCCCCGTTCGCGCCGACAACCCCGATGGCCCCCTCCGGGGGATAGAGCTCTACCGGCTCCCTGAACTGCTTGTAGTTCAGTATAAAGAGGCGTTCGAGTATCACGCGCCCGCCTCCGGTTCCTCGCTCGCCGCCCGCGCCAGGTACCCGCGCCCCTTCTCCAAGAATTCTTCCGCGAACGCCTCCTCCAGCTCCCCACGCTCCCTACGAGCGCTAACGAACCGGGCGAACTCCTCCCCGAGCGGCCGGAAAACCGCAGAGGGCGAGCCGCCCGTTCCGGCCTCCTCTGGGCTTTCTTCAGGGTGGATCTCCAGACTGAAGTTCAAACACCGCCGCTGCAGATCCCGCAAGAGCTCCCGATCAACCCCGCTCGCCACCCCGCGACGCACGTCGTAGGCCCGCAGCCGCACGATGGCCCCGTCCATCTCCACGTCGGAGACACGCGACTGAACCTCTTCTGTCAACTTCGACGAGTCCATCTCGCGGGCGCTTATCTTTGGAAGGTCGATCATGGGCCGCGCCTCTATCCCCACGTGCTCGACGCCCGTCAACCCGTCCCCATCGAACTCCACTACCGCGAACCCCGGCTTCGACTCGACCTCGCCGAACCCGAAGCGTTCCGTTGCGCCGGCGTAGAACGCGTTCTCCTTGTGCTTGTGGAACTCGTGGTAGTGGCCGAGGGCGACGTAGTCGAAGGGGGCGGAGAACATGCCCGGTTGCAAATTCGCCTCGCCCATCTCGTGCTGGCGCGCCTCGAGCCCAGGCACCATCCCGTGCGTAACCAGGATGTTCACGTCCGCGTCCCGCGCCGGCATCACCGCCCCAGTCCCGAACACGGCCCCGTGCGGCACCAGCGTAACCCCCACGTTCACCCCATCGAACTCCTCCGACCAGTAGTCCAGCTCGAAGCCGTGGGCGGAGTGGACGTTCACCAGGTTCGCGTATTCGAGCGCCGCCGTCGTCGTGCGCAGGCGCGGGGTTTCGTGGTTGCCGGCCGCGACGAGGTAGGGGATGCCGGCACGGGCCGTAATGCGGGCCGTCTGTTTCAAGAAGCCGATGATGACGTGCGTCGCCGGGCGTACCGAGTCGAATACGTCACCGGAGTGAATAACCACGTCCACCTCCCGCTCCAGGATGGCGTCGACCGCCCGCCCGTAGGCCTCCTGAACGTCCACCTCCCGCTGGTTGCGGTTCGACTTCGGGTCGAGCCGCGCGTACCGCGAGTACCCGAGATGCGTATCCGAGATGTGGGCGATCCTTACTATCTCATTCCTCTCTCAGCTTGGCCGTATTGTACGGCAGGTTCGCACGAGTTCAGCGATAACGGGCGGAGGTCTTGGGCGTGCCTCAAGCCCGTGTTTGGTGCTGAGCTATAAGCGCTCGGACCGCGGGCACCAGCTCGTTCGGAATCTCCATAATTGTCCTGGTCTTGGTGCTCGAAAGCAGCCTCGTCCTCCGCAACGAGCGAAGGATGCTAAACAAGGGGGCTAACCGGGCCAATGTCATCCCGATGCGCTATAAGTCTAGAATTTGTCTTGTCCCAGTCTATTGTCCATACTTTGGCGCGATATTACACGGAATGTATAGGCTCATGATATTCGGGCACCTCCCAAGTCAGCTAATCCCTCATCCGGTCCAGGCCCGAAAGGATCTGGGAGGACTCGCGCCGCCTCGACGGACGGTTGCCGCGGGTGAGGTTCCAGCGGAAGTTTTTGTAGGGGTCGGCGGCGCCGTGGCCTGTGCGGTGGGCGGCCTGGACGGCGTCGAGGGCTTCGTAGACCTGCTCCTCGGGAACGCCTTCTATGTCGCCCCGTATGGCGGTGATGGCCGGCGGGCGGCCTGCCTTTATTAGGCCGCGCATGACGGCGAGGACGGAGGTTGCGGCGTCGCCCTTGCGCTCGCCGAAGATGTCGGTGCCCTGCTTGCCCATGAGGACCATCGGACGCGGGAAGGTGCCGAAGACGGGGACGGCGTAGTGGGCGTGGCGCAGGAGGAGGCGGCCCTTCTCTAGCTGAAGTAGCTCCTCGCGGGTCGTGCTGGAGAACGAGCGGTAGCTTGAGTTGGTCAGCTCCTCGTCGCCGATGCGACCGTATAGGCTCGTGGCGGCGTTGCCAACGACCTCGTCGTCCACCTTGGAGCGGAACTGCTGGGCGCCGAAGAGGGTGAGGTTGAGGTGGCGCCCGCGGGCGCTTATGTCCACGAGGGTATCTTTGAGGCTGCTCGTTCTGGAACCGGAGGGGGCGTACTTGTTGAGTTCGTCGA
>CADCUZ010000056.1:0-451 GCA_902806015.1 uncultured Rubrobacteraceae bacterium
GTTCTGGTCGATAAAGGTCCGGATTTTGCCGACCTCGCCCTCGGCCAGGTCGCGGACCTTCGTGTTGGGGTCCACGTCCGTCTCGCGGCAAATCCTCTTCGCCGTCGAGCGGCCCACGCCGAACACGTAGGTCAGCCCGACCTCAACCCGCTTCTCGCGCGGCAGGTCTACGCCTGCTATCCGTGCCATGCTATCCCTGCCTCTGCTTGTGCCGGGGGTTCGGGCAAATCACCCTGACTACACCCCGGCGGCGTATGACCTTGCACCTCTCGCACATAGGCTTCACGCTCGCCCGTACTTTCACAACGGTCTCCTTTTAGGTCCTGAACCTGTAGGTGATGCGTCCCCGGCTCAAGTCGTAGGGGCTCAATTCCACCTTCACCCTGTCGCCCGGAAGTATCCGGATGTAGTTCATCCGCATTTTTCCAGAGATGTGCGCCAGCACGTTGTT
>CADCUZ010000056.1:461-12184 GCA_902806015.1 uncultured Rubrobacteraceae bacterium
CTTTCAACCTCTATAACGTCTTCCTTGGCCAAGGACCTCCTCTTTCTCAGTAGTTTCAAAATAGCTGGAGCCAAACGGATATCTTATCATGCCGGGGCGACCGCTCACACCACATAACCGCCTTTCTTACCCGCCGGAGCCCCCGTTTTTCGTCAACACCCACGGGCCGTTCTCCGTCACGGCGATGGTGTGCTCGAAGTGAGCCGAGAGCGAGCGGTCGGCCGTGTAGATAGACCACCTGTCCCGCTCGTCGAGGTCTATAGTGTAGTCTCCCAGCGTAATCATGGGCTCTATGGCGAACGTCATCCCCGGCAACAGCCTGACCCCGGTCCCCTTCTCGCCGTAGTTCGGGATCTGCGGGTCCTCGTGCATGTCTCGCCCGACCCCGTGCGAGACCAGGTCCCTGACGACCCCGTAGCCCCGCGCCTCGGCGATCGACTGTATGGCGTGCCCGACGTCCCCGAGCCTGTTCCCGGCCCGCATCTGCTCAGTCGCCGCCGCCAGGCACTCCTGCGTCGTCCGGAGTAGCCCACGCGCCTCCTCCGGCACCTCGCCAACGGCGACAGTGGTCGCGGAGTCGGTGACGAAGCCCTTGTAGCGGACGCCCACGTCAATGGAGAGGATGTCGCCGTTTTCCAGGCGGTAGGGGCCGGGGATGCCGTGCACGATCATGGCATTCGGGGAGGCGCAGATGGAGCCCGGGAAGTCCGGCGCCCCGGGGCCGCCAGGGTAGCCCTTGAACTCTGGGCTGCCACCGTGCGAGCGGATAAAGTCCTCGGCCATCCTGTCGAGGTCGCCGGTGGTGAGGCCGGGTTGGGCGTTCTGGGCGAGCATCTTCAGGCAGGCACCCGTGATCTCGCCACCCTCCCGCATCGCGGCGAGCTCCCCATTGCTCTTGCGGACGATCAAGCGCTACCCTCGCCGACGGCCGACATGATCTCCTCCGTCACCTCGGGGATGCCCTGTCGGGCGTCCACCGTGTTCAGCAGACCGCGCTTAGCGTAATAGTCTTTCAGGGGCTCCGTCTGCTCGTGGTAGATGTCCAGGCGGCGCCGGATCGCCTCTTCGGTGTCGTCCTTGCGCTGCACGAACGGGCCGGGGTCCTCCTCCGGATCTTCCGGCGGCGGGTCGTGCTCGACGTGGTAGACCCGGCCTGTGGCGTCGCTCGTCCGGCGGCCCGAGAGCCGCTGCACGAGGTCGTCGTCCGGGGCTTCGAGGGCGACGGCCCCGTCGAGCTCGATGCCGAGCTCTTCGAGCGCGGCGTCCAGGGCCTTGGCCTGCGCCTCGTTACGCGGAAAGCCGTCGAGCAGCCAGGCGTCCGCGTCGTCGAGGTAAGGCTTTGCCATCTCGACAATGATCTCGTCTGGTACGAGTTCGCCCCGGTCGTTGTAGTCCTGCACTTTCTGGCCCAACTCCGAGCCGGACTTTATCTCGGCGCGCACGATGTCTCCGGTCGAGATGTGCTTTGCCCCGGTCTTCTGGGCGAGGCGTTGCGCCTGCGTGCCTTTGCCGGCCCCCTGGGGGCCCAAAAGAATGATCTTCATCGCTTCTTCAAGAACCCTTCGTAGTTGCGCATCATGAGCTGGCTTTCGAGCTGGCGAACCGTGTCGAGCGAGACGCCGACCACGATCAGCATGGACGTGCCGCCGAGCAGTATCTGGTTGCCGAGGCCGAGGGCCGGGGAGATCAGGTAAGGCAGCACCGCCACGATCGCGAGGAAGATGGCACCGAAGAGCGTGATCCTGGTGAGCACGTTGTTCAGGTAGAGCGCAGTCTGCTGCCCCGGTCGAATGCCGGGCACGTACCCGCCGCTCTTCTTTAGGTTGTCTGCGTGCTCGACGGGGTTAAACTGCACCGCCGTGTAGAAGTACGTGAACATGACGATGAGCAGGGCGTAGAGGACGAGGTACGGTGCGCTGCTCGGGTCAAAGAAGCGCGAGAGCCGGCTCAGGAACGAGTCGGTGTCGCCCCCTCCCGCGAACTGGGCCAGCACCACCGGGAAGAGCAAGAGCGAGGAGGCAAAGATGATCGGTATGACCCCCGCCATGTTCACCTTCAGGGGTAGGTAAGTCGTCCCGCCCTGGCTCATCCTGCGCCCGACCTGCCGCTTGGCGTAGGTGATAGGTATCCGTCGCTGGCCCTCGTTGACGAACACGATGGCCGCGATGATCAGGATCGCGAGCAGCGCCAGGATCACCATAGTCAGGATGCTGCCGTTCTCTATGAGCGCCCTTATGGCCCGCGGCGCCTGCGAGAGGATCGAGGCGGTGATTATCAGCGATATCCCGTTGCCGAGCCCCCGCTGGCTTATGAGCTCGCCCATCCACATCGTGAGCATGACCCCCGTGGTCAGGGTGAAGATAATGACCACTATCTGGAGGGGGCTGGCGGCTGCGAGCGCGCCGCCACCGACGGGCGCCCGGAAGTAAAAAACCATGGCCGCGGACTGGATCAGGGCTAGCGCCAGCGTGAAGTAGCGGGTGTACTGCGTGATCTTCTGCTGTCCGGCCTCGCCCTCCTTGGAGAGCTCCTGCAACCTTGGGATGGCGACCGTCATGAGCTGCATAACGATGGCCGCCGTGATATACGGCATGATGCCTAACGAGAAGATGGCGTAGTTGTTGAACGCCCCGCCAGTAAACGCCCCGAAGAGCCCCGTTATGGCGTTGTTGGAGCCGGGACCCGGCCCCCCGAGAACCCGCGGGTCTATCCCCGGCAGCGGGATGTACGCCCCGAGCCTGTACAGGGCCAAAACGAGGGCCGTGAACAGGAGCCTCTGGCGCAGCTCCGGTACTTTCCAAGCATTGCCAAGGGATCCCAACATCTTAGCGCTCCAGTACCTCGACGCTTCCGCCGCCCGCCTCTATCTTTTTCTTCGCCGTCCCGGAGAAGGCGTGGGCCCTGACCGTGACGGCCCGCCCGACCTCCCCGTTGCCGAGGATCTTCACGAGCTTCGCCTTCTTTCTGACGAGCCCGGCGGCCCGCAGCTCGTCTGGCCCTATCGTATCACCGGAGACACCTTCTAGGTCCGAGATGTTGACGGGCGCGTAATTCACGGGACGGGCGACGGTGTGGCTTCCCCTGGCCTCGCCCTTGAGGCGCGGCAGGCGTCGCTGCAGCGGCATCTGGCCGCCCTCGTAGGCGGCGTGGGTTGACGAGCCCGAGCGGGCGCCGGCGCCCTTGTGACCGCGGCCGCTGGTCTTGCCGTGCCCCGAGCCCGTCCCGCGCCCGACGCGCTTGCGCCCGCGCTTGGAGCCGGGGGCCGGGGAGAGGTCGTTGAGCCTCATTACTCCTGCACCTCCTCGACATGGACCAGGTGGCGCACCTTGTGGAGCATGCCCCGGATCTGGGGCGTGTCCCCGTGCACGCGCGAGTCCCTGATTCGCTTGAGCCCCAAGGCGCGGACCGTCCGCTTCTGGTCGCCCTTGGAACCGATAACGCTCTTCATCTGGGTGACCTTAAGGGGGCTCATAGCGTTATCTTCACCCCCCGCGCCTGCTCAATGTCGGCCTTGGTGCGGAGCCTGCCGAGACCCTCAACCGTCGCCTGGACGAGGTTGACCGAGGTCGTCGAGCCGAGCGCCTTCGTCAGCACGTCCTTGATGCCGGCAAGCTCGAGCACCGCCCGGACGCCACCGCCCGCGATAACGCCGGTACCCTCGGAGGCCGGCTTCAAGAGCACATCCGAGCTCTCGAATTTGCCGACAACCTCGTGCGGGATGGTGGTGTTGCGCATCGGCACCTGGAACATGTTCCTCTTGGCCCGGTCCTGCCCCTTCTGGATGGCCGACGGCACGGTGTTTGCCTTGCCCAATCCGGCTCCGACGCGGCCCTTGCCGTCGCCCACGACGACGAGCGCGCTGAAGTTGAACCGCCGGCCGCCCTTGACGACCTTGGCCACGCGACGGATTTCGACGACCCTGTCCTGGAACTCGCTGTCGCGCTGCCCGCGACCGCCGCCACGGCCTCCGCCGCCGCGGTTGTCCCGGCCACGACCGCCGGGACCACCGGGACCGCCGCCGCGTCCGCCCTGGCCGGGGCCTCCAGGCCCGCCGGGGGCGCCGCCCCTGTTATTTCCTCTGCCTCGACCCAAAACCTGCCTCCTAAATTAGAGCTTGAGCCCGCCCTCGCGCGCGCCCTCTGCGAGCGCCGCGATGCGGCCGTGGTATTTGTTACCGCCCCGATCAAAGACCGCGACCTCGATGCCGACCTCCTGGGCCTTTCTCGCGACGAGCTCCCCGACCTTGCGGGCCGCGTCCTTGCGGCTCTCGGCCTCCCCAACCTCGCGGGAGTCGGCCGCCGCCAGCGTGCGAGCCGCGTCGTCGTCGATGAGCTGGGCGTAGATGTGTACGTTCGAGCGGTACACCGAGAGGCGCGGGCGCTCGGCGGTGCCGACGACCTTGCGCCGGACGCGCTTGCGCCGCTTATTCCTGTGGGCCCGCTTCTGAAGAACTGCCATCGATCCTCCTAGCTTCGCTATCCGGCCTTGCCGACTTTGCGCCGGACCTGCTCGTCGCTGTAGCGGATGCCCTTGCCCTTGTACGGCTCGGGCGGGCGAACCTTCCGAATCTCCGCCGCCATCTGCCCAACCTGCTGCTTGTCTATCCCCCGCACGACGATCGTCGTCGCGTTGGGCACCTCGAACTCGATGCCCTCCCGCGGCGCGATCGCGACCGGATGCGAGTAGCCGACCTGCAGGTTCACGTCGCGGCCCTGGAGCGCGGCCCTGTAGCCGACGCCCGTTATATTGAGCGTCCTGGTGAAACCGTCCGTCACGCCGGTTACGGCGTTTTGGATCAGGGACCGCGTCAGCCCGTGCATCGCCCGGTCCGGCGGCGCATCGGAGTTGCGCCTGACGACGAGGTTTCCGTCCTCCTGCTGCACCCGCACGCCCCTGCCCACTGGCACGGTCATCTCGCCCTTCGGGCCCGCCACCTTCACGGCGCGGTCCGCGAGCTCGACGTTCACGCCGCCCGGGAGCTCTACCGGAGCCTTACCGATTCTCGACATCTCTCAAGACCTCCCTAGTAGACGAAGCACAATACCTCGCCGCCGACGCCGCGACGCCTGGCCTGGTGGTCGGTCAGGACCCCCTGCGAGGTCGAGAGGATCGCGACCCCGAGCCCGTCGAGCACGCGGGGTATGTTCGTCTGCTTGCGGTACACCCGGCGGCCCGGCCGGCTCATGCGCCGGAGGCCCGTGATGCCGCGCTGCCCGTCGGGGCCGTATTTTAGCTCTATGACCAGGCGCTTCTCGACGCCGGTGCCGCGTTCGGAGACCTCTTGCACGTAGCCCTCCTGCTGGAGGATGCGCGCGATCTCCGCCTTCATCTTCGAGTGCGGAATCTGGACCACTTCCTGCTTCGCCATGTGGGCGTTGCGGATGCGGGTCAGGAAATCCGCTATAGGATCTGTGACCGTCATCTCTACCTACCAACTCGCTTTCGTAACACCGGGGATCTTGCCCTCGTGCGCCAGCTCGCGCAGGCAGATCCTGCACAGCCCGAACTTCCGGTAGTAACCGTGCGCCCGGCCGCACCGCTGGCACCGGTTGTACTCCCTGACCTTGAACTTCTGCGGCTTCTGCTGCTTGACCAGCAACGCTTTCCTCGTCATCTCTAACTCTCCCTGAAGGGCATCCCGAGGAGCCGCAAAAGCTCCCGCGCCTCTTCGTCACTCTCGGTCGTCGTCACCACCGCGACGTCCAGACCGCGGGTCGCGTCTATGGAGTCGTAGCTAATCTCCGGGAAGATAACCTGCTCCCGCAACCCAACGGCGTAATTGCCCCGCCCGTCGAAGCTTCTGGGGCTGATCCCCCGGAAGTCCCTCACCCGCGGCAAGGCCACGGAGATGAACCTATCCAAAAACTCCCACATTCGCTCGTTGCGCAGGGTGACCCTCGCGCCTACGGGCATCCCCTCGCGGATCTTGAACCCGGCGATGCTCTTGCGCGCCCGCCGGAGCTGGGGCTTCTGGCCGGTTATCTTCGCTAGGTCTTCCATCGCGCCGTCGAGCGCGCGGCTGTTGACTACGGCCTCCCCGACTCCCATGTTGACCACGATCTTCTCCAGGCTCGGGATCCTCATCGGGTTCTCGATGTCGAACCGCTCCTTAAGGGCCGGGGCGATCTCTTGCCTGTACCTGTCTCTTAGCCTAGCCATCGATGTCCCTCCCGGTCTTCCTGGCGACCCGGACCTTCTCCCCCGAATCCGTGAACCGGTAGCCGACCTTTGTCGGCTCCCCGCTGCCGGGGTCGACCAGCATCACGTTAGAGATGTCTATGGGGGCGTCAAAGGTGAAGAGCCCCTGCTGGTTGTTCTGGCTCGGGCGGGCGTGGCGCGTGCGCTCGTTGACGCCGCCAACGACCACGCGATACTTTTTCGGGATGACCCGCTCGACCTCGCCTCGTTTGCCCTTGTCCTTGCCGGAGATCACGACTACCGTGTCCCCGCGCTTTATCTTCATACCCATAAGCTAGAGCACCTCCGGGGCCAGCGAGATGATCCTCGTGTAGCCCTTCTCCCGCAATTCGCGTGCCACCGGCCCGAAGATGCGGGTCCCGCGCGGGGCGCCATCCTGGTTGATGATGACGCCGGCGTTCTCGCCGAAGCGTATGTACGACCCGTCGTCCCGGCGCGTCTCCTTCTTCGTCCTCACGACGACCGCCCGCACGACCTCGCCCTTCTTGACCGCGCCGCCCGGCGTGGCCTCCTTGACGGTCGCCACGATCACGTCGCCCACGCCCGCGTTACGCCGCTTGCTGCCGCCGAGAACCCGGATCGTCAGGATGCTCCTGGCACCCGTGTTATCGGCGACCCTTAACCTGGATTCTTGCTGGATCACTACTCGGCCCTCGACACGATGTTGGCCAGCCGCCAGCGCTTGCGGGCCGAGATAGGCCGGGTCTCGATGATCCTGACCGTATCCCCTACGCGGGCTTCGTTGCCCTCGTCGTGGACCATGAACTTTTTCGAGCGGCGCACGCGCTTCTTGTACTTCGGATGGCGCACCAGCGCCTCGACGGAGACCGTCACGGTCTTCTCCGGGGCGTCGGAGACCACTAGCCCGACCCGCTCCTTGCGGCGGTTGCGCTCGGTGTCGCTCTGGATCTGACCCTC
The DNA here is from genome assembly GCA_902806015.1 of uncultured Rubrobacteraceae bacterium. The sequence goes on from CADCUZ010000056.1 coordinate 7,578, forward strand.
GTCCTGATCGAGCGCCGGACCCTTGGACGGCCCCGCGTCATCGAGACCGGCCTCGACCGTCTCGCCGCCTTCGGCACCCTGTATCAGGTCCTGCGGCGTCTCGGGAGGTCGCTCCTCGGTGGCACCCTCGGGCGCCCCGTTCCCTTTTTTCTCTTCCTCAGTCACTATCAGTTCTCCTGCTGTTTCTGGTTCAGGACGGTGAGTATCCGGGCGATGTTCTTGCGGACCTCTTTTATCTGTCCTGTGTTCTCCAGCTGCCCGGTGGCGTGCTGGAAGCGCAGGTTGAAGAGCTCGCGCCGCGTGTCGGCGAGGCGCTGCTCAAGCTGCGTAATGTCCAGCTCGCGCACTTCTGCGACCTTCATCTACTGTCCACCTCCCCGCGAGAGGAAGCGGGTCTTTATGGGAAGCTTCTGGGCGGCCAGGCTCATAGCCTCGCGCGCGAGTTCCTCGTTCACGCCGCTCATCTCGAACATCACGCGGCCCGGCTTGACCACGGCGACGTAGCCCTCCACGGAGCCCTTGCCGCTTCCCATTCGGGTCTCGGCCGCCTTTTTGGTTACGGGCTTGTGGGGGAATATGTTGATCCAGACCTTCCCTCCGCGCTTGATCTTGCGGGTCATCGCGATACGGGCCGCCTCGATCTGGCGGTTGGAGATCCAGGCCGGCTCCAGCGCCTGCAGGCCATACTCGCCGAACTGCACGTCGGTGCCGCCCTTGGCCTGTCCCCGCATCTTGCCCCTGTGGGGCTTTCTGTATTTGAGCTTCTTGGGTACAAGCATCTCTCTACCGCCTGATCGCTTCTGGCTGCTCGTCGTGGACGCCGTGGTTGATCCAGACCTTGACCCCGATCTGGCCCATCTGCGTCTTGGCCTCCCTGAAACCGTAATCTATGTCCGCGTCCAAGGTGTGGAGGGGAACCCGCCCCTCGGAGATGGTCTCAGACCGGCTCATCTCGATACCGCCCAAGCGACCGCCGCACTGGATCCTGGCCCCCTGGGCCCCGCTCCTCATGGAGCTGGTCAGGGCCCGCTTCATGGTCCGCCGGAACGCCGCCCGGCTGGCGAGCTGCTCCGCGATGGACTCGGCCACCAAAGCGGCGTTGAGCTCCGGCCGCGGGACCTCGCGCACGTTGACCTGGACCTTCTTTTTGGTCAGGCGCTCAAGCTCGCCCCTAAGGGCGTCCACCTCGCTACCGCCCTTGCCGATAACGATGCCGGGCCGGGCGGTGTGGATGTCCACCGCGATCTCGCCCTGCTCGGCGGCCTTGCGGATGCGGACGTCGGCTATGCCCGCCCGCGTGAGTTTCTTTTCGATGTGTTCCCGGATCTTGAGGTCCTCGCCGAGAAGCTCGGCAAAATCCTTGTCCGAGTACCAGCTGCTCTTGAACTCTACCTTCTCGCCTTTGCGCTTGACACCGAGGCGGAAACCTTCGGGATGTACTTTCTGGCCCATACTACTCCTCGTCCTCGTCTCCGGGTGTGCCCACAGCGACGCCGGCCGGCGCGCCCAAGGTGACGCTTATGTGGCTCGTGCGTTTGCGGATCATGGTCGCCCGGCCCATGGCCCGGGGGCGGAACCTCTTGATGGTCGGGCCCTCGTCCACCCGGACGTCCCGGACGAACAACTCGTCCACGTTGGCATCTTCGTTGTGCTCAGCGTTGGCGGCGGCGCTCTTTATAACGTCGCCGACGATGCCGGCGGCCCGCTTGTTTGTGAAAAGCAAGATGGAGACGGCTTCGGGGAGGCTCTTGCCCCTGACCTCGTCCGCCACCAGCCGCGCCTTGCGGGGCGCTATGCGGACGAACTTCGCGGTCGCCTTCATCGGCGCCTCGCGGTCCGGTCGCTCTTGACGTGCGTGCGGAAGGTCCGCGTCGGGGCGAACTCGCCGAGCTTGTGGCCTACCATCGACTCCGTGCAGTAGACGGGCACGTGCTTGCGCCCGTCGTGGACGGCGATGGTGTGGCCGACGAACTCGGGGTAGACGACGCTCGCCCGGCTCCACGTCTTGAGCATCCTCTTCTCGTTGTTCTCGTTCATGCGGAGGATGCGCTCCATCAGGCGCTCCTCTACGAACGGCTCCTTCTTCGATGAGCGCGTCACCTAGCGCCTCCTTCCTTTCCTGCGCCGGCGCACGATCATGGCGTCCGAACGCTTGTGCTTCTGGCGGGTCGGCGAACCCTGCGTGATCTTACCCCACGGGGTAACGGGCGCCCGTCCCGGCGTGCTCTTGCCCTCGCCGCCGCCGTGCGGGTGGTCCACCGGGTTCATGACCGTGCCGCGGACCGTGGGACGTATCCCCAGGTGCCGCTTGCGACCCGCCTTGCCCCACCTGACGTTCTGGTGCGACTGGTTGCCAACGACGCCCACGGTCGCCCGGCATTCGGAGCGGACCCTGCGGCGCTCGCCGCTCGGGAGCCTGAGCGTGACCAGGCTACCCTCGCGCGCCGTGAGCTGGGCGCTCGTTCCGGCGCTGCGGGCCATCTGCGCCCCGCGGCCCGGCTCGAGCTCGACCGCGTGCACGACCGTGCCGACCGGGATCCTATTCAGCGGCAGGGTGTTGCCCACGTCCACCTCGGCGTCGGGGCCGCTCATCACGAGCGAGCCGACGGTCAGGTGGCGCGGGGCGAGGATGTAGCGCTTCTCGCCGTCGTGGTAGTGAAGCAAGGCGATGTTCGCCGAGCGGTTCGGGTCGTACTCGATGGCCGCGACCGTCGCTGGCACCCCGTCCTTGCGCCGCTTGAAATCTATGAGGCGGTAGCGCCGCTTGTGACCGCCGCCGATGTGGCGGGTCGTGATGCGGCCATTGTTGTTGCGGCCGCCGGTCTTGTGCAGCTTGGTGGTCAGCTTCTTCTCCGGCTTGTCCCTCGTTACCGAGTCGCGCGTGAGGACCGAGGAGTTCCTGCGGCCCGCGCTCGTCGGCCTGTAACGTCTCGCAGGCATCCTAGACTCCCTCGAACAGCTCTATGCTCTCGCCCGGCGCCAGCTTCACGACTGCCTTTTTCCACGTGGCGGTCCGGCCTCTGGTGAGGCCCTGGCGCTTGGGCTTGCTCTTGACGTTCACCGTGTTGACCCTCGCGACGCTGACGTCGAAGGCGCCCTCCACGGCGCGTTTGATCTGGTTCTTGTTCGCCCGCCGGTCCACCTGAAAGGTGTACTGCCCCTCCGTCTCGATGAGGTTGTAGCTCCTCTCCGAGATGACCGGACGGATGATCACCTGATGCGGGTCCACTAGCCCTCCTCCCGGTTCCCTGTGAGCTTCGAGTAGGCGGCCCGCGAGAACACGACCTCGCGGGCCCGTAGGAGCTCGTAAACTCCGTACTCGCGCGGCCCGACGACGGTAACCTTTGGCAGGTTCCTGAACGAGAGCGCCGCGTTGGCGTCGTCCTCCGTCAACACGACCAGCACGGGCCCCCCGACCTCCATCCTCTCAAGCAGCTCCCTGGCCTGCTTGGTGGAGGGCTTGACGAAGGCCAGCGAGTCCACGACGTAGACCTCGCCGTCGGCGGCCTTGGCGGAGAGGGCTCCGTCGAAGGCGGCGCGGGCCTCTTTGCGGTTTATGCGCTTGCCGTAGCGGGCCGGTTTGGTCTTGGGACCGCCCCAGGTGCCGCCGCCGACGCGGTTGTGCGGATATGCGTCGCCCACCCGCGCGCGGCCCGTTCCCTTTTGGCGGTACAGCTTCGCGCCGGAGCCGCTGACCTCGCTGCGGCCCTTGGTGTGGGCCGTATAGCGCCGACGGTTGTCCAGCTCCACGACGACGGCGCGGTGTATGACGTGCTCGTTGGGCTCCGTGTCGAAGCGCGGGCCTTCGAGGTCCAGCGAAGACTTGGTGCCGCTGCGGGCGTCGAAGAGGTGCGCTTGCGCCATCCTACTCACCCGCCTTTCTGATCTTCACGACTGCGTTCTTGCCGCCGGGTACGCCACCGCGCACCCAGAGCTCGCCCTTCTTGGTGTCCACCGCGACGACCTCGAGGTTGCGCACGGTGGAGGGCTTGTTGCCCATCTGTCCCGGCATCTTCTGGCCCTTGAAAATACGGGCCGGGTCCGCGGACGCGCCGGCCGAGCCGGGGGCCCGCACGTTGTGCGAGCCGTGGCTCACCGGGCCACGCCCGAAGCCGTGCCGCTTGACCGTGCCCTGGAAGCCCTTGCCCTTGGACGTCGAGCTGACGTGAACCCTGTCGCCCACCTCGAAGACGTCGGCCCCGATCGTGCCTCCGACCTCGCCTGAGACGCCGCGAAGCTCCTTGAGATGCTTGCGCGGCGGGGTACCTACCTTGGCGAACGTGCCAGCGTGAGCCCTGTTCGTGCGGCTGGACTTCGCGAGGCCGAAGCCAACCTGGACGGCCTCGTAGCCGTCACCGTCGGCCGTGCGGGCCGCGGTTACCAGGTTAGGCTCGACCTCGATCACGGTAACGCCAACGAGCGCGCCGTCGTCCTGGAAGGCCCGGGTCATCTGCTTTTTTATCCCAAATACTGCCGTAGCCATCGCTCTAGGTCGCCTTGATCTCGATATTCACGCCCGACGGCAAGTCCAGCCGCTGCAGCGAATCGACCGTGCGCGGCGTGGGCTGCTGGATGTCTATGAGACGCTTGTGGGTGTGCAACTGGAA
>CADCUZ010000057.1 GCA_902806015.1 uncultured Rubrobacteraceae bacterium
CTATGGGACCGGCTGGGGCGCGGTCCGCGGCCTCATCGGCGCGGCCGGTCTCGAGGGGACCACCGCGGCCGTTGCCCACTTCGGCGCTGTGTGGGGCTCGGAACAAGTCATGCTGCCTGCTCTCGGCGTCGCGCCGCCGTTCTGGACCTAGGGGGCGAAGGAGGTCGGCATCGACGCCTTCCACCACCTCGTCTACGCGGGCGCCAAGGGCGCCTGCGCCCTTCTGGACCTAGCGGTCCAGGGCCCGCTGCGTACCACCACCTTCGAGACCCACGATCTGTATCAGGGCGTTCCCTACACGGAGGGGGATCTCGCTTGAGCAGGAGGAGGTAAGCCGATGACCGATGGAAATACCACGCAAAACGCGGCCGAGGCGGGCACCTTCGCCCTCGGCGGGGACCTCGAAGTGAACCGTCTGGGTTTTGGCGCCATGCGGATCACGGGAGAAGGCATCTGGGGCGAACCCGAGAAGCCCGAGGAGGCAAAAGCCGTCCTCCGGCGTTGCGTCGAGCTCCGCATAAACCTTGTGGACACCGCCGACTCCTACGGCCCCGACGTCTCCGAGCGCCTCATCGGCGAGACGCTCCACCCCTACCCCGAAGGCGTGGTGATCGCCACGAAGGCCGGCCTCGTGCGTCCCGGACCCGGGGACTGGAGGCCGAACGGCCGCCCCGAACACATCAGGGAGGCCGTCGAGGGCAGCCTCGGCCGGCTGAAGCTGGAGACGATAGACCTCTACCAGCTCCACCGCATCGATCCCGAGGTCCCGGTGGAGGAGTCGCTTGGCACGATGTCCGAGCTACGGGACGAGGGCAAGGTCCGTCACGTCGGGCTCTCCGAGGTCGGCGTGGAGGAGCTTCGGCGGGCGCAGCGCGTAATCCCGATCTCGTCCGTGCAAAACCGCTACAACCTCACCGATCGGGGCTCGGAGGACGTGCTGGAAGCCTGCGAGGGCGACGGTATCGCCTTTATCCCGTGGTTTCCGCTGGCCGCCGGCCCCCTGGCGCGTCCGGGCGGGCCGGTGGACGAGATCGCCGCCCGCCACGACGCCTCGCCCGGGCAGGTCGCCCTCTCCTGGCTCCTGTGGCGCTCGCCGGTGATGCTCCCGATCCCTGGCACCTCCTCCGTCTCCCACCTCGAAGAGAACGTCGCCGCGGCGTCGCTCCAACTCGCTGACGAGGAGTACGCCGAGCTTTCCGAGGTCTCGGGCTAGAGAAGATCCCGGGCCACAGACCCCGGAAAAGGAGGGCGGCCGGTCGCGCACCACGACAGGTCGCCTGTCCGCGCTTCACGGACCATTTTCCGCGGTCTCTGAGTCTCAGGAGGTGCGTTTCGCGTATCGGTGGGAAGGCGGCTGGAGGAGATCCGATTGGCGGATACGAAGAACGCACCCGCAGCCGGTAAAACTGGCCCAAGGCGCCAACTACGGCTCGACCACCACAATGCTTCCCAACAGCAACTTCCAGACGCAGTTGCTCTGGGTACACACCGACGACGAGCGCCTGGTGGCGAACACGAAAGTTCATCGCCCGAAGTTCAAGAACGCCCAGCGAGACCCCAGGGTCACCCTGACGATCCGCAATGAGCAGGACCCCACCACTACGCCGAGGCCTGCGGCAGGGCCGTGGAGCGTGGAGACCGTCACCGGTCCGGAGGCTCGCGACCACATAGACCAGCTCTCAGAAATACCACGGCCAGGACTACAACCCCGACGACATCAAGAGCGAGCGGGTGATGCCCTGGATCGGCCCCGACCACCAGACCATCACCAACAGGAGCGAACAGGGCGTTTGAGAGGGGAGACACACCACCCGTGGTTTGCCTACACCTTTCGAACCATTTCGCCCGCCGGAAACGCACGCGGCTGTTGCCCGGACGCGCATTTGGGTAAAAGCAACCCGGACGGTAATCCTCGTCCTGTGTACGACCACGAGAGAAGGAGGCAACCGTGGCGAGCGAGTTGCAGGGACGCAAGGTGGCCATCCTCATCGCGCCGGTGGGCACGGAGCAGGTGGAGTTCGTGCAGCCCAAGGAGGCCGTGGAGGGCGAGGGCGCCACGGTCGAGGTCATCGGCCTCCAGGCCGGCGAGGCCCATACCATGAACGGCGACGTCAACCCGGGCGAGACGTTCACGGCCGAGAAGGCAGTCTCGGACGTCTCGGCGGACGACTACGACGCCCTGATCGTGCCGGGCGGCACCGTTGGCGCGGACAACCTGCGAGGCGACCCGGACGCGGTCGCCTTCGTGAGGGGGTTCTTCGAGCAGGCCAAGCCGGTCGGCGTGATCTGCCACGGCCCGTGGACGCTGGTCGAGGCGGACGTGGTAAAGGGCCGGACCCTCACCTCCTACCCCTCGCTCCAGACCGACATCCGCAACGCGGGCGGCACCTGGGTGGACGAGGAGGTCGTCACCGACCAGGGTCTCGTCACCAGCCGCAACCCCGACGACCTGCCGGCGTTCTGCGCCAAAATCGTCGAGGAGATCGGCGAGGGGAAGCACGCGGATCAGGCCCGCAGCGCCTAGTTAGGCTCCGGTTAGTGGCAGCGGGTTGGGCCCCGCCGCGCGTCCCGGCGGGGCGAGGCCATTCGGCGGTTAAATGAGAGGGATCACGGAGGTAAGGCTGTATGAAAGCGCTAACGTGGCACGGCAAGCGGGACGTTCGGGTGGACAACGTGCCGGACCCGACCATCCAGGAGCCCAACGACGCGATCGTCAGGATAACTACAACGAATATCTGCGGCTCGGACCTGCACCTCTACGAGGTTTTGGGGCCGTTTATCGACGAGGGGGACATCCTCGGCCACGAGCCCATGGGCATCGTAGAGGAGGTGGGGCCAGAGGTCGCGAACTTAGCCCCCGGCGACCGGGTGGTCCTGCCGTTCAACATAAGCTGCGGGCACTGCTTTATGTGCGACCAGCGACTCTACTCCCAGTGCGAGACGACGCAGGTACACGAGTACGGCACGGGCGCCAAGTTTTTCGGCTACACCAAGCTCTACGGCCAGGTGCCCGGTGCACAGGCCGAGTTCCTGCGCGTCCCCCAGGCCCAATTCGTCCCCATAAAGGTCCCCGAAGAGGGCGTCGACATGCCCGACGAGCGTTTCGTCTACCTCTCGGACGTGCTTCCGACGAGCTGGCAGGCCGTCGAGTACGCCGGCATCCCAGACGGTGGCAGCGTGGCGATCTTCGGGCTCGGCCCGATCGGCCAGATGTGCGCGCGCATCGCCCGGTATAGGGGCCACAGGGTCATCGGGGTTGACCTAGTGCCCGAGCGCCTGGAGATGGCCCGCCGGTACGGCGCCGAGGTGATGGACCTCCGCGACCACGACGACATAGCGGAGACGATTCGTGGGATGACTGACGGGCGGGGACCTAACTCCGTCATAGACGCCGTCGGCATGGAGTCCCACGGTTCGGGCGGGGGCAAGATGGCCCAGACGCTCGTGGGCCTGCTCCCGGATTCGGCGGCCCAGACAGCGATGGAGAAGGGCGGGGTGGACCGGCTTACGGCGCTCAACCAGTGCATCGAGACCGTGCGTCGCGGGGGCACGCTCTCCATAAGCGGCGTCTACGGCGGCACGGCCGACCCCCTGAACCTGTTGCAGCTCTTCGACAAACAGATACAGGTCCGCATGGGTCAGGCCAACGTCAAGGCGTGGGTTGACGACATCATGCCGCTTCTGGTCGGCGGTGGCGACCCGCTCGGGGTCGAAGACTTCGCCACCCACAAGATGCCGCTCGACCAGGCGCCCCACGCGTACGAGATCTTCCAGAAAAAGCAGGACGGCGCCATCAAGATCCTGCTCCAACCGTAGCCCCCGCAGGACAACCGCCAGCCGGATCCGCTCGCGATCCGGCTGGCTTCGCGTTCCCGCTGAACCTGTTCCCCTGATCACCCCGCAATGGGGCGCAACGAGGAAGGCGCGCAGCGCCGTATCTCGGAGACGGCCGCCGCCATACTCCCGCGGGGCGAGAACCTGTGCGCCTTTCGGGCCAATTTGCGCGCTGACTTCCCCGCCGGTCTTCCTGGGGTTCCGGGAAGCGCTGAAAAGAGGGCGTTCTCGGAGGTTAGCGGGCATTTCGGGGTGGCGCTCGGTGGCATGGGTCGCGGTTGTGTAAACCTGACGCCCCGGTCCGAACGTCCCCGCGCCGTGCGGCCCAGAGGGAGGAGCGCAGACATGATCCTTACCAAATCCGTCCTCGGAGGGGCCGCTCCCACGCGTGGGGAGGCGCGATGATAGAGGCGCCCCGGACCGTCGACATCCGCGACTGGCTCGCGCGCCCTTCCTTCTTCTCCTGTGCATGCGCGATAGGGACCTTCAGGGCTACGAGTTGATGGGCAGGCTGTCGGACCTCGGCCTTGCGAAGGCCCGTTTGCCCCACGCCTCCTACCGCGGGAGGCTCAACCGGAGACCAGGACCACCCGCAGGTCGTTGACGTTGGTGCCGGTAGGACCCGTCACGAGCAACGCCCGACCCGCCTCCAGCGCTGCGTGGGCATCGTTGTCTTCGAGTGCCCGGACGGGGTCCACGCCGGCCTCCCGCATTTGTGCCGCCGTCCCGCCGTACACGAGGCCGCCCGCCGCGTCGGTGGGGCCATCGTTGCCGTCGGTATCCGCCGCGAAGGCCGCCCAGCCGCCGATCCCATCCAACTCGACCGCCAGCGTAAGGGCGAACTCCTGGTTGGGGCCTCCCGTGCCGCCTCCCCTTACGACCACAGTCGCCTCACCGCCCGAGACGAGGGCGCACGGGGGCTGGGCGGGGTTGCCGCTCTCGAGCGCCTCCCGCACGACGGCCGCGTAGACCGAGGCTATGGACCTGGCGTCGCCGGTCATGGCGGTCGAAAGTATGAGGGGCTCGTAGCCGAGATCCCCGGCTTTCCCGGCGGCGGCCTCGACCGCGTGCCGGCCGCCGCCGCAGACCACGTTCGCGACGTTGTCGAAGACGGGGTCACCGGGTTTGGGAGTCTCCTCTGCTTCCTTCAGGTGTTCCGCGATGCTCAGCGGCGGATCTATGCCGTAGCGCTCCAGCACGGCCCGAGCCGCGTCCAGCGTAGTCGTGTCGGGGGCGGTAGGGCCCGAGGCGATGGAGGAGGGCGCGTCGCCGACCACGTCCGAGAGGAGGAGGGCGAGGACCTTCGCGGGGGCGGCGAGGCGGGCGAGACCACCGCCCTTCAGCACGGAGACGTGCTTGCGGACGGTATTTATCTCACCGATATCCGCCCCGCTCTTCAGGAGGTCCTGCGTGAGCTTTTTCAGGTCTCCTATTTCTATGGGCGGCGCGGGGTCCGCGAGCAGGGCCGAGGCGCCGCCGGAGATGAGGGCGACGAGCAGGTCGCCTTCCTCCAGCGATTCGGTGAGTTCCCGCACCCTGCGTGCGGCCTCCACGCCCCTCTCGTCGGGCTCCGGGTGGGAAGCATAGACGGTCTCGAAGCCCTCGGGGCCCGCGTCGTGGCCGTCCTTGGTAACCACGACCCCGGCCGCGATGCGTCCATCGAAAAGCTCTTGGGCGGCCTCCGCCATCGCCCCGGCCGCCTTGCCGGCGGCCACGACGAACACCCTCCGCGCCTCCAAGCGTGCGTCGCCGGCGAGCACGGCACCGCCTTCGAGCCGCACCGAGCGCAGGACGGCGTCTTTCGGGTCGGCCGCGGCGAGCCCGGCCTCCAGGACCTCTCTCAGTTCGTTAGCCATACCGGCACTCTAATCCATGCGGGCGGCCCCCGCCGGGGGGGTGCTAACACCTCTCGGGGGCGCAAGGAGCAGCGGGCCCCCGCCGAACCGGGGATCAGTCCCTGTCAGGGACGCCGCCGACGACATGGCCGGCGGTCTCGCGGGTGCCGTCGAGGATGGGCTCGTACTCGTTGATCTTGTCTATGGAGAGCCCCATCGCGGCGTTGACCTCACGCTCGCACATGATCTCGACGAGCACCGGCACCCGCCGCTCCTCGCTGGTCCTCGCCGCCCAGTCGAGCGCTTCCTGTATCCCGTCCGGCTCCCGTACCCTGCGTCCCGCGGCGCCCATCGCCTCCATCACCGTGACGTTGTCTATCCCGTACTCGCTCTCGGGCCCCTCGTAGCCGATGTCCACCGCGTAGTTCATCCCGTACTTGAGCTCCCCCTGACGGATGAGGCCCATGTAGGCGTTGTTGAGCATGACGAGAACGTAGGGGATCTTGTACTGAACTGCGACCGCGATCTCTTCCATCAGGAACTGGAAGGAGTAGTCCCCGACGACGCCGACGACAAGGTTGTCCGGACGGCCGAGCTTGACCCCTATGCAGGCCGGGACCTCCCATCCGAGCGGTCCTGCTTGGCCGCAGCAGAGGTAGTGGCGCGGCTTGTAGGTCTTCTGGAACTGGCCAGAGAAGATCTGGTAGAGACCTATGGCCGTCACCACGATGGCGTCCTCGTCGAAGAACCTGTTCATCTCCTGGAAGGCCCGCTGCGGCTTTACGGGAACGTTGTCGAAATCCGTCTTCCGGAGCAGCGTAGAACGCAGCTCGTCCACCCGCTCCACCCACGCGCCGGGCTCGCGCTCCGGGGTCATGGCGCGAGCGGTATCCGTCATCGCCCCCAGCGCCAGCTTCGCGTCGGAGACGACGGCGAGGTCCGGAGGGAAGACCCGGCCCATCTGGCGCGGGTCGATGTCCACGTGGACGAATTTCCGGTCGCCGCGGTAGACGTCGAGGTCGCCGGTGTGACGCTCAGCCCAGCGGTTGCCGATGCCGATCACGAGGTCGCTCTCTAGGAAGAGGGCGTTGGCGTAGCGCTGGCTGGTCTGGAGGCCGACGATGCCCATGAAGAGCGGATGGTCCTCCGGGATGGTCCCCTTGCCCATGTACGTCGGGCTGACCGGCACCTGCAGGTACTCGGCGAGCTCCATCAGCTCGTCCGCGGCGTCGGCCCCTATTACGCCGCCCCCCGGCATCAGGACGGGCCGCTCGGCCTCCAGGATCATCTCGACCGCCCGCCTGATGGCGTTCGGACGGGGCGCGGGCTTCTCGAAGCGCAGGGGGCCGCCCCGGTCCGCGTCGAAGTCCACCGTAAGCCCGCTGGTCTGCACGTCGAGCGGCAGGTCGATGAGGACGGGGCCCGGACGGCCTTCCTGGGCGATGCGAAAGGCCTCGCGGAAGGTCCACACCAACTGGCCTGGCTCCCTCACCTGGACGGCCCACTTGGTGACGGGCTTCGCGATCTCGACGATGTCCACCGCCTGGAAGGCCTCTTTGTGCAGGACGTTCGTGGGGGCCTGTCCGGTTATGCAGATCTGGGGTATCGAGTCCGCCATGCAGGTGTAGAGGCCCGTGATCATGTTCGTCCCCGCGGGCCCGCTGGTCCCTATGTTGATCCCGACCTTCCCCGTGACCCGCGTGTACCCGTCGGCCGCGTGCGACCCGCCCTCTTCGTGCCGCACCGAGTAGTGCCGTATCCGCCCGGATTCGTGCATGGCCTTGTAGAGGGGTAGTATCGCCGCCCCCGGCACCCCGAAGGCGACCTCTACACCCTCGTCCTCCATCACCTTCACGACCGCGTCCATCACGTCCATACGTGCCACCGCGAAACCCTCCTTTCCCGGCCCGGAGCCGGCTGTCGCCTCAGCTTATCTCGTGCCCCGACTGGTCCTCGATGACTCTCAACAGCGCCGAATGGTCCTCGCCGCCCCAGCCCTTCCTCTTCATCGTCAGGAGCATCTGGTCCACGACGGCCGTTACCGGCAGCGCGACCCCGTACTCGCGGCCCGCGGCGAGCGCGATACCTAAGTCCTTGTGGTGAAGCTCCGAGCGGAATCCGGGGTCGAAGGTGTGGGAAAGGAACTTCTCCCGCTTGACCTCCATCACCTTGTTGCCTGCCAAGCCGCCGCCGAGGACGTCCAGGATCTTCTCCGGCGCGACCCCGCCTTTGGAGCCGAGCACCAGTGCCTCCGAGACGGCCTCGATAGTCAACGCCACTACGATCTGGTTTGCCGCCTTGGTGACCTGCCCCGCCCCGCTCGGCCCGACGTGCGTCACCGTCTTGCCCATGACCTCGAAGAGCGGGTTCGCGCGCTCGAAGTCCTGCTCGTCGCCGCCGACCATGATCGAAAGTGTCCCGTCTATCGCCCCGACGTCCCCACCGGAGACCGGCGCGTCCAGCATCGAGGCGCCTTTCTCCTTAGCCGCCTCCGCCAACTCTTCGGTGACGACGGGGGAGATGGTGCTCATGTCCACGATCAAGGCGCCCTCCCGAATCCCCTCGAAGACCCCGCCCTCGCCCGCGAGCACCTCCTCGACCTGCGGCGAGTTTGGGAGCATGGTGATGACGACGTCGCACCTCTCCGCGACCTCCTTGGGGCTGCCGGCTGCCGTGGCCCCTTCTCCCGCCAGCTCCTCGGCCTTCTCCGGGCTGCGGTTGTGGACCACCAGGTCGTAACCGGCTTCCATCAAGTTTTTCGCCATCGGTCGGCCCATGATCCCGAGTCCGATGAACCCTATCGTGTCCGCCAAGACGTCCTCCCGCTCTAGAGTTTCAGGTCAGAGACCGCGACGTCCCCGCCGCGCAGTTCTTCGGGCAGCCAGCCGAAGCTCGCCCCCGTGTCGCCCCGGGACGGGATGTACTCCAGGCCGACGTAACCGCCGTAGCCGAGGTTCTCCAGTTCGGCGAGGACGTAAGGGTAGTGGATTTCCCCGGTTCCGGGCTCCCCGCGTCCCGGGGAGTCCGCGACCTGGACGTGACCCACCATGCCGATGTGGTTCCGCAGCGTCGCGACCAGGTTCCCCTCCATCCTTTGCATGTGATAGAAATCGTGCTGGATCTTCACGTTATCCCGCCCGACCCCCTTCACGAACTCAACCGCCTGCCCCGTCGTGTACAGCAGATAGGGTCCGTTCTCGAACGTGTTCACCGCCTCCACCATGACCGTGACGCCCGCGTCTTTCGCTCGATCCGCGGCGAAGGCGACGTTCTCCCGGGCGAGAGATAACTGCTCATCCCGGCCCATACCCTCCTTTTCGTGCCCGACGAGCACGTTCATGCGCCGGCACCCGAGCCTCCGCGCGAGGTCCAGGGCGACCGGCACGTTCTCCCGGAATTGCTTTACCCGCCCCGGATCGCTAACCAACCCCCGCTCGCCGCCGGGCATGTCCCCAGCATCGAAATTGAAGAGCGCGACCGCGAGGCTGGCCTCCCCTATGGCGGCCTCCACCTCCGCGAGATCCTCTCCCGAAGGCCACCAGAACTCGACCGCCGAGAAGCCCGCCTCCTCCGCCCGACCGAACCGCTCCAGAAACGGGACCTCCTTGAACAGGATCGAAACGTTCGCGCTGAACCACATTCCCATACTCCCTTTACTCCGTAATGCAAAACGTACGTTTCACTTCACGGAATACAGTATAAGTAATAGGGAGGTGGGCTGTCAAGGTCAAGCCTAGGGGCCGTTATGCTGTGCTGTGTCCGCGGCACGAGGGAGAGTGAGCGTCGATGACGGGGAGAGGCCCCCGAACGGGTATGACGTACGGGCGTAGAAAAGTTGCCTTGTTGCAGGTCTTCAGAGGCCGGCGCGGGATCAAAGAAAGCTGGCGGGGCGGTTTTCGGGCGGTGTCATCCGAAAATCGGCGTCAGGACGGGCCATTCAGGGAGCGGGAGAGGTTGGCGGCTATGCGCTTTATGTGGGGGATGATCTCCTCCAGACGCTCCCCGCCTAGCCTGCCCGCGGGCCCCGAGACGCTGATTGCCGCCACGACCCTGCCCTCCGCGCCGAAGACGGGGGCCGCGACGCAGCCCACGCCCTCTTCGATCTCTTCCGCATCCGTGGCGTAGCCCTGATCCCGGATGCGCACGAGTTCTTCGAGGAGCTGGTCCATGTCGGTGATCGTGTGCGGCGTGAACCGGACCAGCCCGCTGCGACGCAAGACCGCTTCGGCGACCTCCGGCGCCTGGAAGGCGAGAAGCACCTTTCCGGTCCCACTCGCGTGGGGAGCGACCCGGTTTCCGGGCTCAGTGAACGTGCGGACCATGCGCGGGGCCGGCACCTGCTCGATGTAGACGACGGAGTTCCGGTCGAGCGCGGCGAGGTTGGCCGACTCCCGGCTCAACTCCATGAGCTCGTGGAGAAACGGACGAGCCAGAGGACCCAGCCGTTCCCGCGACGAAGAAGCGAGCGTTATCGCGCGTGGTCCCAGCGTGTACTTCCGGCTGTCGGAGACCTGGCGGGCGTAGCCCCGCCGCGTCAGCGTCGAGAGGAGCCTGTGTACCGTGCCGTTCGCTAGGCCGACCGAGAGCCCTATCTCGCTGACCCCCAACTCGCCATCGGAACGCCCCAACACCTCCAAGATGTCCAGTGCCCGCTCTAGGGACTGGACCCCGCCCGCCTGCGGGACCGCACTATTCGCCGCGTCTACCAAAGACCTACCCGCTCCCTAGAACACTTCTTCCCAAGACCGGAACCCGCAGAAGTATACTCCAGCAAGCCAACCCGGGACGCCCGGCGACCAAGCTCCCCAACTCGCTAACCGTCCAATAAAACCGGACGGGTTCACAGGCGGCCCGGCCAGAGGCCCGAAACCCAATAAACTTGGCGCTTACACGCGTCAAGTTTTCTCGAAGGCTATGTCCTGGGCGCCTTCCCAGAGGCAGAGTTCCCCCAGCGGGCGAAGGTTTTCGTGGCCTCCGGTGATCGTCATGAGGTGGTTGGCGGCGAGTTCGCCCAGCTTGCTCCTGAAGATAATACCGTAGTAGGGGAAGAGTATCTCCGTCTCCGAGTAGCCGCCGGGGTAGAATAGGATCTCACCGGCTTGCGGCACGCCCGTCGCCTCCTCCCACGGGACCCCGAGGTCGTAGTCTCCCAAAGGGATCCAGCACGACTCCCCGCTCCACCTGACGTGGATGATCTTCTGCCGGTACGGCAGCAACTTCTCGAAGGCCTCCACCGTCTTCGGGCACCTCTCCCGCTCCTGCCTCGCCAGGAACTCGAAGGGCCCGGCGGTTATCCTTACGTCACCCACACGTCTACGCTCCTCTCTTTTTTGCATGCGCCTCCAACGTAAACGGACACTTGTCCAGGGCTCCGCCTCTTTCGCTCAACTTCCCCGGTACGTGCTGTAGGACCAGGGGGAGGCGAGGAGTGGGACGTGGTAGTGGGAGTCCGGGTCGGCGATACCGAACCGGACCGGGACGCGGCCTAGGAAGGGCGGGTCCGGAAGACCTAGGTCCCCAGAGAAGTACCCGGCCACGTCGAAGACTATCTCGTAGAGGCCGGCGGCAAGCTCGCCCTCCCCGAGCAAAGGCTCGTCGGTGCGGCCGTTGGCGTTGGTGAACACCGATTTGAGGAGCCTCCGGCCTTCACCCTCCATGACGAACAGCTCTACCGCCATGCCGGGGGCGGGTTTGCCGCAGACGGTATCGAGGACGTGGGTGGTGAGAAAGCCGCTCACGGGCTTCGCTCTACCCAGCCTTCGATCTGGCCGTAAGGGTCTTGCGTGGCGTGCAGGATCTCGCCCTTGTTTTGGATCCCGAACCGCCCGAGGTCGTAGGCGATATGGTGCACGTTCGGGAAGGAGTACCAGATCCTCTCTATCTCCGGAAACCCTTCCAGTGCCGCCTTCCCCATACGATAAAGGGTGTTCTGCACCGACGGGCTGTAGTGGTCGGTAAAGGTTTCTAGCGTGCTCTGCATCACGCCGGTCCATAGCCTATCGAAGTCCGCATCGAGCACGTTGTACTCCCACTTAGCGGTGACGATGGTGGCTAGTACGCGGTCGTCCGTCTCCGGGAGTGTGGTGAACCGCTCGCGGTGGAAGCCCTCCCATCCGGAGTTCGTCGTCTTCAGGACGTAGACGTCGTCGATGCCGGCCTCGACCTTGCGCTCGCCGGTCTCGTCGCCGTGGACTCTCGCCTTGCGCTCGCCGCGCCCGCGGACGAAGGAGTGGTCGTGGGGCTGGCCGTCCGCCTCGATCCTGCGCCAGGGGAACTGCGTGATCTCGATCTGGCAACCCGTGACGATCGGGCCGGCTTCGAGGAAGTGTGCGACCAAAGCCAGGCCGAAGTCCTCGATGCCCCCGCTGAGGTGGTCCTTCGC
>CADCUZ010000058.1 GCA_902806015.1 uncultured Rubrobacteraceae bacterium
TCTCGGCCTCCCGCTCGTGCTGCTTGGCGTTGAGGACGTTGTGCTTGACCCCGCGCCGCTTGAGCATCCCCGAGAGGTGCTCGGAGACGTCCACAGAGACGGTGCCGACGAGGACCGGCTGGCCCTTCTCGTGGCGCTCGACGATGTCCTCGACTACCGCCTTGTGCTTGAACCCTTTGGTCTTGTAGACGAGGTCGTCCTCGTCGAGCCGGACCATCTCCCGGTGCGTCGGGATGGAGACGACCTCCATCTTGTAGGTGTGCATGAACTCGTCGGCCTCGGTGGCGGCCGTGCCGGTCATGCCCGAGAGCTTGTCGTACATCCGGAAATAGTTCTGGATGGTTACGGTGGCGACCGTCTGGTTTTCTTCCCTTATCTGGACTCCCTCTTTGGCCTCGATGGCCTGGTGGAGCCCCTCGGAGTAGCGCCTGCCCTCGAGCACGCGCCCGGTGAACTCGTCGACGATAAAGACTTGGTCCTCGCGGACTATGTACTCCTTGTCCTCGTGGAAGAGCGTCTGGGCCCTGAGGGCCTGGTTGAGGTGGTTGACGAGGTTCGTGTTGACGTCGTCGTAGAGGTTTTCGACGCCCAAGGCCTTCTCGACCTTCTCCACACCGCTCTCCGTCGGGGCGACCTGGCGCTTTTTTTCGTCGACCTCGTAATCCTCGCCGGCCCTCAGGCGCGGCATGATGGCCGCGAAGCGGTAGTAGATGTCGGCGGCGCTCTCGGGCATCCCGGAGATGATGAGCGGGGTCCGCGCCTCGTCCACGAGGATGGAGTCCACCTCGTCCACGATTGCGTAGCTGAGGTTGCGCTGGACGAGTTGGTCCGTCGAGGTCGCGATGTTGTCGCGCAGGTAGTCGAAGCCGAACTGGGCGTTCGTGCCGTAGGTGATGTCGGCGGCGTAGGCCTCTTTGCGCTCTTCGAAGTTCATGCTCTCCTGGACGAGCCCTACCGTGAGGCCGAGAAAGGAGTAGACTTCGCCCATCCAGCCAGCGTCGCGCCGGGCCAGGTAGTCGTTGACGGTCACGACGTGGACGCCCTCTCCCTTGAGGGCGTTCAGGTACACGGGCATGGTCGCGGCGAGCGTCTTGCCCTCGCCGGTCTTCATCTCGGAAATCTTGCCTTCGTGCAGCGCTATGCCGCCCATAACCTGCACGTCGAAGGGCCGCATCCCGAGGGTGCGCCTGGAGGCCTCCCGCACGACGGCGAAGGCCTCCGGCAGGAGGTCGTCGAGGGTCTCGCCTCCGGCGAGCCGGCCGCGGAATCTTTCCGTCTTGGCCCGCAGCTCCCCGTCAGAGAGCTTCTCCATCTCGGGTTCGAGGGCGGTCACCGCCCCAACGCGCTGCTGGAGGACCTTGACCTTCCGGCCCTCGCCCATCCTCAATATCTTTGTCAGCAGATTAGCCACTCGTGAACACCAGCCTAATTCAGAAACAGTATGCGACGGCCCGCAGCACGCTGGGCCGTTCCGCCGGTTAGTTTAAGGCATAAGACGCTATTTTGCGGGCTCTATCAGGCCGTAGTTGCCGTCGCGGCGCCTGTAGACCACGTTGATCTCACCGCTCTCGGCGCTCGTGAACACGTAAAAATCGTGGTCTAACAGGTCCATCTGGAGCACGGCCTCCTCGGCCCCCATCGGCTTCATCTGGAACTGCTTTGTCCGCACGATCCGCGCCTCCAGATCCTCTTCCTCCTCCGACGCTTCTGGCACACCCGGGGGCGGCGGGGCGTTCTTAACCTGGCCCTGCCAGCGGTCGATCTGGCGCCCCCTGTAGCGGCGCACCTGCCGCTCGAGCTTGTCCGCCATCTTGTCTATGGAGGCGTACATGTCAGCGGAGGCCTCCCGCGCCTTGAGCACGGTCCCGTTGATAAAGAGCGTCGCCTCCGCCACCTCCGCGTCCACCACAGAAGGGTTGCGCTCGTGGATCAACTCCACCTCGGCCCGCGAGTCGCTGCGCTCGGAATCGAAGAACTTGCTCATCCGCTCCACCTTCTCCAGCGCGTACCCCTCCAACGCCGGCGTCACGAAGATGTTCCGCCCCTTGACCAGCACGTCCATGTTGCCTCCCTTCTGGCTAGGCTTCGTGAAGAGCGTGCAGCACGCGGGCCTGTAGCGTCGAGCCCGGCCCGCAAGATACCACCCCCGCCCGGGCCGGTCCGTGACCGCACACCGGGAGCCCACGACGGGCCACCTGGGGCCCGAGACCTGATGCCTGACGCCTACCTAACACGTCCTGCAAAGGAGGCTAACGGCGTGGGCTACGGCGGCCCCGGCGCGCAAGAGCGTGGCCGCGCGAGCGCTTAACGTGGCGCCGATGGTGATGACGTCCTCCACGAGGAGTAGCAGTCTGCCCCGCGGGTGGCCCCCGGCCGAAAAGGTGCCGGCGACGTTCGCGCGCCTCTCGGCGGCCGACAGTTCGACCTGATCCCGGGTGCTCCGCACGACTTGTAGTGTATCCGATACCGGTGCGTTTATCCGGCCCGCGACCCCGCGGGCCCAGCAACGCGGCTTGGTTGAATCCGCCCTCCCTGAGCCCGGCCCGGTCCAGCGGGACCGACACGACCGCGTCGAACGGGCCGGTCCGCGCGCGCGTCGGCCGGAGCCGTCGCGCGCCGGCTGCCGGTACGCACCGGAGGACATCGTCGGTGGCGCGAGGCGGGTCCTTCTCCGCGCTGACCGGCTTGCGCGTAGACGCGCCAGAAAACACGTAGCCTCGCTCGCCTGCGGACATTCTGGCCCTCCCTGACCGCTTCGGGAAGAGTGTCGGCGACCCCGGCCGGATCTATAAGCGCCAAATAGCGAGCTCCCAGGAACTCGCCGAAGGCGGGGACCCAGGGGCTAAGGCGGGCCGAAAGCCGGCGCCGGCGGCCGGGGCGCCTCGGCGCTAGAACCTCAGGCTGCGTGGGGGAAGGACGACGTTCGGGTTTACCCGGACCCCCTGGTCGAGCACGTTGCTCTCCCCGACCACGCACCCGGCGCCGAGGACCGAGAGTCCGCGGACGATGGCGTCCTGGCCGACCCGGGCGTTGCGGCCTATAACGGAGCCCCGAACCACGGCCCCCGCCTCGACCTGCGCCCCCTCGAACAAGATGCTGCCCTCGACCACCGCGCCGCGCCCGACGCGGCAATTTCGGCCGAGGGAGGAGCGTCCGCCGATGGTGGCGAGGTCGGAGATCTCGCACCCGTCCGCCATGGAGAGCGGCGGAAGGAGCTTGACGTTCTTGCCGCAGCAGGCGCCTCGGTCCACGTCGAGGTACTCGAAGTTCTCCCGGTCCGTGCCGACGGCGCCGGAGAGCACGTCGTGGGACGCCGCCAGGTAGCTGCGCGGCGTGCCTATGTCCCGCCAGTACGAGCTCGACACGTGGGCTCGCAGCCGGCCTCGGGCCTGCAGCTCGGGGAAGACCTCGCGCTCTATGGAGACCTCGCGGCCGGCCGGGATCATGCCGAGCACCTCCGGCTCCAGGACGTAAACGCCGGCGTTTACCAGGTTGGTCGTCACCTCGTCGGCCGCCGGCTTCTCGATAAACCGCCTGACGACCAGCTCGTGGTCAACCTCGACGAGTCCGTACGCCGTCGGGTCCTCCACGCTCGTCAGGGTAATGGTCGCGAGGGCGTCGGACTCTTTGTGGATCCTGACCGCCTCCGCCAGGTCCATCCCCGTGAGCACGTCGCCGTTGACGACGACGAACGGGTCGCCGTCCAGGTAGCCCTCCGCGTTCTTGATGCCGCCTGCCGTGCCGAGCGCGTGCTCCTCGACGGCGTAATCTACGGAGAAGCCGCGCAGGTCGTGCCAGCGGGCGAGGTAGTCCTGAATCGGGTCGGGCAGGTAGCCCAGGGAGAGCACGGCCCCGTCGAGCCCCCCGGCTCGCAGAAAGTCCAGCATGTACCCCATAAAGGGCCGGTTACGCAGCGGCACCAGTGCCTTAGGGGTGTCGAAGGTGATCGGCCGGAGCCGGGTCCCCTGACCTCCTACCAGGACCACGGCCTTCATCGACGCCCCGGCTTGCGCCGGCCGCCGGCCGGCCTTTGTACCGTGCGCCTCGACCCCGCGCGCATACGCGGCCTAACCCAACCCCGACCCGCCGGCCAGGGCGGAGATCGGGACGATAAGCAGGAAGAACAAGGCGGTGAGGAGGGCCAGCGCGTAGACGGAGGCCTTCAGCACGCCGCCCCCGGCCGGCTCGACGGCGTCCAGCGTCGACTTTTCGAAGAACATGTTGCGGATGATGCCGAAGTAGTAAGGCACAGAGAGGACGCTGTTGACGACCAGGGCGCCGACCACGACGTAGACCAGCACCGAGCCCGACTGGGCCCCGGAGAAGATGATCCAGGCCTTCCCCCAGAACCCGCTGAAGGGCGGGATACCGACCAGCGAGGCCATGAACACCCCCATGCTCGCGGCGAGCGCCGGCCTTGAGCGGAAGAGCCCGTTGAAGCTTTTCGCGTCCTCCCCCACGAGATCTATAACCAGGAAGGCCCCGACGTTCATGACCGCGTAGGCGGCCGAGTAGATCAGGACCGCCTCGACCGCCTGCCCCGTGCCAGGTCCCTGCAGGGCCGCGAAGGCCGCCAGGATGTACCCGGAATGGGCCACCGAGCTGTACGCCAGCATCCGGCGGACGTTGCGCTGGCGCAGGGCTGCCAGGTTGCCGACGAACATCGTGAGGATAGCCAGGAAGGCCATCACCGCCGTCCAAGTGGGCCTCGCCTCGGGCATCCCCTCAAGCAGTATCCGGAGCAGGACCGCGAACGTCGCCGCCTTGGGTGCGACCGAGAGGAACGCCGCGGCGCTCGTCGGGGCGCCCTGGTAGGCGTCCGGCGTCCAGAAGTGGAAGGGCGCGGCCGAGACCTTAAAGGCGAAGCCGGAGAGGAGCAGCACGAGGCCCAGCAGGGCGACCGGGGTGAGGCTGCCCGAGAACGTTCGGGCGACGTCGCCGAGCTGGGCCGAGCCGGAGACGCCGTAGATCAAGACGATACCGTACAGCAGCACCGAAGAGGCGATGACGCCCGTGATCAGGTACTTCATCCCGCCCTCCGCGCTCTCCCGTCGCCTCCGGTCGAAGGCCACCATCGCGTAAGACGGTATCGTCGCGAGCTCTATAGCGACAAAGATGCCGAAGAGGTCGCGCATGGAGACGAGCAGGATGGCGCCGAGCACCACAGACAGGATGAGCGTCAGGTACTCGGGCGCGTCGCCGGTTTCGCCCGACCACCGGGCCGCGGCGAGCACGGCGAAAAAGGCGCTCCCGGCCACGACCAGCTTGAAGTACAGGGCGAAGTTGTCCACCACGAACCCGCCCCCGAAGAACTCCCCGGAGAACCCGGCCGCGAGCAGGCCGGCGGCGCTCCCGAACACGGCGAGCGCGCCGAGGGCGGCAAGGCCCGCCACGAGCCCGACGCTGCTCTGGAAGAACACCCCGACCATGAGCACCCCGATCAAGAACCCCACAGCGACGAGCTCCGGAAGGAGCGCGACGAAAGCCTGCCCGGTAACCGCCACTAGCTACCCCCTATCGCGCTTATAACGGCCTCGACGCCCGGACGCTGCACGCCTATCAGCAGGGCGGGGAAGACCCCGAACAAGACCAGCAGCACCGCGAGCGGCACCGCCGCCGCCATCTCCATCGGCCGGGCGTCCTCCACCGACTCGTCGGCGGGCCTCTGTATCGGGCCGAAGACCACGCGGGCCAGCATGTAGAGCAGGTACATCGCCGAGAGCACGATGCCTAGGGCCGCCAAGACGCCCTGAACCGGGAAGGCGTCGTACCCGCCCATGATGCTCATAAACTCGGAGACAAAGACCGCAAGCCCCGGCAGCCCCATCGCCGCCATCGCCCCGAGCGCGAGCAGGCCGCCCGCCCACGGCATCCTGGCGGCGAGCCCGCCGAGCTTCCGGATGCGCCGCGTCCCGGTCCTCGCCGCGATCACGCCCACTAGCACGAACAGCAGCGCGGAGTACAGCCCGTGCGTCACCTGCTGCAACACCGCCCCGTTCAACCCGACCGCGTTCCCCGACGCCGCCCCGAGGAGGATAAAGCCCAGCGTGCCGATGGAGGAGTAGGCGACGAGCGCCTTCAGGTCCGGCTGCAAAAAGGCCACGAACGCGCCGTAGATTATGTTTATGACCCCGAACGCCGCCAGGTACGGCAAGAAGGGCTGCACGCCCTGCGGCAGGAGCGGTATCGCGACCTTGATGAGGCCGTAAGTTCCGAGCTTCGGTAGGATACCCGAGAGCACGACGTTCGTTGAGATGGGGCTCGAGACGTAGACGTCGAGCAGCCAGCCGTGAAGCGGGACCGCAGGAACCTTTACCAGCAGGCCGAAGAGTATGGGCGCCGCTAGGGCGATCTGGGCCGTCCGTCCCAGGCCGCCGCCCGCCGTCAACGACCCCATCGCGTACGTGCCAGCGATGATGCCGAAGGCGAGAAAGCCGGCCAGCATCACGGTGCTCCCCAGGAAGGTGTAGACAAAGAACTTGATCGCCGCCTGGCGGCGGTTCTCGTCGCCCCAGATGCCGACCAGGAGGTACATCGGGATCAGGGTGATCTCGAAGAAGATGTAGAACAGGATCAAATCCTCAGCAGCGAAGACCCCGAGCATCCCGACCTCCGCGATGAACAGGATCGCGAGGTACTGCTTGAGGTTCTCCCGCACGTCGTAGGAGGCGACCACGGCTATGAGCGTGAGGAGCGCCGTCAGGAAGAACATCCCGAATCCGAGGCCGTCGAGTCCGACCCGGTAGCCCATGTTGAGGGACCGTATCCAGGTGAAATCCTGGGTGAGCGACGGGGCGTCAAGGCCGCTCCCGTAGGCGAAGTAGATGTAAAGCGTGAGCAAGAGCGGCACCGCCGCCAAAGCGAGCGCCGCGTAGCGCAGCGGGCGCTCGTCTTCGGGCAGCAGGAGCATTAGGACGGCGCCGAGCAGCGGGACGAAGATGGTTATCGTGGTGATCACAGCCGCGCCCCAACGGCGAGGACGGCTACGGTTATCACCGCTATCAGCGCCATGACGAGTAACGGCGCCACGACGAGGAACGCGTACTGCGCCCCCACGATGACGCCGATAACGAGCACGGCCAGCAGGATAAAGAGCGCGTAGTTCTGCACCCCGCCCGTCTGGAACCGCTGCAACAGCCCCCCGAACCCCATCGCGCCCCGTCCGACGCCACCGACGAGCCCCCCGATTACCCTACGGTCGAACCCGTTGGTAGCACGCCCGAGCCACCTGGCGGCCCGGACGAAGGTCGCCCCGTAGAGGGCGTCGAAGTACCAGCCCTTGTCCAGGAAGGTGTGGATCGGCGCGAACCTCCTCGCAAGCGCCCCGGCCCGCTCGGGCTTCTGCGCGTAAAGCGCGTAGGCGAGCCCTATTCCTAGCAGCGCCACCCCCACCGATACGCCGCCGAGCAGGAAGTTGAAGGAGTGCTCTTCGAGCCCAAGCGTCTCGGTCGCGAACTCGCTCGGCACGACGAATCCGGCGAAGTAGTCCCGAACCGGCAGCCCGAAGCCCTCCGGTATGCCCACCCAGCCGCTCACGACCGAGAGGAAGGCCAGGATCAGCATCGGTCCCGTCATTATTCCGGGCGACTCCGTAGCGTTGCGCGCCGCCTCCGTCCTGGGCTCCCCGGTAAAGGCCAGGAAGATCGCGCGGAAGATGTAGAACGCCGTCAAGAACACAGTCAGGAGCGCCATGGCGAAGAGCACGTACAGGTGCTCCTCGTACGCGGAGGCCACGATGGCGTCCTTCGACCAGAAGCCGGCGAAGGGGAAGATGCCCGAGAGCGAAAGCCCCGCTAGGACCATCGCCCAGAACGTGATCGGCATCCTGCGCCGCAATCCCCCCATCTCGAACATGTTGTAAGAGTCCATAGCGTAGATGATGCTGCCGGCGCACAAGAACAAGAGCGCCTTGAAGAAGGCGTGGTTGTAGAGGTGGAAGACGCCGGCCGTGTAGGAACCGATCCCGAGCCCCAGCATCATGTACCCGAGCTGGGAGACCGTGGAATAGGCGATCACCCGCTTGATGTCCTTCTTCACGAGCGCCATCGTCCCGGCCATAAGGGCCGTGAACCCGCCTATGTAGGCCACGACGAGCATCGCGGTCGGGCTCTGCACGAAGATGTCGAAGGTGCGGGCCACGAGGTAGACCCCCGCCGCGACCATCGTCGCCGCGTGTATAAGCGCGGAGACCGGGGTCGGACCCTCCATGGCGTCGGGCAACCAGACGTGCAGCGGGAACTGGGCGCTCTTGCCAATGGCGCCTACAAAGACGAGTACCACGGCCGCCGTGAGCAGCGACCCTCCCATGAAACCGGCCTGGGCGGCCTCGGAGATCCCCTCAAAGGCCGTCGTCCCGGTGGCGGCCCAGAAGATGATGATCGCGATAAACAGTGCCGCGTCCCCGACCCTCGTGACGATAAAAGCCTTCTGCGCCGCGTCGCGGGCCGAAGGTTTCTCGAACCAGTGGCCGACCAAAAGGTACGAGCAGAGCCCAACCAATTCCCAGAAGATGTAGAGCTGGATAAAGTTCGGGGCCAGCACCAGCCCGAGCATCGAGGCGGTGAACAGGTTCAGGACGGCGTAGAACCAGGCGAAGCGCCGGTCGCCCTCCATAAAGGCTCCGGAGTAAAGCTGGATCACAAGGCTCACGAAGCTCACCACGACGAGCATCACGGCCGCCAGGCCGTCTATGTAGACGCCCATCGAGAAGACGCCGCCGTCGCCGAGGTCTATCCAGGGCTTCGAGAACTCGATAGGCGCGCCGCCGCCCGGGATGATCCCGGCGACGAACAGGAGCGCGAAGACGGAGAAGACGAGCGAGATGGTCACCCCGAGGATCGCGACGTACTGGGCGTTCTCCTTGAGCGCGCGCCCGAAGAGCGCGAGGACCAGGAAGGCCAGCGCCGGCAGCGCCGGGATGGCCGTAATGATCAGTTGTTGGCCGACCGTCTCCACTATCCGGTCACCTTTCTAGCCCCTCATCGAGGTGACTTCGTCCACGTTCACGGTCCTACGGGACCGGAACACGGCCAGCACTATAGCAAGCCCAACCGCTAATTCCGCGGCGGCCACGGCTATCACGAGCACGGCGTAGCTCACCCCGAGCCCGCCGGCGTTTGGCAGGTGGTCGGCGAAAGCCACGAGCGTCAGGTTGACGCCGTTGATCATCAGCTCGACGCACATAAAGATCACCACCGCGTTCCTGCGTACGAGCGCCCCCCACACCCCGATGGCGAACATGATCGCCCCCACGATGAGGTAGCCTTCGAGCGGCGGCGAGGCCACGAGCGCGTCCAGGAACCGCTGCACCTGCGGCGGCACTACTCCTCCACCCCCCGGTCTACGCCCGCGCCGACCTTGCGGCGGCTAACGACGATGGCAGCGACGATGGCGACCAGTAGCAACACGGAGACCACCTCAAAGAGCAGCGCGAAGATCTCCGACCCCGGCGACACGCCGAGCAAGTCGCGACCGAGCTGCGCCACCTCGCGCGGCCCGTTCCCGGCCCGCGCCGACCCCCAGTCCTCTACCCACAGCACCCAAGAGAGGAACGCCCCGACGCCCGCCGCGACGCTCAACCCCGCCCAGAACTGCCGGTTTACGATCGTCCTGTAGCGCCGGGCCTGCGGCCTCTGAGTGAACATGATCCCGAACAGAATCACCACCGTTACCGCGCCGACGTAGATCAACACCTGAAACGCGGCGAGCGCCGGCGCGTTCAGCATCACGAAGAACCCGGCGACCCCGAGGAAAGACCCGGACATGAACAGCGCCGAGTGGACCACGTTGCGGCTGATCACGACCCCGAGCGCGGAGACGAGCACCATCCCCGCGAAAAACCCGAACGCTACCGTCAAGGCGCCGCCTCTTTCTTCGGCGCCTTGTTCGCAGCCTTCGGCTTCTTCTTCACGGCAGGCTTGGGGTCTATCGTCGGGTCCACCGGGCGTTCGCCGAATTGCCGGGCGAGCTCCAACCTGTTGTACGCCTGGACCTCGAACTCCTCGGTGTGGTAGATGCAGTTCACCGGGCAGACCTCGACGCACAGGCTGCAGTACATGCACCGCGAGTCGTCGATGACGAAGCCGACCGCGTACGGCTTCGCCTTGCCCGAGCCGTCGGCGTCGCGCTTCTCTTGCTCGATGGAGATGCAGTGGTCTGGGCAGATGCGCATGCACTGCAGGCACGCGATGCAGCGGTCCATGTCCACGGTGAGCATCCCGCGGCTGCGCTCGAAGGTCTCTTTTTTGTACTCCGGGTACTGCCGCGTGACCTTGTTGTCGAAGAGGTGCTTGAGGGTGATCCCCATCCCCTTCAATATTCCCTGGCCTAGCTGGGGCATATCTCGAAAACCTTTCCTCTAAAACACCGAAGGGAGCAGGAGCATGGCGCCGGCGGTGACGAACAGCCAGACGAGGCAGACCGGCACGAGTATCTTCCAGCCGAAATCCATGAGCTGGTCCATCCTGAGGCGCGGGAGGCTCCACCGGATCCACTGGAAGGTAAAGACGAGGAGCGCCGTCTTGAGGGCGAACCAGATCCAGTTGAAGTTTCCGAGGTCCAAGAACTCGACGGGGGGCTGCCAGCCCCCCAAAAACAGCGTGGCGGTGATCGCCGACACGAGGGCCATCGAGGCGAACTCGGAGGCCTGGATCAGGCCCCACGTCATCCCCGAGTACTCGACCATGAACCCGCCGACGATCTCGCTCTCGCCCTCCGGCAGGTCGAACGGCACCCTCCTGGCCTCCGCCACCCCCGCGATGTAG
The DNA here is from genome assembly GCA_902806015.1 of uncultured Rubrobacteraceae bacterium. The sequence goes on from CADCUZ010000058.1 coordinate 10,764, forward strand.
AAGGTGACGAACATCGGCAACTGCGGCAGGAAGTACCAGTGCCAGAACCCGCCGTCCTGGGCGTTGACCACGTCCACGAGCGAGAGGCTCCCGGAGAGCATGATGACCCCGAGCAGGCTCAGGATCAGCGGCACCTCGTAGGAGATCATCTGCGCAGCACCCCTCATGGCGCCCAAGAGCGAGAAGGTGGACCGGCTGCCGTAGCCCGCCATGATCAGACCCAGCGCCCCGATGGACGTCAGGGCTATAAAGAACACGATCCCCACGTTGAGGTCCGCGACCACAGACCTCGGCGCAAAAGGCACGACGAGCCAGACGGCCGCCGCCGGGATGAACATGGCTATGGGGGCCGCGAGAAAGATCCAGAGGTCCGCCCTGTGGGGCGAGACGTTCTCCTTGGTGAACAGCTTGACGACGTCCGCCGCCGGCTGCAGCAGCCCTCGCGGCCCGACCCGGTTGGGCCCGTAACGCAGCTGTATGTAGGCGGCCACCTTGCGCTCCGCGAAGGTGAGGATGCCGGCCAGGTTCAGGACCAAGAACAGTATGACGCCGAACGAGAGGAAAAGCCTTACGGCTTCGTGGTTGAGGATGTCCAAGCTCAAAGCCTAAAAACCCTCTCCCTACTTGTCCCAGGCCCCGGAGACCGGGTCTATGAGGCCCATGATCGGCATGATGTCCGGCAGGTAGTGGCCGGGCACGATCTCCTGCAAAAGCTGCATGTTGACGGTGCAGGGGGTCCGGTAGTGCACCCGGTAGGGCGTATCGGAGCCGTCGGAGACGACGTGGACCGCGTACTCGCCGCGCGCGGACTCTACCCGGCCGATGCCGTCGCCCTCCGTCGGGCGTATGCGGCGGCCCGTGTCCCCCATCACCTCGCCCCCGGGCAGGTTCTCCAGGATCTGCTTTATCATGCGGATGCTCTGCCTGATCTCGCCTATCCTGCAGCGGTAGGAGGCCTCGACGTCGCCGGCCTCGTCGGTGACCACGTCGAAGTCGAGGTTCTTGTACCAGCCGTAGGGGTAGTGCTTGCGCACGTCGAACTCGACGCCGGTGCACCGCAGGGGCACGCCGGTGAGGCCCATCTCGACGGCCTTCTCGGGCGACATCTTCCCGACGCCGCGCGTGCGGGCTATAAAGATCTCGTTCCCCTCTATCAGGTCTATAAAGTCAGGCTGCAGCCGGCTC
>CADCUZ010000059.1 GCA_902806015.1 uncultured Rubrobacteraceae bacterium
ACGCTCGTGGACAGGGCGATGGTCGAGAGCCTCAAGCCCGGGAGCGTCATCGTGGACCTCGCCGCCGAGGCCGGGGGCAACTGCGAGCTCACCGAGGCCGGGGAGACCGTCGAGCACCAGCAGGTCAGCATCATCGGCCCCGTCAACGTGCCGAGCCGGATGCCCATCCACGCCAGCCAGCTCCTCTCGCGCAACATGAACAACCTTATAGGCCACATCACCGAAGACCGGGCGGAGGACAAAAACGAGCACGACCTCCACCCGAACCTGGACTTCGAGGACGAGATCATCGACACCACCTGCATCGCCCACGACGGCAAGGTCCGCCAGGAGGCGACCCGCGAGGCGCTGCAGGAGACGGCCGACGGTGGGACGGACAGAGAGAGCGAGGCCGGCTAACAGATGCAGGAACTGCTGGCGCAGCTCGCCATCTTCATCATCGCGGCTTTCCTGGGGTTCGAGCTCATCTCGCGGGTGCCGAACCTGCTGCACACGCCGCTCATGAGCGCGACCAACGCCATCCACGGGGTGATACTGGTGGGCGGCATGATAACGCTCGCCTCCGAGGGCAGCTTCGCTATAAAGGTCGTCGGCTTCGTGGCCGTGTTCTTCGGGGCGCTGAACGTGGTCGGCGGCTTCTGGGTGACGAACCGGATGCTCGGCATGTTCCGCCCCCCGCGTCCCAGGGTCAAGAAGAGAACAGAGGGCTAACCCTTGCAGGTCGCCACATTCCTGGCCTACCTCGCGGCGGCGGCGCTGTTCATCGTCGGCATCCGGCGCCTGCGTACGCCCGAGACCGCCCGTTCGGGCAACACCATAGCCGCCGTCGGCATGACGGTGGCGCTCGTCGCGACGCTCTTCGTCATACGCTTCGAGAGCCTGCTCCTTATCGGGGCGGCCGTGATCCTGGGCTCGATCCTAGGCGCCGTCTCGGCCCAGAGGGTGCAGATGACGGCGATGCCCCAGATGGTCGCCGCCTATAACGGCGTCGGCGGCGGGGCGGCGGCCCTTATAGCGCTCTCGGAGTTCTACCACCTGCAGACCGAGGGCGAGATTAGCGTGGTCGCCGCGATAACGGTTCCCTTGACCATCCTGGTCGGCTCGGTCAGCTTCATGGGGAGCGTCGTGGCGTTCCTGAAGCTCCAGGAGCTCGCCTTCACCGGCGCCGTCTCCTTCCCCCTCCAGCAGGTGGTGAACGCGCTGCTCTTTGTGGGCGTCCTCGTCCTTGGGGCGAACGCCATCACGGACGGGGCGATCCTCCCGTTCCTCTCCCCCGTCGCCTCGGTGGTCGCCGTCCTCGTGGCCTCCGCCATACTTGGCGTCCTGCTGGTCATCCCGATAGGCGGTGCGGACATGCCCATCGTGATCTCGCTCTTAAACGCCTTCACGGGTCTCGCGGCGGCGGCTTCGGGGTTCGTGCTGGAGAACTACATCCTCATCATCGGCGGCACCATAGTCGGCGCATCTGGCACCATCCTCACGCGCCTGATGTCGAGCGCCTTGGGAAGGCCCCTCCGGAAGATCATCTTCGCCGGCATCGCTGCCGCCGGGGCTAGCAAGGGCGAGGACCAGGAAGACCGCGAGGTCAACGACGTGGGTGCCGGAGAGGTCGGCGAGTACCTCTCCGACGAGGCGGATAAGGTGGTCATAGTCCCCGGCTACGGCCTCGCCGTCGCTCAGGCCCAGGGGCCGATGCGCGACCTGATGGAGGCACTCGAAGCCGGGGGCAAGACCGTCCTTTTCGGCATCCACCCCGTCGCCGGCCGGATGCCTGGCCATATGAACGTCCTTCTGACAGAAGCCGGGGTGCCCTACGACAAGCTCTACGACCTCGAAGACATAAACCCCGAGCTAGAAGACGCCGACGCTGCGATCATCGTCGGGGCCAACGACGTCGTCAACCCCGCTGCCAACGACAAGGAGCAGGACAGCCCCATAAGCGGCATGCCCATCCTCAACGTCGAGGCCGCCCAACGCGTTATCTTCATAAAACGCTCCCTTAGCCCCGGCTTCGCCGGCGTGGACAACCCCCTCTTCTACGACACCGACAAGACGATGATGCTGTTCTCCGACGCCAAACAGGGCCTCCAGGAAGTAGTCGGGGCGGTGAAGGGGAATTAGCTGGAGCTGTCGACACCTAGGTAAGATGAAGGACCGACCGTTAGAGGCGCATCCTTCGTCCTACTTGGCGAGCCTTTCAAGAGAAAGGCTCGCCACTTCCGCCTCGACCGCGGCGGAGATCCGGTCGGCGTCGGCCGCCTCGTCCATAACCGTTTAACGGAAGCTGACAGCCCTAAGCGCGGCGCTTCTCCACGTACCGCAAGATGCCGGCCGTCAGCATCTCGTAGTTGCCGGCGAGGTCGTAGCGTCCGGACTCTTCGAGGTCGGCGCCCTCGGCGAGCATCTCGGCGTCGCCCTTGATCCTCAGCCCCTCGGAGATCTCCTCCCGCGAGGCGCCCTCGTCGAACCGCCCCTCGACGAAGAGCAGCCAATCCTGGAGGCGCTGTTCGAGCTCCGAGAGGTGGCGGTTCACGTCCTCGTAACATCCGAAGTGGGTCGGGTGGAGGGTGCGCGGCCCGACGGTGCGGATCTTCTCTATGCTCCGCACCCACGCCTCGACGTCGATCTCCGGCGGCGGGGTCGGCGGCCGGACGTAGGACTGCCCCGGCAAACGGATGCCGGCCACGTCACCCGCGAAGAGCGAGCCCGAGTCGGGCTCCAGGTAGGCCAGGTGATGGCCGGCGTGCCCAGGCGTGTCGTGGGCGACGAGGCGCCCCCCCGCGGTCCCGACCTCCTCGGCGTCACCGAGCACGACCAGTCGGTCCTCCGGCACGGGCCGGGCGTCGCCCCAGAGCTCCTCCATCCTCTCGCCGTAGATGCGGGTCGCGCTCTTCACGAGCTTCGACGGGTCCGCGAGGTGTGGGTAGCCGAGATCGTGAACGTAGAAGGTCGCGTTCGGAAGGATCTCCGCGAGGTGCCCGGAGGCCCCGGCGTGGTCGAGGTGGATGTGCGTCAGGAAGACCTCCCGCACGTCTTCGGGGGATACGCCGCCCGTCTTCAGGCCGTTTGTCAGGTGCTCCAGGCAGGTCGTGGGTCCCGTCTCGACGAGGGCCGCCGAGCCGTCGCCGGTGAGGAGAAAAGAGGCTATGACCTGCTCCGTCCCCAAGAAGTTCAGGTCCACCGTCTCTATCTTCATCCGCGCCCCTCCAGAGCCTCGTCGACGCGGAGATTATACTCACCCGCTTTGCTAGACTTCCGGCTCCGTAGGGAGAAGGAAAGGACGCCCCGTTTTGGACCTCAACCTCATGCGCGAGCTGTCGGTAAGCACGACCTCCAAGATCGTGCTCCTGGTCGTAGATGGCCTCGGCGGCCTCCCGATGGAGCCGGGCGGTCAAACGGAACTCGAAGCGGCCGACACCCCGCACCTCGACGGGTTGGCCGCCCACTCGGACCTCGGCCTCTCTCGCCCGGTCGCCGCCGGCGTGAGCCCCGGCAGCGGTCCGGGCCACCTCGGCCTCTTCGGCTACGACCCCTTGCGCTTCCAGGTCGGCCGCGGCGTGCTCTCGGCGCTCGGCGTCGGCTTCGAGCTCCAGAGCAGCGATCTCGCGGCGCGGATAAACTTCGCCACGCTCGACGAGTCCGGCAGGATCTCTGACCGCCGCGCGGGACGCATCCCCTCCGATAAGGGCGAGGAGCTCGTGGCCCTCCTGAACGAGAACCTCGAACTCGACGGCGCCGAGGTCTTTATCGCCCACGAGAAGGAGTACCGGGCCGTCGCCGTCTTCCGGGCCGACGGGCTCTCGGGCGGGCTCTCGGACACCGATCCCCAAAGGGTGGGGCTCGAACCGCTCCCCGTCGGCCCACACGACGATTCCCCCGAGGCCAAAAAGAGCGCGGGGCTCGCCAACACTTTTGTCCGGAAGGCCAACGAGGTCCTCGCCGACCAGCACCCGGCGAACACGGTCCTTCTGCGCGGCTTCGGGATGCACCCGGCCCTCCCCTCCTTCGACGAGGCATACAAACTGAACGCCGCCGCCATCGCCGGTTACCCGATGTACAAGGGCCTCGCGCGCCTCGCCGGGATGCGGCTCCTCCAAGAGGGCCCAGGCATCGCCGGCGAGTTTGAGACGCTAAAGGAGAACTGGGAAGCCCACGACTTCTTCTTTCTCCACGTCAAGCCCACCGACGCGGCCGGCGAGGACGGGGACTTCGACCGCAAGGCCTCGGTGATAGAAGAGGTGGACGCGCAGGTGCCGGGCCTGCTCGACCTCAGCCCCGATGCAGTGGCCGTCACCGGCGACCACGCCACCCCGGCCAGGATGAAGAGCCACTCCTGGCACGGGGTGCCGGTGCTCATCAATTCGCCCTACACTATGCCGACGGCCGGGAAATTCGGCGAGCGACCGTGCGCCGGGGGCTCGCTCGGCGTCTTCCCTGCAGAGGAGATCATGGGCTACCTTATGGGCCACGCTCTGAAACTCAACCGGTTCGGCGCGTGAGGGCAGGCCGCCTTGGCCAGCCTTCAGACGGGTGAAGGCCGAAGGCCGTAACGTGGCGAAGCTCGCCGCGCTGGAGCGGGAGGTGGTTTCTTGCCGGCGCTGCCCGCGGTTGGTCGAGTGGCGGGAGAGGGTGGCGTGTGAGAAGCGGGCGGCCTACAGGGACGAGGAGTACTGGGGACGGCCGGTGCCGGGGTTTGGGGACCCGGGGGCGCGGGTCGTGCTCTTCGGGCTCGCGCCGGCGGCTCACGGTGCCAACAGGACGGGACGTTTCTTTACGGGGGACCGCTCGGGGGATTTCCTATTCGCTGGGCTCCACCGGACCGGGTTCTCGGATAAGGCCGTCTCACGGACCATCGCGGACGGCGCCCGTCTGTTTGGGCTCTGGATCTCGGCGGCCGTCCGATGCGCCCCGCCGCAGAACAGGCCTACCCCGGCCGAACGCGACGCCTGCCTCCCGTACGCCGCCCGTGAGCTGGAGCTGATTGACGCCGAGGTGATCGTCTGCCTGGGCGCGTTCGCCTGGGACGCGGCGCTGCGGCTGCGTGGCGTCCGGCCGAAGCCGAAGTTCGGGCACGGGACGGAGGCACGGGCCGGGGGACTGACCCTACTCGGCTGCTACCACCCCTCCCAGCAGAACACCTTTACCGGCGTCCTCACCCCGCCCATGCTAGACGCCGTCCTCCTTAGGGCTCGAGAGCTGGCCGGCGTGGGCGGACCGGAAGGGGTCCGCCTTAGTCGGATAAAATAGACGTTTGTGGAGACCCGCGAGATCGCGAAGAGCCCTTCCGCTGCGCCCGTCGCGGCGTTGCTTTTCGCGCTTATCCTGCTGCTCGCGGCCTGCTCGGAGAAAACCGGGCAGAAGGGTGGAGATCCGAACCGGAGGGAAGAGCCCCGCACTGCGGCCACCCCCCCCGCGACCACCGGACCGGAGTCGACGGCGGAGGGGCCGCCCAAGATCACGCTCGGCGAAGAGCCCGGTGGGGCGCCACAGGTCGTCTTACGCCTGGAGGGCAGCCCGAAGACCACGTTCTCCGGCCTATGCTCGGTGGGCGGCCAACAGAACGTCTTGGGCGGTAAGGTCCCCAAACGCTTCACCTTCGACCCCGGCGGACGGGAGCTCTCGTGCCGTATCCAGAAACGTGACGACAACCGCGGCGCCTTAAAGATAATCCTCATCGCCGGCGACACGACCCGCTCCGTCCAGCAGACGAACTCGCCCGGCTCCACCATAAACGTGACGTACAAAAACAGATAGTGTTGAGCCGTCGGCCGGCGCCCTGGGCGAATGAAGTCCGCCGCGTCTGGCGATAAGCTGATAGCCGAAAGCCAAAAGGGACCGGGGGAGTCACTTGAACAGAGAAGAAGCTTGGCAACTTATGTGCGAGTGGACGGAGGGCGACTCGTTGCGCAAACACATGCTCGCCGTCGAGGCCACGATGCGGGCTTACGCGAGGAGATTCGGCGAGGACGAGGAGAAGTGGGGCGTGACGGGCCTCTTGCACGACATGGACTACGAGAAGTACCCCACCCCCGACGATCACCCCCTGGTCGGGGTGGCCGAATTGGAGAAAAGGGGCTACCCGGAAGACGTGCTCCACGCCATAAAGGGGCATGCCGACTACCTCGACACGCCGCGCGACACCCTCATGTCGAAGACGCTCTACGCTGTGGATGAGCTCTCGGGTTTCATCGTGGCGTGCGCGCTCATGCGGCCAGAGAGGTTGGAGAACATGAAGGCCAAGAGCGTGCGCAAAAAGATGAAGCAGAAGAGCTTCGCGGCGGCAGTCAATCGGGAGGACATCGTGCGCGGGGCGGAGGACCTCGGCGTGGACCTCAACGAGCACATAGAGTTCGTGGCCGCCGCGCTCCAGGAGCGTGCCGACGCTCTCGGGCTGGAGCCGGAAGCTGAGTAAACCCCGACGGGGGCTCTGCTAGGATGGGACTGTCGGTGGGTCCGTCGGGGAGAGCAGGGGAGGCGCATTGGTTCGGGTGATGGTCGTCTTCGGGGGTCGCAGCGGGGAGCACGAGGTCTCCCTGGCGTCCGCCCGCGCCATAACGGCGGCGCTGCAAAAGGGCGGGCGACACGAGATCTTGCCGGTCGGGATAACGCGCTCGGGGCGTTGGATCCACTCAGGCGACCCCATGCGCGAGCTCGAGTCAAACCGCAAGCAGCTCCCCGACGGCTCCACCCTCGAGGTCTCGGGCCCGCCGGTCACGGCCGGGGAGAAGCTCCCGGCGGGCCTTGGGTCCGTGGACGTGGTCTTTCCGGTGCTGCACGGTCCCCACGGCGAGGACGGGACCATCCAGGGCATGCTGGAGCTCACGGGAGTCCCGTACGTCGGCAGCGGGGTGCTCGGCAGCGCCTTGGGGATGGACAAGATCACCATGAAGAAGGTTTTCGCCCACCACGGCCTACCCCAGGTCGAATGGACTGGCCTCACCCGCAAGGAATGGGAGGGCGAGCCAGAGAGGCAGGTCGAGAAGATCGAAGACGCCCTAGGCTACCCCTGCTTCGTCAAGCCGGCCAACCTCGGCTCCAGCCTCGGGATCAGGAGGTCCGGGGACGCGGAGGAGTTGCGCGCGGCTCTCGACGCCGCGGCCGAACTCGACCGGCGCATCATCGTGGAGAGGGGCGTGGACGCCCGGGAGATAGAGGTCTCGGTCCTGGGCAACGAGGACCCGGAGCTCTCCATCCCCGGCGAAATTTTCCTCCAGGGAGAAGGCTTCTACGACTACGAGGCCAAGTATGTAGAGGGCGGCATGGAGCTCGGCGCCCCCGCCGAGATACCGGCCGAAACGGCGGACGAGGTACGTCGGGTAGCCCGCGCCGCCTTCGAGGCCGTAGACGCCGCCGGCATGGCGCGGGTGGACTTCTTCCTGGAACGCGGCACCGACAGGCTGCTCCTAAACGAGATCAACACCATCCCCGGTTTCACCCCCACGAGCGTCTACGCCGCACTCTGGGCCGCGAGCGGCCTCCCCTACGAGGAGCTCCTCGAACGCCTGATAGGACTGGCCTTCGAGCGTCACGGGTAGCATCGTGACAGAGAAGCGAGGCGTGACGTCCTAGACCCGGCGAGCTCCGCCCGGTCATATCTCTTGCAGGCGACAGGCTTGACCACTTTAATGGTCGAATGCTGCGCGCCCTCCTCCAGGAAAAGACGGCCGGCGAAGGCACGGGCGTCGTCGACCAGGCCGGGCAGGCCGCGGGGCAAGTCGGGGACAAGGCCACGAGCGAGCTGGGCCAGGTCGGGGAATTCTTCGCGGGCATCTATTTTTACCTGACCGGTCCGGTGTTTTTGGCCAACGTTATCGTGACGCTGGTGGTCGTGGCGCTGGGCGTGATCTTTTACGAGCTGGTGGCCCGCGGTTTGCCGAAGGTGCTTCGGTGGCGGCGGCGCGGACCGCTGGACGCGGAGGCCGTCTCCAGGATCAAACGCCAGGACACGGCCATAACGCTCACCCGCAACGCGCTGCGGTATGTAATCTTTGTCGTCGTCGCGCTCTTCGTCATCGGGCTCTTCATGCGAAACGTGCTGACCACCATCGGGGGCGCCGCCTTGCTGGCGGCCATCGTCGGCTTCGGGGCGCAAAGCTTCCTGCGGGACGTGATCGCCGGCTTCTCTATCGTGTTTGAGGGTCAGTACAGCGTCGGCGACTTTATCCACGTAAAGCCGCAAGACATCTCCGGCATTGTCGAGGAGCTTGGCCTGCGCACCACCAAGATCCGGTCCCTGTCAGGGGAGGTGAGCTACGTCCCCAACGGCACGATTCAGGGCGTCATCAACTACGTCTCCGGCCGGCAACGCTTCAACGCAGAGGTGCAGGTCTCCGACGCGTCGGCGGCCGGAAACGTGCTGACCTCCCTCGATGAGGCAGCGGAACTCTACCTGAGCCCCCCGCGCCTCGCGGAAAGGAGCGAGACCGAGGACGGCCGCGTCCGCCTGCGCATCGTCGCCGACGTCCTCCCCTCGATGGCATGGCTCGTTGAGCAGAACCTCGTCCAGCGCATAAAGGCGGCCGCGGGCAATGAGGCCCTCTTGGCCGAGCCCCTGATATACAAGGTGGATCAGTCGCACCTCCGGAGGGTCAAGGACCTTTTGCCCCAGGAGGCGGAAAGGAACCTGCCCCAAGTGGCCGACAAGAAGCTGAGGTAGAAGCTTCGGGCATCAGGGAGTTGCACCTCTTCTGGTGATGAGCCTTTGCCGCCGCAACGATGGGGTCTTCGGATCTTCTCCTGGCTTCGCTTTCCCCGCGCCCACGGAGCGAATCGTGGACGTGAAACCTTATGCCTGATACCTAGGTTCCCGGTCTCCAGTCGTCCCGAAGGTGGCCGTTTGTCTGGGCTTTTCCGCGGGCCTGGCGTTCGCGTTCGAGGCGCTCGGCGGCGGCGGTGAGAAGTTCTCTTACTTTCTCGAGGCGGGCCTTCTCCGAGGTGAGCTCTAGGATCTGCTGGCGCGTCTCCGCCTCGAACTCGACGCGGCCGGCGATGGCGAAGGAGAGGTTCCTGTAGGGCGGCTCGATCTCTATGCCGACGGAGCCTTCCGTTGCGGCCTCAACGACGCGCTCCAGAAGGGCTATGCATTCTTCGGCCAGGGCCTGGACGTCGCCTTCCTCCGACTCCTCGCCAAAGTACTCGATCTCCCCGACGTAGTACGGTTTGCCCGTGAGCACGTTGTTGAGCTTGAAGCGCCGGGAGCCTTCTACAAGGATAAGCATCCGCCCATCGTCATAGCGCTCGACGAGCTCGACTATCTTCGCCGTGCAGCCGACCTTGCGCGTGCCGGACTCGTCGGCGAAGACCATCCCGAACTCGCTCTCCTGCTGCAGGCACTCGTCCACCATCTGCTTGTAGCGCTCCTCGAAGATGTGCAGCGGCAGCGGTGCCCCCGGCATCAGCACGACGTTCAGGGGGAAAAGCGGTATGTCGGACAAGGTCGCGCTCCTTACGCTAGCTGGACGGATTCTATATCAACGTCGGACCCGCGTGCCAGGTATAGTGTTAGGCGTGGAAGGCAGACCACACGCGGGCCGGGTGGCCCTGATCACCGGCGGCGGGCGCGGCATCGGCGCGGCGACGGCCCGCCTCCTCGCCAGGCAGGGGGCCGCCGTGGCCGTCGCTGCCCGGACGGAGGGGGAAGTGGCTTCCGTGGCGCGCGAGATCGAGGCGGGCGGCGGCGGCGCCCTCCCGATGTCCCTGGACGTCACCGCAGAGGAATCCGTCGCCGAGGCCTTCGAGAGGACCCGGGCCGGGCTCGGACCCATAGACATCCTGATAAACAACGCCGGCACGCCCGGCATCCCGCTCCCGGTCGCGCGAACGGAACCCTCCGACTGGCGCCGCGTCTTCGACGTGAATGCGACCGGCGCCTTTCTCTGCGTCCGGGAGGCGCTGCCGCACATGATTTCGGGTGGCTGGGGCCGCATCGTCAACGTCTCCAGCGCCGCCGCCCGCCACCCGATGGCCGGCATGGCCGCCTACGGCGCCTCCAAGGCCGCCCTCGACCAACTCACCCGTGTCCTCGCCCTCGAAGGGGAGCCCCACAACGTCGCCGTAATCGGCGTCTACCCCGGCGTGGTAGACACCCGGATGCAGCAGGAATCCCGAAGCTTCCCACCGGACCTCGTCGGCAAGCAACTCCACCGTATGTTCCAGGGCTACCGCGATTTCGGTATGCTCCGCATCCCGGAAGAACCGGCCGAGCTAATTAGCTACCTCTGCACCCCGGCCGCCGATCGCCTCAACGGGCACATCATCCGCGTCGAACAACTCCAAGCCCTGAAAGGATAGGCATCCGACTTGCGGGCACCGTAGCCAAACTCCGGCGTCCGCGGATGGCCAGAGGGCCGCGACTCGCGCCGCGGCCCACCTAATACCTAAAGCCTATTACTATTCCCTACTCGTCCTTGCTGATCCAGTAGGTGAACCCGAGGAAGCTCGTGAAAAACGTAACGATCAGCGAAAAGGCCACGAAAAACCGGAAGACGCCGATGGGGGTCGGGTTCTCGGTTGTCCCCTCCTGCAGCAGGAGCAGCGCGAGGTCGATCATTCAGCCGCCTCCATCAGGGGTTCGGTCGGGCATCCCTTGCTGACGACCTTCTGGTCCAGCGTCACGCAGTCGTTGATGAGGTAGCCAGGGTTGTTGTCGACCCGGCGGGCGGTCTCGCGGGTGTAGCCCATCGTCACCATCGTGAACACCACGAAGACCGAGCAGGCTATCAGCGCGTACTGGCTCCACCGGCTCGCCCTGCCCCAGTGGAAGCCCGTGGCGGTCGCCTTGAGGTAGAGCGCGATCACGAAGAAGCCCACGATCATCAGCCCGATCAGGCCTACGTACTTCCAGGGGTACATGCTCCCTAGCGGTATCTGGGTCTGCTCGCCGCCGAGAAAGACGAGCCCGATTTGTGGGATCAGGTCCGCATCCGCCGGGATGACGTTCAGTATCGTGAAAAGCGCCGTGAAACCGAGGCCGCCGACCGCGAGCTTGCGCAGGGTCTCCGACGGCTTGACGGCGAAGCGCAGCTTGTGCACGAAGTAGGCGGTGGAGGCGATGCTCAAAACCGCGATCCAGAAGACCAGCAGGTTGAAGACCCAGGCCTTGCTCCCGAGCATGATGGTGTTGAACGCGTTGGGCGCGCTCTCGCGGATGCCCTTCAGGTAGCCGTAGCCGATGACCGGCTGCATGATGAGGAACCCGAAGCCCCAGATCAGGCCGAAATGGCCCATCCAGTCGTAGTACTCCCGGTCGTCCTCGCGCGTGGTCCTGAGGTAACGCCATCCCGCCCAGCCCGCGATCAGGAACCCGGCGTAGGAGAAATTCCCGACAAAGCGGTGCATGTTCAGCGGCACCATCGTCTGGTTCAGGAAGCTGCGGGCCACGAGCTCGGACTGCGAGGTGACCTCGGCGGGCGTGAGCATAAAGGAGGCGACCGCGTCGATCATGGTCATCGCCATCAGGCCGAAAAAGCCGGCTATAAACCCGAAGACGACGTGCAGGCTCTTGCGGTAGGCGAGCTTATCCCAGACGTTGTACCAGGCGTAGACGATGATGATCTGGCCGAGGAACATGAAAGCCTCGACAAGAAAAACCCAGAAGAAGATGTTCTGCAAGATGGAGAAGAAGACCGGAAACAGCGTCACCAGCGCCAGCACGAACGTGATCGCGAGCGCCGCCCCGGAGGCGAAGAGCAGGACCACGAAGCGCGCCAGGTTGCGCGCGAAGCGCTCGTAGTTGGGTTGCTTGGTGACCATCCCAAGGTACTCGCTCGTCGCCGCGATGAGCACCGCCCCGATGATGAAGGCGGCGAAGAGGATGTGCGTCTGGACAAGAACCGCTATAACAACGTTCTTGCCGATTACGGGAACGTCGAGGTTACCTATGGGCATCCTCTACTCCTTCTAGGC
>CADCUZ010000060.1 GCA_902806015.1 uncultured Rubrobacteraceae bacterium
GGCAGGGCCGAGGTCTTGGGGTGCGAGTCTATCCGGATCTTCCCCGAGCGCATCGTCGGCTGGGGCATCGACCCGGACGCCCGTGGCCCGAACGCCCGGTCCGTCGCCCGATGACGGAGAGCGGGGCCGAGACGGTCCATCCGGTCAAGGGGACTACCGGGTTCGCGCTGGCGAAGGTGTGCAGGTCCCACCGGGGAAACGTCGGGGGGATGCTGGCTGAGTTCGGGCTGCACGTCGGGCAGGACATGGTCCTTGTCGAACTCTGGCAGGCCGACGGGCTGCGCGGCGGCGAGCTCGCCTGCAGGCTGGGCGTGGAACCCCCCACCGTCACGAAGATGCTCCGGCGCCTGGAGAACTTCGGCCTCGTCGAGCGACGCCCCGACCCGGCCGACGCCCGCAGCTTCCGGGTCTACCTGACCCGGGAGGGAGAGGCCCTGGAAGGCCCCGTGTCCCGATGCTTTGCACGCGCCGAGGAGAAAACGCTGGCCCGGCTGGAGCCGTCCGAACGCCGGGAACTCGCCAGGCTGCTGGCGAAGATGCGGGCCGGGCTAGAAGCCAACAGAAACTAGTCGTTTTGGAGACCTTATCTGCGAGGGGACGCGCATGTCATTAAGAGAGAGACGTTTGAAGGTGGTAGGCGTCGGCGGGACGCTAAGGGAGGGCTCCGCGAGCCTCGGGGCGCTAAAGCGGGCGCTCTCGGCGGCCGGAGAGGCCGGGGCAGAGACGGAGCTGCTCGACTTGCGGAAGCTCGACCTGCCGATGTACGAGCCGGGCTTGGCGCTCGAAGAGTACGGGCCCAGCGTGGGACGCCTAGTGGAGGAGTTGCGTGAGGCCGACGCCGTTTTGATCAGCACCGCGGCCTACCACGGGACGCTCGCGGGCGTGACGAAGAACGCGCTGGACTTTGCGCAGTTCCTCTCGGGCGGGGAGCATCCGTACTTCGACGGGAAGGTGGTCGGCCTGATCTCGACCGCCGGCGGCGAGCAGGCCGGCGCCAACGCGACGGGGGCTCTGGTCCACGTCGTCCACTCCCTGCGCGGGGTGGTGGCGCCGCTGATGGTCCCGATCTCGAAGGCATGGCAGCGCGCCGACGGTTCCGGCGACGTCACGGACGAGTTGTACGTGCGGCGTCTGGACAGCTTGGGAGAGCTGGTGGTCGAGCTTGCCGGCAGGCTCGCGGCGCGGGACGAGAGGGTGCAGCTCCTCGGGGTCGCGGGTTGAGTCCCGCCGAGGGGGCGCTGACCGCTGAGGAGCGGGTGGGCCAGAGGAACACCCGCCTGCTGCTCGTAGTCGTGGTTACGGCGATCCTGATCTCCGTCCTCAACCAGACCTTCGTCAACGTCGTGGTCCCGGACATCCGGTCCGACTACGGGGCGACCCAGGGCCAGACAGGTTGGGTTATCACGGGGTACCTGCTCGTCTTCGCCGTCGGTATACCGCTCTACGGGCGCATCGCCGACCTCTACAGCCTCAGCCGCACTTTCGCCCTAGGCCTCTTGCTCCTGGCGGCGGGCTCGCTCGCCTGCGCGCTCGCGCCGAGCCTGCCGCTGCTGGTCGCCGGGCGCATCCTGCAGGCGGCCGGGGCTTCGGCGATACCGGCGCTGGGCTTCGCCGCAGTCGCCAAGGCGCTCCCAGAGGGGAGTCGGGGCATGGCGCTCGGCCTCCTCTCGTCGAGCGTAGGCGCCGGGGCTGCCATAGGACCCGTGCTCGGCGGCGTCGTCACCGGGATCGCCGGCTGGCACGCCCTCTTCTTTCTGACGGTCCTTCTGGCGGCGCTGCTCATCCCCGGTGCCCTCTACGCCCTGCCAGGCGTCGCGGACGGCGCATCGGGGAAACCTGCGGGCTTCCTGGCTGCCGTGAGGCACTTCGACGTGCCCGGCGGGCTCTCGCTGGCCTTATCGGCGGGGCTCGCGCTCTTCGGGGTGACGCAGGGGCAGGTCGTGGGGTTCTCCTCCCCGGTCTCGTGGGGCAGCTTCGTGGCGGCTGGCGGGCTCGCCGCGTTCTTCGGTTGGCGCATCCGGGGGGCCTCCGACCCGTTCGTCACGCCGCACCTCTTCCGTAATAGGGCGTTCCTGGCCGCGTCGGTCACGGGGTTCTTAATGATGTTCGCCAACGTGGGGAGCTACGTACTGGTTCCGCTATTGCTCTCCGAGGTCAACGGGCTCTCGGCGACCGGCATCGGGCTGGTGCTCGCGCCCGGGGCGGTCGTGGTAGCGGTCCTCTCCCCCGTCGCGGGCAGGCTCTCCGATAGGTTCGGTCCGAGGGCACTGGTACTGATCGGGCTCGTCATATTCGGGATCTCCATGTTCTCCATCTCCGCTTTCGCCGCCGGGGCATCCTCCGTGGCCGTCGCGGTCGGCATCCTCGGCCAGAGCCTGGGCTTCGCGCTGGTCAACTCTCCGACCGCGAACGCGGCGGCGGCCTCGCTGTCGCGCGACGAGAGCGGGGTAGGCCTCGGCATCTACCAGATGCTCTTCTTTCTCGGCGGCGGCTTCGGGCCAGCGGTGGCGGCGACCTTCCTGGCCGTCCGCCAGGGGGCGGGGGCGGGGGCGCTGAACCCGCTCTTCGCCGCGAGCTCGGCCTCCTTCTCGGACGCCTTCCTGCTCCTGACGATCTCGAGCGTCGTCGCCCTGATCTCGGCCACCGGCCTCAAGAGGCGTATCGGGAAGGGGGACAAGGGTGCCTGACTACCGGAGAACACTCGAGTTCGGCGTCAGCATCGAGCCGCTCGCCGATCCACCGGACTTCGCACTGAGGATCGCGAAAGCGGCCGACAGGTTCGGACTTGACCTCGTCGGCATCCAGGACCACCCCTACCAGCGGCGCTTCCTCGACACCTGGACGCTCATCTCGACCCTCGTTCCCGTCACGGAGAGGGTCCGCTTCTTCCCCGACGTCGCGAACCTGCCCTTGAGGCCGCCGGCCATGCTGGCGAAGGCCGCTGCCTCCCTGGACGTCATCTCCGGCGGGCGGGTCGAGGTCGGGCTCGGGGCCGGCGCGTTCTGGGACGCGGTCGTGGGCATGGGGGGGCCGCGCCGAAGCCCCGGCGAGGCGGTCAGGTCAACGGAGGAGGCCATAGACGTCATGCGGCTCGTCTGGAGCCCGGGGCGCTCCCTGCGGTTCGATGGCGAGTTCTATTCCTTGAGGGGCATGCGCCCCGGGCCGCCGCCCGCGCACGGCATCGGCATCTGGGTCGGGGCTTACGGGCCGCGGATGCTCGGCCTGGTCGGGCGCAAGGCCGACGGCTGGGTCCCATCCCTCGCCTACTCCCCGCCCGAACGCCTGCCGGAGATGCACCGCAGGATAGACGAAGGAGCCGCCGAGGCCGGACGCGACCCGTCGGAGATAAAGCGCGTCTACAACGTCTCGGGGAACATCGGACCGGAGGACGAAGGTCTACTCGAAGGCCCCGTCCGGAAGTGGGTCGAGACGCTCACGGGCTTCGTGCTGGAAGACGGTATGGACTCGTTCGTCTACTGGCCCGCCGGGGACCACGAGCGGCAGACGGAGCTCTTTGCCGGCGAGGTCGTGCCGGGCGTCAGGGAGGCCGTCGAGGTCGCCCGTTCGTGAGGGCGTGCCGCATCCCCGTCAGGCGGTGGGGTAATACATTCATGAGGGTCATGCCAATGACAGGAGAGGAACTCGTATGACGGAGAACGGAAGGGTGGAGATCCCGGCCGGCTACCACGACCTGCTGGAGAGCACGGCCCTGGTGCACGTCGCCACGCTCGGCCCGAACGGGGAGCCGCAGAACAACCCCGTCTGGTTCGGCTGGGACGGCGAGCACATAAAGTTCAGCCAGACGAAGGCCCGCCAGAAGTACCGCAACGTGGGCAGGGAGCCGCGCATCGCCCTGTCTATGGTGGATCCGGAGAACCCGTACCGCTATCTGGAAGTCAGGGGCGAGGTGGCCCGCATCGAAGAGGACCCGGAGAACGACTTCATAAACGAGATGGCGAAAAAATACATGGGCGTGGACGTTTACCCACTTCACCAGCCCGGCGACGAGCGCGTGGTCGTCTACGTGAGGCCGCAACACACGACCCAGATGGGCGCCTAAGACCGGCGTGGCCGGGCGGGAGGAGCAGCGCGGTCCGGGGCCGCTCCGGCGGGCTTTAGGTTACCTGCGCTCGTACAAGCGGGAGAGCATAGGCGCCGCGCTGGCGCTCATGCTCGTCTCCGGGGCCAACCTAATCGCCCCGCTCCTCGTCGGTCGGGCAATCGACGGGGGGATCGCGCCGCAGCGGGCTGACGTGCTCGTTTACGCGGTCGGGGGGCTCGTGGCGGTAGCGCTCGCGCGGGGGCTCTTCACGTTCTTGCAGGGGTATCTTGCCGAGAGGGCTTCGCAGGGGGTCGCCTACGATCTTCGCGACGCCCTCTTCGGGCAGATGGAGCGGCTCTCGTTCAGCTACTACGACCGGGTCCAGACCGGCCAGCTAGTCCAGAGGCTTACCAACGACGTCGAGCAGATCCGGTCCTTCGCCGGCTCCGGCGTCGTTCAGCTCGCGAACGCGGTCGTCATGCTCGTAGGGGCCGCGGCCCTGCTCTTCTACCTGGACTTTCAACTCGCGCTGGTCGCGCTCGCCGTGGTCCCGGCGATAGCCCTGCTGCTCGTCCGGTTCGTCGCGCTCATCAGGCCGCTCTTCGGGCAGGTCCAGCAGAACGTCGGCCGCCTGAACACCGTGCTCCAGGAGGACCTTTCTGGGGTGCGTGTGATCCGGGCCTTCGCCCGCGAGGACTACGAGACGGCCCGCTACAAGGCGGTCAACGACGAGCTTCTGGACAAGAACCTGCAGACCGTGCGCGTCTTCGCCAACAACTTCCCTTTCGTCTTCCTGCTCGCCAACCTCGGGACGCTCGCCATCGTCTGGTTCGGCGGCTGGCAGGTCATAAACGGCGGGCTCTCCATCGGGGAGCTCATCGCCTTCAACACCCTGCTCGGCTTCATGCTGTTCCCGATCCTGACGATAGGGTTCTTGTCCGCGAGCATCTCGCGCGCCGGGGCTTCGGCGGCGCGGGTCTTCGAGATCCTGGACGCCCCTTTGGAGGTCACGGACAAGCCGGGCGCCTCCCCCCTGCCGCCCCTCAGGTGCAGGGTCGAGTTCGACGACGTCTCGTTCCGCTACCCGGGGAGCGAGCGCGAGATCCTGCACGGCGTGAGCTTCGCGGTCGAGCCGGGCGGCACGGTCGCGATCCTCGGTACGACGGGCTCGGGCAAGTCCACGCTCGTCAACCTGCTGCCGCGCTTCTACGACGTGACAGGCGGGGCGGTCAGGCTCGACGGCCACGACGTGCGCGACGTAACGCTCTCCTCCCTGCGGGCCCAGATCGGTACGGTCCTTCAGGAGGCCAGGCTCTTCTCCGGGACCGTCAGGGATAACGTCGCCTTCGGAAAGCCCGACGCCACGGACGAGGAGGTCCGCCAAGCCGCGAAGGCGGCGCAGGCCGACGAATTCATCCGGGGGCTCTCCGACGGGTACGAGACCGTGATCGGGGAGCGCGGCGTCGGCCTCTCCGGCGGCCAACGCCAGAGGATCGCGATAGCAAGGGCCCTGCTGGTGGACCCCCGCCTGCTCATCCTCGACGACAGCACGTCCGCGGTGGACGCGGAGACGGAGGCGGCGATCCAGGAGACCCTGGACAGGCTGATGCGCGAGGAGCACCGCACCGTCTTCGTAATCGCCCAGAGAGTATCGACGGTGCGGGACGCCGACCTGATCCTGGTCCTCGACGAAGGCACGATCGGGGCGATGGGCACGCACGAGGAACTGCGCCGCGACTCAGAACTTTACAACGAGATCCTTGGCTCCCAGCTCGTGGACGAACCGGTAGCCGCTGGCGGAGGCGACGGTTAGGATGCCGCGATTCGTCACACAGGAACACTACGCGACGGCCCACCACTACGATCTGCGCCTCGAACGGGACGTCGCGCTGGTCTCCTGGGCCGTACCCGAGGGCACGCCGGAGGGCACGAAAAGGAGCGCCTCGCCATGCGAGTTGAGGACCAAGGCCTCTCGCGCCCGGATTTCGCGGACGAGACGCCGGTTGGGGGCATACCAAGGGCCATCAAGAAGGGCATCTGGGACGGGGGTACTCACGATGCCGAGGAGTTCGGGGAGGAGACGGTGATCGTGCGCTTGCGCGGCGGGCGGCTCGGCGGCCGGTACGCCACCTTCCGCAACGTCGGCAAGAACTGGTTTATCCACAACACGAAGTCGTCCGGGGAGGCCGAAGATTAGGGGCATCCAGTCCATCGCCGAAGCGCCGCAGGAGAAGGCAACTGACCGCGCCACGACCGCCCGGCGCCTGCTCTCGGAGCTCTCGCCGTACGGGTGGACGTTCGCGTGGGTCATGATCCTCGTGGTGCTCGGGGCCGTCGCGCAGGCGGGCGGGCCGTGGTTGATCGGCCGGGCCATCGACCTCTACATCCTGGAGGGTGACGCCGCCGGGCTCGCCCGCACGATGCTCTTCCTGCTCGCGATCTACGCGCTGGGGACGGTCGCCTCGCGGGGGCAGGTCTACGGCGTCGGTTCGGTCGCCCAGCGGCTGCTGGCGTCGCTGCGGGCCAGGATCTTCGACAGGCTCCAGCACCTGCCCCTGCGCTTCTTCGACCGGCGGCCCGTGGGCGACCTGATGAGCCGCGTCACCAACGACGTGGACACCCTCAACCAGCTCTTCTCCCAGGGGATCACGCAGCTGCTCGGCTCCATCTTCAGCCTCGTGGGTATTCTCGTGGCGATGCTCGTCTTGCAGTGGAACCTGGCGCTCGCCTGCTTCGCGGTCATCCCGATCATGCTGCTGACGACCTCCTTCTTCGCCCGCCGGGCGAGGCGGGCCTTCCGCCTGACGCGCGAGACGGTCGGGGACGTCTCCGCCGGGTTGCAGGAGGACATCGTGGGGGTGCGCGAGGCGCAGGCCTTCAACAGGACGCAGAGGAACATCGCGCGCTTTCGGGAGCGCAACGCGGCCAACAGGGACGCCAACGTGCAGGCCGTGGCGATCACGTCGGCCTTCTCCCCCGCCATCGACGTCCTCTCCACGCTGGCGACGGCGCTCGTGATCGGCTACGGAGGCTACCTTGTCTTTGCGGGCTCGATCTCGGTTGGCGTCCTCACGGCGTTCCTGATCTACGTCCAGCAGTTCTTCCGCCCCGTCCAGCTCGCCTCCCAGTTCTACACCCAAGCCCAATCCGCCCTCGCCGGCGCCGAACGCATCTACAGCATCCTCGACGAGGAACCGGAGCCACCGGATCCCCCGGAGGCCCGAAAGGTCGGGCGGATCGAGGGCCGCGTTACCTTCGAGCGCGTCAACTTCGCCTACGAGCCGGGGCGCCCGGTGCTCCAGGACGTGGACTTCGGGATCGAGCCGGGGCAGACCGTGGCGCTCGTCGGCCCGACGGGCGCGGGAAAGACGACCATCGCTAGCCTGATCCCCCGCTTCTACGACGCGACCGAAGGGGCCGTCAGCATCGATGGCCGGAACGTGCGGGAGTACGCCCGGAAGGGCCTGCGGGAAAACATCGGCATCGTCTTGCAGGAACCCTTCTTGTTCTCCGGCACCATCGCGGACAACATCGGCTACGGCCGCCTGGACGCTTCGCGAGACGAGATAGAGGCCGCCGCCAGGACGCTGGACGCGCACGGGTTTATCTCCGAGCTTCCGGACGGGTACGACACGCCACTCGGCGAGGGGGGCGGTAGCTTGAGCCAGGGTCAGCGGCAGTTGCTCTCGTTCGCGCGGGCCGTGTTGACGGATCCACGGATCCTCATCCTGGACGAGGCGACGAGCAACATAGACACCAGAACGGAGAGGGTCATCCAGCAGGCGCTGGCCACGCTCCTGAAGGGGCGGACGAGCGTCGTGATCGCCCACCGCCTCTCGACTATCCGGAACGCGGACCTGATCCTCGCGGTGCGGGACGGCCGCGTAGTCGAGCGCGGCGCGCACGCGGAGCTGCTGGCCCGCGGCGGCCTCTACGCAGACCTCTACCGTCGCCAATTTCGGGAACCCGTCGCGTCGTGAGAGAATGACCCCGTTACTATAGGGAGGAGAAGAGATGAGCGCGTTTCCACAGAAGATCCTGCTCGCCACCGACGGCTCCGCGGACGCGGTCCGGGCGACGCAGGCGGCCTCGGATCTGACGAAGAGGGCTGACGCCGAGCTGCACGTCGTCCACGTCTGGCACGACGTACCTGGCTTTGCCCACGATTTCGTCAAGAGGGAGCTTAAACGCCAGGGCCAAGAGATACTGGACGAGCAGGTAGAGAAGATCCGGGCCACAGGCGCGACGGTCGCCGAGGCCCACCTGCGCGGGGGCCGGACCTCCAACGAGGTCATAGCCTTGAGCGAGAAGATCGGGGCAGGACTCCTGGTCGTCGGCAGCCGGGGCCTTGGCACGGTGCAGCGCATCCTGATGGGCAGCCAGTCCGAGGAGATCGTGCACCACGCCCGCGTCCCGGTGCTGGTCTTGAGGGGCGGGAACGACGTCTGGCCACCCGAGAGGCTGGTCATCGGAGACGACCTCTCCGACGACGCGCGCAAGGCGGGCGACCTCGCGGCGAGCATCGGCGCCCTTTACGGGTCCCGGGCGCTCCTGCTCTACGCCCACCCGGACCTGCCCGAGGTGCCCCCCGGCGAGACGAGGTCGACGGTCCAGGACAACTTCGCGGACATGCGCGAGCGCGACGAGGAGCGCCTGAAGCGGCGCGCAGACGAACTGGAAGCAATCCTCGGCGGCCGCCCGGAGACGGAGCTGTCAGGGGATTACCCCGCCACCGTCCTCCTGGAGGCAGCAGGCCGGGAATCCAAACCCTCCCTCGTAGCCGTCGGCAGTCGGGGTCTTGCGGGCATAACGCGCACGAGGCTCGGCAGCGTCTCGACTAAGGTCGTTACGGCCTCGCGCGGCCCCGTACTCGTCTCCCCACACGTCCAGTAGCGGGCCTCCCTTCGGGAGCCTGTCGGCACGCTATGCCCTGCCAGATCCGCTTTGAGTACGCAGCCTGACGGCTCCTTTCGGCGGTCAGGCCAGGGTGCACTTGCCATCCCTCACCCGAATGAGGGAATTCAGCTCCTCCGGCAGCACTGTCGCGATCGGCGCGAGCACGAGGGCGACGAGGCCGGCCGGTACGCCGACGGCCTCGCACGTGAGTTCCACGGCCTCTACGAAGACCTGCGCCCCGACCACTATCAGGGCTAGTGCGAGAACGAGCTGGCCGACGACGGCCCACGTTGGGGGGCCGCGACCCGAAACGCCACACAGCGATCAGCTCCGGCAACTCTTTGAGCGCGCCGCCGGAGCTGATCGCCCGCCGGACGTAGTAGGCGTAGGCCGCGACCGGCAGTACCGCCACGGCCGCCTTGACGACGAACGGCAGCCTCACAACGCCCACCGCTGTGGCGACGGCGAAGAAGATGAGGAAAAACAGCACGTCCCGGGGAATGGTCTCCTCGTCCATGGTTACGTCTTTGGCCGAGACCTTGGACCACGCAAAGTCCACGTTCTCCTAGCG
The DNA here is from genome assembly GCA_902806015.1 of uncultured Rubrobacteraceae bacterium. The sequence goes on from CADCUZ010000060.1 coordinate 9,510, forward strand.
ACACCGGATCTCCGCCCCGTGCTACCTGCGGTTCCTGAAGCCGTAGGCCGACGCCCCGACCACGAACATCGCCGGCGTCACCCGCAAGAATAGCGCAGCCAACATAGCTCCGAGCCCGACATCCCCCGCCAAGCCCGCGTTCCCGCTCGAGAGGGCGGCCCCGAGCATGAACAGGCAAGCCGCCAGGATCGCGGCCAGCGCCCAAGCGAACTCGAGAACCACCAACGGCCCAGCCCCTTCCAACCAACGTCGTCCGGAACCCGCACGATATAAGCAGACGCCTGCAGCGACGAAGACGTCCCAGCGGAAAAAGACGGTGGTAACATGCCCCTCGGGCCGAGAAGGGGCAGGAAAATTATGGACGGAGGAGAGATGAACGCGGGAACATCGGGCATCCACCACGTAACGGCTATAAGCGGCGGTCCGCAACGCAACCTAGACTTTTACGCGGGCGTGCTGGGAACCCGGCTGGTCAAGAAGACCGTGAACTTCGACGACCCCGGCACCTACCACCTCTACTACGGGAACGGGGCGGCGGCACCCGGCACCATAATGACCTTCTTCCCCTGGGAGGGGGCCCCGCGCGGTCGCGTAGGCTCGGGGCAGATCGTCACCACCGCCTACTCTATCCCCGCGACCTCCCTCGGCTTCTGGACCGAGCACCTTATCGGGAACAGTGTCCGCTTCGAGAAGCCCCGCGACCGCTTCGGCGAGACGGTCCTCGCCTTTGAGGACCCGGACGGCCTCAGGCTCGAGATAGTAGCGACCGACGACGGCCGCGACGGCTACGACGGCGGCACCGCCCCAGCCGAGCACTCGATCCGGGGCTTCCACCACGCCGCCCTCGCCGCCCGCGACGCAGAACTTACTATAGGGCTGATGACGGATCACCTCGGGTTCCGACGGGTGGATGAGGCGCAAAATAGGGTGCGCCTCGCGGCGGGCGAGGGCGGCCCCGGCAACCTGGTGGACGTGATGGACGCGACGGGCTTCCCGGGGGGCGGCACCGGCGTCGGCACCGTGCACCACATCGCGTTCAGGGTCCCGGACGAAGAGACGCACCTCGCCGTGCGCGAGGAGGTCGCGGGGCTCGGCTACGACGTCACGCCCGTGCTCGACCGGAACTACTTCAGGTCCATCTACTTCCGCGAGCCTGGCGGCGTGCTGTTCGAGATCGCCACCGACCTTCCCGGCTTCGCCGCCGACGAGGACGCCGAACACCTCGGCGAGGAGCTCAAGCTCCCGCCCTGGCTGGAGGCTCGAAGGGGCGAGATCGAAGAGGTTCTCACCCCACTGCGCGTGCCGGGCAAGGAGGACGCATGAGCGCCGAGCTTGCGGGCTTCGCCAACAACTACTTGCCCGGAGACCGGGACGGGTCCGGCGTCACGCTGCTCCTCCTGCACGGGACGGGCGGGAGCGAGGACGACCTGATCCCACTGGGCCAGCAGCTCCTCCCCGGCGCCGCCATCCTGAGCCCCCGGGGCAAGGTCTCCGAGCATGGCGCCCCCCGCTTTTTCCGCCGCCTCGCCGAAGGCGTATTCGACCACGAAGATCTCCTCTTCCGCACCCACGAATTGGCAGACTTCGTGGAGCAGGCCGCCAACCGATACGGCTTCGACCGCCAGAAGCTCGTCGGCGTCGGTTACTCCAACGGCGCCAACATCGCCGCGAGCCTGATGGTGCTCCATCCGGGCCTGCTGCGGGCCGCCGTCCTCTTCCGGGCGATGGTCCCCTTCGAGCCCGAAGCGACGCCCGACCTCTCCGGGATGCCCGTCTTCCTGGCGGCGGGCCGCCGGGACACTATGATCGCACCGGACAACACAGAACGCCTCGCCGCCATCCTACGCGAAGCAGGCGCAGACCTCGACCTGCGCTGGCGCAACACTGGCCACCCCCTCACCTACGAAGAGCTCGAAGAGGCTAGGGATTGGATCTCTCGAGTGCTGCCGAGTCTCTCCTGATCCTAAGGGCAGCCCGACCACAACCTGCCCAAACGGCTGGCTTGTCGGTGGTGCTACAATTCTTTCCAGCGCTGATAGAACGCGTATTTGGGGCTGAAACAAGCATTTAGCAATCGTATTCCGAAGGGCGGGTCAGCATGGTGAAGCCGGTGATACTGGCGGTGGACGACGACCCGCAGGTCCTGCGCGCGGTGGAGCGGGACCTCAGGCGGCGATACGCCAGAGATTACCGCGTCCTGCGGGCGGACTCGGGAGAGTCGGCGCTGGACACGTTGGGGAAGCTGAAACTGCGCGGGGACCC
>CADCUZ010000061.1 GCA_902806015.1 uncultured Rubrobacteraceae bacterium
GGGTGGGGGCGTGGATGCCGTGGCGACCCTTTTTAGGGACCGCCTGGCGCGCGGTGTGTACGCTGGGCTCCTGGCGGAGGAGTTCGCCGAGCACGGCTGTAAGCTCATCCCCCTCAACGCGCAGATGGACGATAGCCCCGAGGGCGAGCTGCACGGCGGGATGCTGGACATCATCGCTAACTGGGAGCGCAAGAAGATCGCGGAACGCACGCGCCGTGGCAAGCTCCAGAAGGCGCGACAGGGCAAGATCGTAGCCACTCACCGCCCGCCCTTCGGCTTTTCGTACAACGCCCAGAGGGACAACTACGTCGTGAAAGCAGACGAGATGCGCGTGGTAGAACGCATCTTCGGCATGGTTGCCGAAGGCGCCGCCATCAACGCGGTGAAGAAGGCTTTCGACCGCGAGGGGGTGCCCACGCCGGGCGGCGCCAGGTTCTGGTCCGAGGTCATGGTACGGAAGGTCCTCAAGAACGATGTGTACAAGGCCCACAGCGGCTTGGAGATCAAAGCGCTCGTCTCTCCAGACGTGGCCGCGACACTGGACGAAGTTACACGTTACGGCGTCTATTGGTTTGGGCGCCGGAGAGTCACCCAGAAACAAGTAGCGGAGAACGGTATCTACCGCACGAAGACCAAGACCACTATCCGTCCCCAAGAGGAGCAGGTCGCTGTGCCCACGCCTGATCCCGGCATCCCCCGCGAGCTGGTTGACGCCGCCCGGGAGGCCATCAAGGATAACCACAGGTCTCCGTCGGCGAATCGCCGGTTCTGGGAGCTTTCGGGCGGACTTGCCCGCTGCGGTCTTTGCGGGACAAGGATGCAGCCAGACTCCAAGCCGGTGCGCAACAAACACAACCACTACTACCTCTGCGCCCGGCACCGCAGGAACGGCACCGCCGGCTGTGCTAACTACAAGAGTTATGCTGCCCAAGAGATAGAAGCCCGAGTCTGGAACTACGTCCGCGGGCTACTTACCAATCCAGAGACGCTCCGCGAGGATCTCGAACGGATGATGGGGCTGATGCGGGAGGGGATGCGTGGCGATCCTGGCCGGGAGGCCCAGGCTTGGCTGCGGAAGCTTGACGAGACCGACCGCAAGAGGAGCCGCTATCAGGACATGGCTGCCGAAGGGCTTATTACCTTGGTCGAGCTCAGGGCAAAGCTCGCGTCCCTAGAAGAGAGCCGCAAGATCGCCCAGCGCGAGCTAGCTGCCCTCAGAGACCAGGGGGAACGCATAGAGGCGATGGGCCGCGACAAAGAGGCAGTTTTGACGCACTACGCCGCGCTTTCGCCGATGATGCTCGACGGACTCGACCCCGAGGAGCGTCACCGCCTCTACCACAAACTCAAGCTCAAGGTAACCCTTCGCCTGGATGCTCCTCCGGAGGCTAGCTACGCCTTCACACCCGACCTTGCTCCACTTGACCACGGGGAAGGTGCGCTGCTCGAAACCACACGGTGATGGAGTTCGGGGCCCTACACTGCGCAGCGCGCAGGCCCCGCTGTCAGGACTGCCCGGTCGCGGACCAGTGCCGCGCCCATCCCGGGATGCCGGAGGTTCTGGCCGGCGTGCCGCGCGCCTCTAGGAGGGAGTCCGGACTCAGGTACGAAGACTCCAACCGCTACCTGCGGGGCAAGGTGCTCGCCCAGCTCCGCGACGCCGGGACCGCCGGCGCCCTGGAGCTGCGGGAGATCGGAAGCAGGCTGCGACGGGACGACGCCGACGTCGAGCTCTCCCGCCTGTGGGCCGCGGTCAACAGCCTGGAGGACGACGGGCTCGCCCGCACAACGCTTGCGGAAGACCCGCCGCCGTCCTTGCGGCCCGAGCCGACCGGCGCGGTGGCGGAGAAACGGGCCGCCTACGGCGCCGGACCGGCGGCCGAAACGCTCGCCGGGATCAGGGTGGCGCTGCCGTAGGACGCTATTCGCTGCCTACAACGGGGCGAAAAGGTCCACGTGGTTGCCGTCCGGGTCCTCGAGAACGGCGTAGCGCTGGCCCCAGAACGCGTCCCAGGGTTCCCTGCGTCCGTGGCCGAGGGCGCTCAGCTCCTCGTACTTCTCGTCAACGGCCGTAGGCGAGTGGCACAGGAAAGCGAGGGAGACGCGGTGGCCGCCGGACGGGGCGCTGTAGTTCGGGTAGATCTGCGCGACAAGCTCGGCCGTGTCCCACGCGACCCGCAGACCGCCCGGGGTGCTCGCCTCGACGTGCGGCTCCCCCTCCGAGCCTTCGGGAACCGGGAGCCCGAGCCGACGGTAGAAGTCGAGCGAGGCTGCCATGTCGGCGGTCACGATGCCCACCAGATCCAACCGTACTTCCATAACTCTCCTCCTTCGATCCGCACCGAGCCTACTCCATAGGGTGTCTGCTCCCAACCGTCGATGTCGAGAAGCGGGCATAGGATTCCGGTAACATGTCAAAAAGAGCGACGGGGCCGTCCGCGCGGCGGCGGGGAGGAGAGGCGCATGGAGGCATCGGAAACCAGAGAAGGACGGTCGGGGCACCCGCCACTAAAACGCGGTGTAGGACGGGTGATGCTCCTGTTTTTCGTGATCGGGGACATAGTCGGAGCCGGCATCTACGCGCTCGTGGGCGAGGTGGGGGCGGTCGTGGGTGGGGCCATCTGGACGGCGTTCCTGGCCGCCTTCGTGCTCGCCATCTTTACCGCGGCCTCCTACGTGGAGCTGGTGACCAAGTACCCGCGGGCCGGCGGGTCGGCCACCTACGCCCACAACGCTTTTCGGAACCCTTTCGTCAGCTTTATCGTGGCGTTCGCCGTGGCCGCCTCGAGCATCACCTCTGCCAGCGTCCTCACCCTGGCATTCTCCGGCGACTACCTGAGCCAGTTCGTCAACGTGCCGACGCTGCTCTCGGCGTTGGTATTTCTGGCGCTGGTGTCCTTCATCAACTTCTACGGCATCTCCGAATCGGTGCGGATAAACGTCGTGCTGACGTGCGTGGAGCTCTTCGGGTTGCTCCTTATTATCCTGATCGGGGTGGCCGCGCTGGGCGCCGGTACTGGCGACCCGGGGCGAGCCTTCGAGTTCAAAGAGGGGTCAGCGGTGCTGCCGGCGATCCTGGCCGGCACGGTTCTCTCCTTCTACGCTCTGATCGGCTTCGACGACTCCGTGAACGTGGCCGAGGAGGTGCAGGGCCCGAGCCGGTCCTACCCGTTGGCCATCTTCGGCGGCCTGCTGGCCGCTGGCGTCATCTACCTGCTCGTCACCTTTACCGCCTCGATGGTGGTTCCGACGGGGGCCCTGGCGGGGTCGGACGGCCCGCTGCTTGAGGTCGTCGAGCGGGGGCCGCTCCCGATACCCACCTCCCTCTTCGCCGCCATCGCGCTGCTCGCGGTCTCCAACGGGGCCCTGATCAACCTGATCATGGCCTCCCGCGTCGTCTACGGGATGGGGGACCAGGGCGTCCTGCCCAGGATCTTCTCCACGGTCCATGCGCGCCGACGCACGCCCTGGATCGCTATCGCCTTTACATCCCTGGTGGTCCTCGCGTTGCTCATCACGGTGGGCCGGAACGACGAGGCCCTGAGCACCTTAAGCTCGACGACCGTGGTGCTGCTCCTCTCGGCGTTCGTCGTCGTGAACGTCTCCGTTCTGCTGCTGCGCCGCGACCCGGTGGACCACGAGCACTTCACCACCCCGAACGTGTTTCCCATCCTCGGTATCGTGGTCTCGAGCGCCCTCCTGATCTACACCGCCATCAGCGACATCATGGTCTTCGGGCTGGCGGCCCTGCTGATAGGATTGGGCGTCGTCCTCTACGTGATAAACCTCTTTGCCAAGCGTAGCCTCGACCGCGAAAACCCCGAGTCCCGACGGGATTGACCCGGCACCTCCCGACGAGGCACGGAATTTTCTACCGGCCAATTACAGGCCCGCGGCTCGTGGCGTATTGTGGCGCCGTGATCGGCGACAAATCCCCGCCTGCCACTGGCAGGTCCTCTCCGCTGGGCTTTACCAGGGCGGACGCGCCATCAACGCCTGGCTGCGCGAGGTCTACGGTGGCGACCAGAACCTCGTGCCGGACGAGGCCTTTCGGGATAGCGTCTTCTAAGAGCCCACGCTTACCCAGAGAGACGCCCGTCCACGTCTAGGGCCCTGACGTCGTCCACCTCGAATCCGGTGAGTACGTCGTTTTGGAGGACAACGCCCGCGTGCCAAGCGGCATCGCGTCCAGGCGACGTCCGGGCGGACCCGAACCTCTCCGTCGCGCACGAAGCAGTCCGAGAGGGTCAGAAACCGGGGGCCGCAGCAGCGCGCGATCCGGTCGTGCTCGAAGAACACGGAGTCCCGCTTGCCGCGGGTGACGACCGCAGCATTGGGCTTGTCCACCCCGGGCCGGGCGCCGGCAAGCAGGGTGTCCCGTAGCCGGGAGTAGTGCCGGAGGTGAAAGAGGTCTACCTGAACGGGGAGATAGGCTATGCCAAAGCATTCGAGACCGGGGTGACCGACGATAAGGCCGTCTTCCCGTTCGTGCCCGCCATGATCGAAAACTACGTCGGCGAGAGACCCACTCTGCGGAACGCCCCAACCTACTCGCTGGTCGATGAGGAGACCCGGGCGGAGTTCCTGAACCGCCTGCCGGAGCTCGTTCTCAAGCCCCGCGAATGGCACTGCGCCCAGGGGATGCTCGTCGGTCTGGAGGCCAGCCCCGAGGACCTCGACGAGGCCATCCGCCGAGTAAAGCAAGACCCAGCGGGCTTTGTGGCCCAGGAATGCCTGGACTTCTCGACCCACGTCACCCACGACAGTAGGGACGAATCTGAGGAAGCCTTCGTGGATCTCCGGGCGTTCGTCCCCCCGGTGCTCGACCACGTCATGGCCGGTGGCCTCACGCGCGTCGCCCGCCCCGGTACCCGCGTCGTCAACTCCAGCGCCGGCGGAAGCTCCAAGGACACGTGGGTGCTGGGGTAGAGCGGTCAGTTTTCAGCAGTCAGCCTCCCGTGGAGCGGGGACGCCTTAAGAAAATGCCTGGATCCGGGCAAGAGCTCTGAAGGCTACAAGTCGTACACCTCGCCGAACTTTTCTCCCAGATAGCGGAGGTACGGGCCCGTGTCCGGGGGGCGGCCGGTTGCGTTCTCGATGAGGGCTTCGGGGTCGTGCTTTTTACCGTTAAGGTGGACGTTTTTACGCAGCCAGGCGAGGAGTGTGCCGAATTCACCACGTTCTATCTCGCCCGGGATCTCCGGGTGCTCTTTCAGAGCCGCCTCGAAGAGTTGCACCGAGAGGACGTTGCCCAAAGTGTAGGTCGGGAAGTAGCCGAAAAGGCCGATGGCCCAGTGGTCGTCCTGGAGGACGCCGCGGTTGTCATCTTTGGGTGGGCCGGCCTCGTGCAGGGTGGCGAAGAGGGCGGGGGAGAGGCGGGTGCTGATGCGCACGTCCCCTGGCCCGCCGAAGGTTATGCAGAACGGGTGCGGCGCCCGGTCCTGCCGGCCGCGCGCCCAGTCGTAGCCGAACGCGGAGGCTATGAACTTCCCGAAGGTCTCCTGCATCCCCTCATCGAAAGTGCCCCGAAGCGAAGCCGTGCGGCCGTCCGCGGCGGCGCGCACCATGCCCGCCGTGCCGCTTTTGAGATCTTCGAACATGGGTTCGAGGCGGGACTTTGTGGCGCCGGGCTCGTAGCGGTCGAGGAGGCCGTCGTAGGGATGGTCATCGTAGCCGAGGTGTTCCGCCGCCGCCCTCTGGAGGTCCAGAATCGTCCGCAGGTGGCGGACGAGGGAGCCGAAGTCGCGATCGGCGCGTGCCCGCCGCCAGGCCGGCTCCGCAAGGGTGGTTGCGCGCGATATTTCGGCCACCAAAAGTGTGGGGAGCTTCGTGGCGCGTACGCGGGCGCGGCGGGCGACGCGGACTACGGCCTCGGCGTCCGAGCCCGGTTTCGGGTCTCCGGCGGCGTCCAGCAGCCGGGCGGTCTCGTCGGAGGCGGTAATGCCGTGTGAGGGGCGGCTCAGGGTGGCGAGGCCTCCGCGCGGGCGGCGACGCCGCCTGGGGCATGTACGTCTGCTGGTCCCAGTGGAGGACCGCCGCCCCCGAGTCGAGGTCGGCGGCGGAGAGGTGCTCGACCAGGGCTCGGGTGTGTTTGTCCAGGCTCATGGGGAGGGAACGTAGAGCAGGGATAGCATTCCGTCAGGACCGGCGGTGCGTTTCCATTCGGGCGTGAGGCGCATTACCATATCGGGGTTGGTTCGTGTACGAGGGAGGCGTGGGTTGAACCGGTTCGCAAGGGGGGCGCTCACGGCGGTGGGTGGGGCTGTCGCGGCGGAGGCGCTGCGGCGCCTGATCTTCTCCGGAGACGGCCGTCGTTACGAGCCTTGGGAGCGGGCGCCCTACCGGGATTTCCCCAACCGCGTCCTTATCCTGGGCGGCGGCTTCGCCGGCTACACGGCCGCAAAAAGCCTGTGCAGGATGACCCGCGGGCGCGACGATGTGGGGGTCATGGTTATCTCGCGGGAGAATTTTTTCACCTTCTGGCCCATGCTCGCCGGATGCATCAGCAGCGACATAGACACCAAGAACGTGGCGCAGCCCTTGAGGCGGGCCCTGATCCGGGACGGTGCCAGCTTCCGACGAGCCGAGGTGGAGGGACTGAACCTGGAAAAACGGTGCGTGACCGCCGACGGTCGGGAGTTCCCCTACGATCACCTCGTGCTGGCGCTTGGGGCGGAGCCGGCGTACTTCGGCATCCCCGGCGTCGAGGAGTACGCCATCAGCATCAAGGGCATCAGCGCCGCCGAGGCGATAAGGAACAGGGTCATTGAGCGCTACGAGGAGACCACGCTCTCGCACGGGAACGTGCCGGACTCGCGCTTGACGTTCGTCGTCATAGGCGGCGGTGCCACGGGCGTCGAGGTCGCGGCGGAACTCCACGCCCTCGTCCACGACATACTGGCGCCCGACTACCCGAACATAAACCCGCACCGGATTAAGATCGTGCTCGTCGACAGCAACGAGCAGATCCTCAAAGAGCTCGACCCGGCCCTCAGGCGGACCGCCCGCAAGAAGCTCGCCGACCTGCAGATAGAGGTGCGCAACCAGGTCAAGGCCAGGGAGATAGAGTCAGACCGCGTGGTCCTCTCGGACGGGCACGAGATCCCGACGGAGAACGCCATCTGGACCGCCGGCGCCCGCGCGAGCGAGAGGCTCGACGATCTTCCCCTTCCTGCCGACGAACGGAAGGGCCTGAAGACGGACGCCTTCATGCGCGTCGAGGGCAAGGATAACGTGTGGGGCATCGGCGACTGCGCAGCCACCGTCGAAGAGGACGGCGCCCCGGTGCCGCCCAACGCCCAGGCCGCCGTGCAGGAGGGCAAGGTCGTCGCGAGGAACATCCTCGCCGCCATAGACGGCCAAGAGATGAGACCCTTCGACTACAAGCCCGTCGGTCAGCTCGTGGAAATAGGGAGCGACTTCGCCGTCAACCAGGTGATGAACGTCAAGTTCAGCGGGCTCGTGGCGTCCCTCTTCTGGCGGGCGACCTACCTGTACAAGCTGGAGAGCCCGCAGAGCCGGGCCAGGATCGCGGCGGACTGGCTACTGGACCTGTTCTTCGACCCGGCCGTGACCCAGATCCGGGAACGCTCCTAACGCCTTGGCCTACAACCTGCGCCTCACGGTCTCCTGCCCGGACAAAAAGGGCCTGATCTCCGTCCTCTCCTCCTTTATCTCGATGCACGACGGCAACATCCTCTCGGCCGACCAGTACGTGAGCGGCGAGGGGACCTTCTTTATGCGCCTGAAAATCGAGGGCGAAGGCTTCGGCCTCGCCCGCGACGAGTTCGCCGGCGCCTTCCGTCCCCTGGCCCGCCGCCACGGCATGGACTGGCGCCTCGCCCACACCGACACCCCGAAGAGGATGACGATCCTCGTCTCCCGCTACGACCACTGCCTGACGGACCTCCTGTGGCGCTGTGGCGCTGGGGAGCTCGACGCCGAGATACCGCTCGTCGTCTCCAACCACCCGGACCTCGCCCCGTGCGCGCAGGCCCACGGCGTCCCCTTCCACCACCTGCCCGTCACCAGGGATACCAAAGCGGAGCAGGAGGCCAGGGTTCTGAACCTTCTTGCGGAGAACGGGATCGACGTCGTCGTGCTGGCCCGGTACATGCAAATCCTCACGCCGAGGTTCGTGGAAGCCTACAGGGACAGGCTCATAAACATCCACCATTCCTTCCTGCCGGCCTTCGCCGGGGCGGACCCCTACCGCCGGGCGCACGAACGGGGCGTTAAGACCATCGGGGCGACCGCCCACTACGTGGGCGAGGAGTTGGACGCGGGTCCTATAATCCACCAGGACGTCGCCCACGTCTCCCACCGCGACACCGTGGAGGACCTCGTCCGCCTCGGCCGCGAGGTCGAACGCCGCGTCCTCGCCCGCGCCGTCCGACTGCACCTGGAAGACAGGGTTCTCGTAGACGGCAACCGGACGGTCGTCTTCGAGTAGCGGCCAGCAAGAACGAGGGGTCGTGCGCCCGGGAGGTGTCTCAGGCGGGGGTCTCCATCCGGTAAGGGACCATAACGTGCTCGCGGTAGGCGGCCCGTTTTTCGAGGCGGCGGTGCCACGCCTGCAGGTTTGGCAGCGGTGGGCGGTCGATCTCCAGGGTGAGCCAGCGGTAGATCGTGGGTCCGAGGGCAACGTCGCCGACGCTCAGGGAGTCTCCGGCGACGTAGGCGCGCTCTTCGAGGTGGGCGTCGAGCACGGTCAGGGTATCCGCCGTCGCCCGGACGGAGGCGGCTATCTTTTCCGGGTTTCGGTTGTCTGGGGCGGAGCGGATCAGGCCCAACACGGCGTCCCTGAAGGCCGGGAACACCGTGCCTAGCTGGTAGTCCATCCACTTGTCCGAGAGGGCTCGTCGCGCGGGGTCCTCCGGCCACAGGGACCCCACGCCGTACCGCGCGGCCAGGTAGCGGACGATGGTGTTCGATTCCCAAAGGTCGAAGCCGTCCGTCGAGAGGAGCGGCACCAGCCCGGTGGGATTCCGGGCGAGAAATCCCGGTTCCTTGTTCCCGCCGTAGAGGCCGCCGGCATCGTATCTCTCGAACGGCACCTCGAGTTCGCCCAGGCACCACAGCACCTTCTGCACGTTTACCGAGTTCGCCCTGCCCCAGACCTCGATCACCGCCGGCCCCTTTCATACGCCTGCAATCCCCGCAGTTTACCGGGAGCCGGGCGGGGGCGTTCTGTCGTTCTGTCAGAGGGCTGCCGGTCAAGACAAGGACGCCACGACCGCGGCAAATCCGAGCGAGACCAGATGGCGGCCTTGTCGGGCAAGGTAGTGAGGGGCTCCGGTCGGTTGGCGGCAGACCATAGTAGCGCCGTGTAGTTGGCGGACCGTGAATGGCCCCTTGTATCGGTTAAGATAGCCCCGCATGAGAGAGAAGGCCCCCAGGAAATTTTCGACCACCCCGGGCACGCGCGACGTCTTGCCGCCCGAGTCGACACGGCTCCTGGACGCCCAGGCGAAGGTGCTTGGGCGCTTCAGGATGCACGGTTTCAGGGAGGTGGTGACCCCCGCCCTCGAGTACTCGGAGGTCATCGAGGAGCCGAAGCTCCGCGACTCGGCCTTCAAGCTCTTCGACCCGGACAACCAGATGCTCCTGCTGCGCCCGGAGGTAACGACGCCCGTCGCCCGCCTCGTCGCCCAGAGGCTCCGCAACAGCCCGCCGCCTTACAAGCTATCTTACAGCCTCCCCGTCTACCGCCGCACGGGCGTGGGACGCGGGCAGAGCGCGGAGTTCCGCCAGGCCGGGGTTGAGGCGGTCGGCTCGGCGAGCCCGGGGGAGGACGCGGGCACGATGGCCCTGCTCGTGGACGTGCTCCAGACCCTAGGCCTCCGCCCCGGGACGGACTTCGCGCTCGTGCTCGGGCAGGCGGCGTTCTACAGGGGGTACCTGCGAAGCGCGGCGCCCGGTGTCGCAGCCGAGGTGCTCGCGGCTCTGGCGGACAAGGACCTGGTGAGGGTGGACGCGATCTCTCACACCATCGAGCCGGAGGTCGCCGCCGCTGTCCGGGAGATACCCCGCCTCGTCGGGCCGGCCGCCGACGGCTCCGTGCTGGAGCGGGCAGGCAGGTACACCAGAGGGAACGAAGAGGCCGCGGCGGCGCTCGAGAACCTGCGGCTCATACTCGGGCACCTGGAGTCGGTCCGGTGCCTGGACGGCGTCATGCTAGACCTCGGCCTGATCGGGCGCCACGATTACTACACCGGTGCCGTTTACGAGGTCTACGCCTCCGGCCTCGGCTTCACGGTCGCCAACGGTGGCCGCTACGATAATCTTCTCCGACGCTTCGGGGAGCCGCTGCCGGCCACCGGCTTTGCGATCTCCCTCGAACGCCTGATCTCCGTGCTCCCCGAGGGGGATCCTGCCCCGCTCCTCGTCCTCGTCGGCGCCTCGGTCGAGGCCACCCGAGCCGCCGGGGAGCTTAGAGGTTCCGGCGTGCCTGTCCTGCACCTGGCGGAAGATTTGCCGCAGGCAGAGGCCGTAGACTACGCCCGTTCGGTCGAGTCGGGCTGGGTCTGCTACCCGGCGCCGGATGGCGTCAAGCTCGCCCCTGCGGCCGGGGGGGAACCGGAGATCGTACCCCTTCAGGCCGTGGCCCAGAGGGTGCTTTCGTGAGCGGGTTGCGGGTGGCGGTGCCCAAGGGGGCCATTTTCGAGGACGCTCTGGCAGCTCTCGGCGGGGCGGGGATGCCCGTCGGGGTGTTGCGCGAGGACGGGCGCAAGCTGTTCTACCGGGCCGAGGGGGCGGAGTTTATAGTTAGCCGTCCTTCGGACGTGCCCGTCTTTGTCGAGCACGGGGCCGCGGACGTCGGGATCGTCGGCAAGGACGTGCTCGACGAGCAGCGCCCGAACGTCATGGAGCTCAGGGACCTCGGGACCGGGGCGTGCCGCATGATACTCGCGGCCCCCAGGGCTAAGGTGGAAGAGGTGCGGCGGTCCATCGACCATGCGGAGGTCGTGCGGGTGGCGACCAAGTTCCCTAATATCGCGCGGCGCTACTTCGAGGGTATGGGTCGGCAGGTCGAGGTCATTGAGCTCCACGGCGCCATAGAGCTCGCCCCGCTCGTCGGCCTCGCCGATTCCATCGTGGACCTCACCGCGACCGGCGTCACGCTGCGGGAGAACGACCTGGTGATAATGGACGAGCTCTCCACCTCGACCGCGCGCCTGATCTCTAACAGGGGTTCCTACCGCCTGCGACACCGCGAGGTCGCCACCTTGGTCGAGGCCCTGCAAAAAAATGGGGAACGCGGCGGTTAAGAAGCTGGACGCCCGCGGCAACAACGACCCGGCCGCGATCGCCGGTGCGCTGCGCCGCGTTGACGGTTTTCTCTCGGCTTCGGTGCGCGGGGTCGCCCGCGGCATCGTGGAGGGTGTCCGTGAGGGGGGCGACGAGGCGCTACTCGATTACACCGAACGCTTCGACGGCGTGCGCCCCAAGAACGTTCGGGTGCCCGTCGAAGAGATCGAACGCGCCCGCGGGTCCCTTTCGCCCGAGCTTCGGGAGAGCTTCGCCTTCGCCATAGAGAACGTCCGGTCGTTCCACCGGCGGGAGATGGAGCGGTCGTGGAAGCAGAGCCGGGGCGGCGCAACCGTGGGCCAGAGGGTGCGCCCGATCCGGCGCGCCGGCCTCTACGTCCCCGGCGGGCACGGGGCCTACCCGAGCACGCTCGTCATGTCCGCCGTGCCGGCGCAGGTGGCGGGGGTGGGAGAGATA
>CADCUZ010000062.1 GCA_902806015.1 uncultured Rubrobacteraceae bacterium
GGATCCCACATGGGATTTAGGTGGGGCTAGGTCAGAGCCACCTCTCCCAGAAGATACCCGCGGCTACTACTGCTCGATGCGTCTATCTGGATCACCTCCTCTCGCGTGCTTTCGACTAGCGAGGATTTTACTACCACTACAGACACGCGACAAGAGATATTTTCGGATCTTTCTAGGCCTCGTCCCGCCCCTCTAGACGCAGGCGCAAAAGGTCGAGCGCCCGGTTAGCGCTGCGCTCCCGAATGGAGTTGCGGGAACGCGCCCAGGCTGTGAGATCCAGCCTCTCTGCCCTCGCCCCGTCCCTATCCGACAACCCGACGATTACCAGCCCGACCGGCTTCTCCGGCGTGCCGCCATCGGGGCCGGCAACGCCCGTCACGGAAAGCCCGTAATCGGCCCCGGAGATCCTGCGGGCGCCCTCGGCCATGGCGCGGGCGACGGGCTCGGAGACGGCGCCGTGCTCGACGAGCATCTCCTTCGGGACGCCGAGCAGGCGCTCCTTGGATTCGTTCGAGTAGGTGACGAAGCCCTCACCGAAATACTCCGAGGAGCCGGCGATGTCCGTCAGGCGTTTGGAGATCAGGCCGCCCGTGCAGCTCTCCGCCAGCGCCAGAGTCGCGCCCCGATCCCGCAAAAGGCGGCCGACCGAGCTCTCCAGGGTCTCCCCGTCCTCGCCGTAAAAGTAGTCGCCGAGGCGGTCGAGGATCTCCCTCTCCACCGGGGAAATTTTCCGGTGCGCCTCCTCCTCGGTGGCGGCGCGGGTGGTGATGCGCAGGCGGACTCGTCCCTGGCCTGCCAGGGGGGCGACCGTGGGGTCAGCGGCGTCGAGAAAATCCTGGACCCTCTCCGCCAGGGCGGACTCGCCGATGCCGGCGAAGTGCAGGGTCTTCGAGACGATGGAGCCGTCGCTGCGGGACCGTATCAGGGGCGCGATCGTCCCCTCGAACATCCCCTTCATCTCGGAGGGCACCCCCGGCAGGGTAGCGAAGAGCGTCCCCTCCCACTCCACGAGCGCCCCCATCGCCGTGCCAAGCGGGTTCGGGATGAGCTCCGTCTCTTCGGGGAAGAGGACCTGTTTGTAGTTCGAGGGCGTGGGCTTGCGGCCGAACTTCGCGAATTTCTCGTCGACGTGCGCGCGGGCCTCCGGGTACTCGACCATCGGGCGGCCCGTCAGCAGGCCCAGGCACCCGTGGGTCAGGTCGTCCGAGGTCGGGCCGAGGCCGCCCGTCGTGACGACGAAATCGGCCCGGTAAGCGGCGTCCCTCAGCGCGCCGACTATGCGGTCCGTGTTGTCCCCGACCGTGGTGTGGCGGTAGATGCCCACCCCGAGGCCGGCAAGCTGGTGGCTGATCCAGGCCGTGTTCGTGTCGACGAGGTCCCCGAGCAGCATCTCCGTCCCGATGGTGACTATCTCCGCGTTTCTAATGTCTCTCTGTCCGTTCTGCACGCGTTTATTCTACAATCCGCGGGGTGAAAGACCGTGATGAGATCTGCCCGCTGCGATCGGCCTACGTTTTTGCCCGCGAACGGCTCTCGGAGAAACGCTACGGCCACACCCTACGGGTCGCCGACACGGCCGAGGTCCTGGCCCGAACCCACGGTGTCCACCCGCCACGGGCACGCCTCGCCGCCCTCCTGCACGACGCCGCCCGTGAGCTGTCGGCGGAGAAGTTCCTGGACCTGGTCGATAGCTGGGACCTGCCGGTGGGAGAACCGGAACGGGAGAGCCCGAAGCTCCTGCACGGCCCGGTCGCCGCGGAGCTCGCGAGGAGGGAGCTCGGCTTGGAGGACGGGGAGGTCCTGGACGCGGTCCGGGAGCATACCACCGGGCGTCCGGGGATGGGCCCCCTGTCGCTCGTCCTGTACGTCTCGGACAAGGTAGAGCCCGCCCGGGATTACCCGAGCGTCGAGCGCTTGAGGCGGTTGGCCCGAGAAGACCTGCGGGAAGCCGCCGCCGAGTGCTTGCGGCGGTCCATCGCCAACAACGAGGAGCGCGGCCGTCCGACGCACCCGGCGAGCATCGAGACGCTCGGGTGGCTAGAGGAGGCCGAGGACGGCGCGTAGCGACGGGTTGAGCTGCAGGATGGCGTAGAGCGCCGCCATCAGCGCCGCCAAAGCGACCGCGACCTCCACCGCCCCGCCGCTCTTTATGCCCCCCGGCAGCAGCCGGAACGGCCGCCCGAGCGGCCAGAGGAGCGGCACGCCCCTGATGTTCAATGCGTCGGCGAAGACGTGCGAGGCGTAGCCCGCTACGAGGGCGAGGGAGAGGTTCGGGAAGTCCGCCAGGAAGAGGTAGATCGGCATGGCGAAGAGCAGGGCGCCCAGGATCGAGTGCGTCAGCGTGCGGTGCCCGACCATCCGGACGAGCACGAACGAGGCAGTCCTGAGCGCCCAGCTTAAGGGCCGGCTCAGCACGCTCAGGATGGGGTTTTTCCTTCGGCTGAGGCCGTTGCCCAAAGTGCTGCGGGGGTTGTC
The DNA here is from genome assembly GCA_902806015.1 of uncultured Rubrobacteraceae bacterium. The sequence goes on from CADCUZ010000062.1 coordinate 2,476, forward strand.
CACGTCCGGCAGCCAAGCCGCCGCCACGGCCGCCGGGTAGACGCAGGCGGGCGGGTCGGCCCCCGTCGCGAGGGCGGCGCCCGCGAGCGCCGCAACCCCGAAAACCGCGTGTGTGGTGCCGTTCAATCCGGACCACAGTCTAGCAAAAGGGTCGTAGGCTTCGGGTTTCCCGTTTTGAGGTTTTTGGATGTCGCTAGGAGCATCGCCCGCAGCGAGCCCCTCGCGAAGCGTCTTTGCAGGCCGCGGGCAAACGGGCGTCCCAACCGCGCCAGGGGGTGGTTCGGTCGGGAGAAGACGCAGGGGCCGCAGAAGGCCGAGCCGTCCTCGTGTTGCTCCACGGTAAGGCGTTCCTCACCCACTCTCGCCATGCTCGGGCAACCTCCCGTAGGCGAAGCCGCGCCCGTGTACCACGCCATTATCCTCGATCCCGTGCACCACCCGGCACGAGTTCAGCGACCAGAAGCCGTGGTGCCGCGCGAGCACCCCCACCGTCGTCCCCGCCTCGTCCGGGGCGCCCGGCGGCAAGGGCCGCACCCACACCCCGCATCGAACATCTTTCAGGCAGACAGCGCCCCCACGGCGCGTTCGAACGCCTCTTCGCCTTCACCCAACGCCACGCGATGGTGGTCCACCGTGTAGCCCGGGTTCTCCCCGGTTTCCTCCCACGAGGCCCCGACCTCCGCGTAGGAGAACGGCGCGTCCCGCTGCTCGTCGAAGAGGCGGGAGATGCGCGCCCCTGAGGGCTCTCCGATCAAGAACACGAAGCCCCTTTCGGGCCCGGCCGAGAGCTGACGGCTGAGAGCTGGCGGCTATCTCCCCGACGAGCCAAAGCCGCCCTCCCCCCTGCCGTCCGTCCCGGCCTCCAGGAGGTCCACCTCCTCGAAGGCGGCGTCGGCGGCTCGGACGAGGACGAGCTGGGCGATCCTCATCCCCGGCCCGATCCGGAAGCCCTCCTCGCGGTCGTGGTTGATGAGGGGGACCAAAATCTCGCCGCGGTACCCCGGGTCGATGAGCCCCGGCGTGTTGACCAGCGAGATGCCGTGCCTCGCCGCGAGCCCGCTCCGGGGCAGCACGAGCCCCGCGTACCCGTCCGGTATCGCGACGGAGACCCCGGTCCTTACGGTCGCCCGTCCGCCGGGGCGTAGCTCCACCCCCTCGACCGAACGCAGGTCGTAGCCTGCATCCCCGGCGTGCGCCCGCTCCGGCGTCCGGGCCTCCGGCACGAGACGACAAAAGGCCACGCGTAGAAGGTCATCGGGGCGCATACGGGGCCATACTAGCACCCGAAGGTGGCCGGGGTGCGAAACATGAGGCCTTTACCCGGGTGCTATTCTTTGGTCATGAGCGAAAAACGACGGCGCTATCTCGTGACCTCCGCGTTGCCCTACGCCAACGGGCCGCTGCACGTGGGTCAGATCGTTGGTGCCTACCTGCCCGCGGATGCTTTCGTGCGCTACCTGAGGATGCGGGGGGAGGACGTGGTCTACGTCTGCGGCACAGACGAGCACGGCGTCCCGATCACCCTGACCGCCGAGCGGGAGGGCAAGGACCCAAAGGACGTGGTGGACTACTGGTGGGCGCACATGAAAGAGACCTTCGCCCGCTTCGGCGTCTCCTTCGACAACTTCTCGCGCACCTCGACACCCTTACACGCGGAAAACACCCAACTCTTCTACCGCAAGCTCAAGGAGGGCGGCTACATCTCAGAGGCGGAGTCCAAGCAGATGTACAGCCCGACCGAGGGACGCTTCCTGCCCGACCGCTACGTCGAGGGGACGTGCCCGGTGTGCGGCTACAAGGAGGCCCGCGGCGACCAGTGCGACAACTGCGGGAGCTGGTACGAGGCCTACGAGCTCATAGAGCCCCACTCCAAGGTCACGGGCGGCCCGGCGGAGGTCCGGGAGACCACGCACCTGTACCTGGATCTCCCCAAGTTCTCAGACCGTCTTAGGGAGTACGTCGGCAGCCAGAAGCACTGGCGCTCCTCGGTCAAGAACTTTATCCTGGGGATCATAGACGGCGGCCTGGACAAGCGGCCCATAACGCGGGACATAAAGTGGGGCGTCCCCGTCCCGGAACGTGGCTTCGAGGACAAACGCTTCTACGTCTGGTTCGACGCCTGCATCGGCTACGTCTCCTCCACGATGGAGTGGGCGAAGAACGTTGGGGAGCCCGACCGCTGGCGCGAGTACTGGCAGGAGCCGGACACGCGGCTCATCCACTTTATCGGGAAGGACAACACGGTCTTCCACTCCCTAGTCTGGCCCGCGCAGCTCATGGGCGTGGGCGAGGACGGCGAGGAGCCGTTCGTGCTCCCCTACGACGTGCCGGCCAGCGAGTTCATGAACCTCGAGGTGGTCGTGGACGGCCAGCGGCGGGCGGTCCAGATGTCCACGAGCCGCAACCTCGCCGTGTGGCTGCACGAGGCGCTCGACCGTTTCCCGGCCGACCCTTTGCGGTTCTACCTCGCCTCCAATCTGCCCGAGACCGGCGACGTGGTCTTCTCCTGGCGGGACTTCGGGGGTCGCGTCAACTCCGACTTGATCGGCAACCTCGGCAACTACATAAACCGCGTCCTCTCCTTCGCGGAGAAGTACGCGGACGGCGAGGTGCTCCGCCCGGAAGGGATGCCGGACGAGGCGCGCGAAGTCCTCGAAAACTTTCGGGAGCTCGAAAGACGCTACGAGGAACGGATGCTCGCCCCGAAACCGCGCGATGCGCTGGGAGAGTTGCTCGCCATGGGCCGGAGGGCCAACCGCTTCTTCGACGCGTCGGCGCCCTGGAAGACCCGCAAGGACGACCCGGAGCGCACCCGGACGACCCTCTACGTCTGCTCCGTCCTGCTCGGCTCCATCGCCTACCACGCCGCCCCCTACGTTCCCGAGGCCGTCGAGCGACTACGGGGGTTCTTCGGTGGACCGGTTACCCGGGTTCTCGACCTCAAAGAGTTGCCGGAAGGCTACCGCTCGACCGGGGCGAAGCCGTTGTTCCAAAGGATCGAGGACGAGGAGATCCGGGCCGCCGAGGAGCAACTCTCCCGCGCCGTGCGGGGAGGGTAGACCCTTGAAGGCCGGCCGCCTTTTTTCGTTGCTGCCCGTTGTTGGACGCGTTGTGCCCCGGTACCTACGCGCCGGCCGGTCCGTAAGCGGCGGAGGCGCTCATACCGGTTCCGGTCGAGCGTCCCCTTTAGTTTTGTATGCGGTCGCGGGCTCGGTGTCAAAACGCGTGTTTCGGCCGGTCGCTGGCGGCGGACACCCGGTAGCCGAGGGCGGCTATGACCAGCCCCGCCGCCGCTATGGTGAGGAGCGCGGTCCTCAGACCCACGAGCTCCGCGAGCCCGCCGACGATGACGGGGCCGAGCAGGAAGCCGCCGTATCCCAGCGTGGTGACAACGGAGATGGCGGCCCCAGCCCGTCCGGGCGCGAGGTCCCCGGCGACGGAGAAGGCTATGGGCGCGACCCCGGAGAGCGAGAGGCCCACCCCCAGGAAGCCGACGACGACGAGCGAGGGCTCGCGGGTGGCGAGGGCCAACATCATCCCGACGGCGGTTAGCGCGCCCGCGCAGATCAGGGTCCGTCGGTTCCCGAAGAGGCGCACCACCCCCGCGGTCCCGAGCCTGCCCGCCGCCATGGCCGCGTAGAAGACGGCGACCCCGGACCCGCCGAGCAGCGCCGGCAGGCCCAGCGTATCGCGCAGGTAGAGGCCCGACCAGTGCTCCATCTCCCCCTCGGAGCCCAGCCCGAGCATCGCTACCGCGCCGACCAGGAGCAGCGGCAGGTTCCGGTAGAGCCCGTAACGTCCCCCCCCTTCGCCCCCCCCGGGCGCATCCCCCGTGCCGGCGGGGAAACGGGTAACCGCGAAGAACACGAGCAGGACGGCCAGCGGGAAGAGCAGGGCGAGGTAGATCAGCCGGAAGTCGGCGCCCGCCTGGACCAGGACGCCGGCGGCCACCGCCCCGAGGGTGGCCCCGGCCGAGAAGGCCGCGTGCAGGAGCGCCATGAAGCGGCGGCCCGTGGTCTGCTCAAGGTCCACGGCTGCGGAGTTGATACCCACGTCGTAGAGGCCGGAGGCCGAGTAGAGCACGACGAGCGTCACGAGCAAAGCCGCGTAGCCCCCGGAGAGGGCGAGGCCCGAGATCCCGAACCCCATCATGCCGCCCGAGGCCAGGAGAAAGGCCCTGCGGCCCAGCCGGTCGGCCGCCCACCCGAGGGCGGCCATCGCAAAGATCGAAGCCCCCGCCCCTACGAAGAGGGCGAGTCCGAGCGGCCCGGGCGTGAGGCCGAGCGCGCGGGTCAGGTCCGTGAGAAGAACCGCGAAGACGCCCCAGAAAAGCCCGAAAAAGCCGAAGGCCCCCAGCCCGACGGCCAGGAGCCCGCGTGACGCGACGCCCGCCTCGCTACTCGACCTCGTAACCCCGCTCCCTCCACTCGCTCATGCCGCCCTCCATGTTGGCGACGTTCGTGTATCCCATCTCTTTGAGGCTCTTGGCCGCCAGGGCCTCCCGGCCGCCGAGGGCGCAATGGACCACGATACGGGTGTCCTCGTCGGGCAGCTCCTCGGCCGCCCGGTACTCCAGGAGCCCGCGCGGCAGGGGCTTCGCGCCCGGGCTGTGCCCGGCCTCCCACTCGTCGGGCTCGCGAACGTCGACCACCGTGACGCTCTCGCCAGAGCCTAGCGCCTCGTGGACCGTTTCCGCGTCCGTCCTTTCCGCCTCGGCCCTCGCCTCAGGGACCAGATCCTCGTAGCTCTTCGCCAGCGCGTTCCTCCCTCTCGCGCAGCCTTTCCGGTGTCAGATGTTAGCACCCTAAGGGGCGGTCACGCCTTCCTGTTGCGGGTCGAAACCGTGACCGTGCCGTCGGGGAGGTCGCCAAGCTCATAGTCGCCGAAGAGGATCGGGTCGGCGGTTCTCAGGCAGAGAAAGAGGCGGAGGGCGAGGCCCCGGATCTCGCTTTCGGCGTGCGCGTCGGCCCGCATCTCGATGATGTGCCGCAAGGCCCGCACGTTCCCCGTGAAGACCATCGGCGCCTCGGTCTCGTTTGGCAACAACGACCGGGCGGTCTGCTGCACCTTCTTGCGCGCGTCCGTCTTCTGGTCCGCGGAGAGCATGGCATGCCCCTCCCCCTGGCGCCCCAGCAGGCGCCCCGCCATCTCCTCGTACCCGGCCGCGGCCCGGTCCGCCCGTTCCTCGAAGAGGCCGTGGAGATCCTCGTCCTCCCCGTACTCCGGCCGCTCCACGAAGCGCAGCACGGAACCCGAGACGTACCGCTGGGAGACCTGTGAGAAACCGGCACCCGCGCGATGGCGTACCAGCTCGTGGGTGACGCTGCGGCTTATGCCGTAGAGCAGGAAGCTGAAGCTCGCGTGCTCGAGAACGGAACCGTGCCCGGCCGAGGTGAGCCGTTCGAAGTACGAGGCGGCATCCTCGTTTGTGGTGCGCCGGGGTCCGAAAGAGGCGTAGCAGAGCTGTCCCGCCGTCTTGCAAAGTTGGGAGGAGTCGGGGAGCTGCGTCGGGTCGTCCAGGTACTCGGGGAAGCGAAGCTCGGGGTCGAAGCCCTCCAGGAAACCGCCGAGGCCTCGGACGTTGGTCCGCGGTTTGGTCAAGATAACGACGCCCGGGGTCTTCAGGTAGGCGGTCCCGGCGGCGGTGCGATAGACCGGGGAATGGATGGCGGGAAAGCCGCCCTGGACTACCCCGCCCATCTCCTCGAAAAGCTGTTCTGCGCGTGCGGCGTTGCGCTCGGTGGTCTCCAACGGGCTCCCTTCTGCGGTCCGACTCCCGCAAGAGGTTAGCCCATTTGGCGGGTGCCTACACGGCCTCAGAGAGGGCGCGGCGGAGGGTGCCGGCGTACCTGCCGGTCCTGATGGTCCTGAGGGCCTTCATCTCGACCTGGCGGGCCCGCTCCTGGCTTATGCCGAGCGCCTCGGAGACCTCGCGCAGGGTGCGGGTCTCGCTGCCGTCGAGGCCGTGGCGCATCCGTATGACCCTGGCCTCGCGCTCGGGCAGGGACCTGACCGCCTCGACGAGCGTCCGCTCCCACTGGCCCACCTCGACGCGGGCGTAGTCGTCGCCGCCCTTTTCGTCGGGCAACATCTCGCCCATCTCCGAGCCGTCCTCGGGGCCCATCTTCGCGTGGATGCTGGAGATCGGCTGGCCGACCTCGCGCAAGCGTCGGGCCTCCTGGGGCTTCACGTCGAGCCTGTCGGCGAGCTCCTCCTCGGTCGCGTCGCGGCCGAGCTCCAGGCTCAGGGAGTTCTCGGCGCGGCGAAGGCGGTACAGGGCGTCCACGACGTGGGCGGGAAGGCGCACCGCGCGGGCGCCGTCGGCGACGGCGCGGGTGACGGCCTGACGGATCCACCACGTCGCGTAGGTCGAGAAGCGGTTGCCCATCTCGGGGTCGAACTTCTCGACGGCGCGGATCAGACCGGCGTTCCCCTCCTGTATGAGGTCCTCAAAGAGCACGCCCCGCCCCCGGTACTTTTTGGCGATGGAGATCACGAGCCGCAGGTTGCACTCGATGAGCCTACGCCGCGCCGTCTTGTCCCCTTCGCGCGCGCGGCGGCTCAGCTGCTTCTCCTCCCGCGCGTCCAGAAGTTTGCCGTCCCGGATCCTACCGAGGTACTGCGTAAGAACGTCCTGCGCCGCTTCGGTCATCTCTTCTCCCCTTCCGTCCTGATAGGTTCATGCCGCCGGGTACGAGCCGCCGGCCCGCGGCCCGGCGTGCGTGACGAAGCGGTCCAGCACGCGGTCGTCGAGGCTGGACGTGATCCGCCAGCTCCGGCCGCACGCGCAGTCGAACCCGAGCCGCCGCCGGTCGCCGACCTCCGCCAGCGCCGCCCCTTTGAGCGAGCGCAGGCAGCACGCCGGCAAGGCCCGCACGTAGATCTCCTCCTCGACCCCGCCCGCCGGCGCGAGCGTCGTGTCCGGCCTGAGGGCGCCCTTTCTCCTCACGTCACTCCCTTCCTCTCGCGACCCTTCACCGAGAGACCGAGGATCCCGGCGAGACGCCCGGCGTCCGCCCCGAGCTCTCGCCACAAGGCCGCCAAACGACCCGCCTCTTCCGGTCTCCCGGAAGACCGCCACGGCCGACGCCGGGACGACCGGATCTCCCACCCCAGGTCTTGCCGGTGCAGCTTCCAGAGCCGCGTGTCGTCTCCCATCCCGTGCAACGCCGAACCTCCCCGCCCCGTCATGGTCGTACTACGCCGCGCCTCTCTGCTCGTCGCTGCCCCGCATGAAGGCGTCGTGCTCGGGTTCTACGGGCAGCGGCCTGCGCCACATCGCCCCGCAGCCCGGGCACTCGAACGAGCCCTCGCAAGACCGCGCGATGCGGACGCAGCAGGCGGGGAGGTCCGCCTCGTGGACGGCCTCCTCGCCCAAAGCCGCGATCCAGGTCCGCACTAAGCGGCCCTCCCGGAGAGACGGCCGATCCACTCGCTCGCCTCCTCGCGCGTGAGCTCGCCGATGGGCTTGCCGACCATCTCCTCGAACTTGCCGATGCCGTCCTCGACCACGTCGGAGACCAACGCCTCCAGATAGTTGAGCTGCTTCCTGGTCGCCGGCAGTTCGCCCCTGTTCTCCTCGCGGGCCGCCTGCCGCCCGTTGCCGGACGCCTGCCGGGAGCCTTCTGTCTCCGCCTGGTCGCGGGCGAAGGACTCGGCCGGATACCTCTCCCCGGTCGCTTCCTCCCCGCCGAGCTCCTCAAAGGCGGTGACGCCGACGTTGATCGCGTCACGCAAAGCCCGCGCCTTGGCCCGCGTCTCGGCCATCCGTATGATGTGGGGGGCTATCTGCCGGTTGACGTTCTGGGGGCTCGCGTCGCCGAGGCCCACGTACTTGCCTTCCTCAAACCGGACCACGGCCCTCACTATCGCGACCTCGCCATTCTCCGCGGCCGGCACCTGCAAGAGCTCCGTCTCGATGCTCCGCAAACCCCGAGTGTGCGCCTCCTCCAAGAGGCCCGCGTACAGGACGAACCGCTTGCCCTGACGCTCGATCATGTACTCCTCACGCACGGTTGTACCTCCTCCGGTGCCGTTCGTCATCGTTATCCTCACTGAATCTAGTGAGACTGCAAGCAAAAAGAAACACTACGCAAGCCTCTCGTAGGCGTACTGGCGACCGCCGGGGGCGGCCGTTTCGGTCCTACGATGGATCAGGCCGAGCTTGGCGAGCCTGGTGGCCCGGTTGTTGCAGGCGGTGTTGTTGAGCCCGAGCTTGGCGGCGAGGGCCGTGTTCGTGATCGAACCGGCGTCATAGATCGCCTGCAGGGTGTCCACAAGATGGTCAGGCACCTTGCCGACGAAGCCGGGCTCGGCGCCGATCTCGTCCACCCGGATCATCGCGAGCGACCGCTGCATGAGCGACGCCTCCACGTTCTCGAGCAGGTCCCGGTCCTCCTCGACCAGCACCAGGTGCCTCTCCCCGTATTCTCCACCCGCCACCCTCGACGCCAGTATCCCCAACGCCTCGTCGGCGAACGAGTAGTCCATCATCTCGACACCGCGGGTGTCCACGTACAACGTCCCGCCCTTGGGCAACTCGACCAGCGCCTCTTCCAGCGCCGCCCGCACCGCCCTGCCCGTTCGGCGGGTGACCATCAACTTGCCCCCGAAGTCGCCGCCGGCCACCTCGAAGGTCTGCCGAGCCCGCTCCTCAGGCACCGTATCGGTCCTCACTGTCGTCAGTGAAATCATATGAGAGGATTGTACCCGCCGAGTATGAAGAAGTCAACGGCATATTGGGGGGTATTCCATCTTCATTTTGCGGCCTTTTCTTCGGGTGTGCGGGGCAGGGAGACGCGGACGAAGGTTCCGGGGAACCGGGGGACGTTGCGGGCATTTTTGCGGCTCTCGTAGACCGTAACGCGGCCGGTGCCGGAGCGTAGGGAGAGGGATCCGCCGGAGCGCGAGGCGATGCCGGCGACGAGGGCGAGGCCTCCGCCGCGTCCGATCTGGCCGGTCCCGGAGACGCCCATCTCGAGAGCGTGGCGCAGGGCGTCGTTGTCCGTGGCGGTCTCCTCGGCGTACTTCGGGTTACGCGACAGGGTCTCCCGGACGCCCACCCCCCCATCGGCGATGGCGATAAGCACCTCCTCGCCGCGGCGGCGCGACCCGCTGACGATGTGGTGGTAGGCCTGGACGGCGGCGTAGGCCCCGAACGAGGAGGTGCCGTGCTCGGCGGCGTTCGCGCAGATCTCCGAGAGGGTCGAGCAGATGGCGACGC
>CADCUZ010000063.1 GCA_902806015.1 uncultured Rubrobacteraceae bacterium
GCCCATCTCCCTGATGCCGCCCTCCATCCCCGCGGGCGAGAGCAAGAACAGGAGCCTAGCCGGCCCCGAGTCCACCGAGAAGGCGTGGGGTACGTCCTTGGGCCCGAAGAGGAACGAGCCGGGCCGCGCCTTTATCGTCTCGTCGCCCACGTAGAAGGTCATCTCCCCCTCGAGGACGTAGAAGCCTTCGTCCTCGAAGTGGTGGACGTGCAGCAGACTCTCTTCCATGGGGAACTCCGGGACTAGCACCTCCACCAGGCAGTAGTGCCCATCGGTCTGCTCAGAGGTGGCCTTGATGGTGGCCAGCCCACCCATCCACCACCACGCCTCGCCTTCTCCCGGTTCGAGCGCGAAGATCCTGCTCTCGGCCTCTTCCGCGGCTCCGTTGGCCACGACGGTCTCCCGCGCTCTGTCTTCACTCGACGGCATCGCGCCTTCCCCTTTCCTTCGGTTCCCACCCGATCATTTTACACCCACGTAAAATGATCGGTGGTATGATGCACCTCGTAGAGACGGCTGTCAAGGGGTGCCCCGTAGTTAGCGCCGGAGGGTTTTAGAATCGGGACATGAAGCGCGGGAAGTACGAGCTCAAGAAGCGCGCCGAGCGCCAGCAGGAGACCCGGCTGCGCATCGCACGGGCGACCCTGGAGTTGCACGAGATCCTCGGGCCTGCGCTGACGACCAGGAGCGCCATAGCCCAGAGGGCGGGCGTGACGCGGCCGACCGTCTACAGCCACTTCCCCGACGACCTCACTTTAGGCAAGGCCTGCTCGTCGCTCGAGATGAGCGACAACCCGCTCCCGGATCCAGAGCCGTGGGCGGAGATTCCCGACCCAGAGCGGCGCCTGAGGAAGGCCTTGGGCGATCTCTACTCCTACTTCCGCCGCAGAGAACGGCTGTGGGCCAACGTCCTGCGCGACCAGGAGATGCTGCTCGACGACCCGGAGGCGTTAGAGGCGGACGCAGAGATAATGGAACCGATCTTCTTGCACTGGGAACGGATGAGGGAGACCCTCGCCGCCGGCTGGGGACCCCCCGACTCCCCCCCGGGGTTACTGCTTGGCGCAATAGGCCTCGCACTGGACTTCCAGGCGTGGCGGGCGATGACGCGCACGCAGGGGATGAGCGACGAGCAGGCGATCGAGCTCATGGTGGGCATGGTGCGCTGCGCGGCCGGCGTCGCCGGACCCGGGTAGCTTCCAACCGGGACCTAGCACCCCGAACTTCGGAGAACCCCCTCAAGGCGAAGTTCACTCCGCCCCGGTCCAGACGGCCTACCCCGGCGGAGGCCATAATACTTCCGGGAGGTATCACGCAGTTCTTATGTACGACACAGCACGAAGCCCCCGTCTGTACATAAGAAGGCCGTTCGGCATAGGACCGGGGCTATGCGAACTTCGGAGAACTCTTCTTCCACGCACTCGGGTGAATAGGCCTCCCCACCTTGTTTTGAACATCGTCCGCGACCGGGTCAGCCGCGAGTGTCCCTTCGCGCTACGCCGCATCAGGTGGTCCGAATCAGGTGCTTAGCGCGTCGGGAAGCCCCAGGTCCGTGCCGTCTCCCACCCAGGCGACATGCCCGTCGGGCCGAATCAACACGGCGGTGGGAGCAGTGACCGCCCCGATTGCCGGAAGCTCCCACGTACCAACGTATTCGGCGTCGATCAACCGAACGCGATCTGCCCATGGAGTGATGCCGAAGCCGCCGGGCTCGCCGAGGTTGAGCAGCACCGGCCGGGCATCGTGCAGCAGGGTGAAGACCCGCAGCGGGCCGTTGGCGGTGACCAGGTCGAGATCGGGCACGCGGCGCCCGAGCAGCGGGTGTCCCTCGCCGGGGTCGTAACGAATGTCCAGACCGGACATCATCGCGGCGAATCGTCGGCGAGGCTCGTCCATGCCGAGGAGCTCGGCCATGGTGTCGCGCAGGGCCTTGGTGCGATCGTCCGGGCGGCGAAGCGCGACTTGCGCCATCGTGTTGCGCAGCACGCGGGCAGCGACCGGGTGGCGCTCGGCGTGGTAGGTATGCAGGAGGCTTTCCGGCGACGTCCGGTTGACGACCTGGGCCCAGCTTCTATCCCAGGTTCGCCGCATCCTGCACACCGGTGTTGAGGCCCTGTCCGCCCACCGGGTAATGCACGTGTGCGGCGTCGCCGGCCAGCAGGACCCGTCCGTCGCGGTAGGCCGCGGCCTGCCGGGTCGTATCGGTGAACCTGGAGATCCAGGTGGGACTGTGGATGCCGTAATCGGTCCCGTATACGGCGACGAGCGCCCCGCTGAGATCGCCCAGGGTGGGGGTTCGCCGGTCCGGCCGAGGCGCTGTTAGGTCACCATGATCCGCACCGGCCCCCATCCCCCATCCTGCTCAAGGAATGGATCCCGAGCGCGTCGCGGCGGATGCCCCATTCCGGCTCCTCGGCCATCTCGACCTCGGCGATCAGGCTGCTCGTCGTCGCATCCCACCCGGGGAAGTCGATGCCGACTGCCTTACGGATCGGACTGCGTCCTCCGTCGCACCCGACCAGATACTCGGCCCGCAGCACCTGGCCGTCGGACAGCCGGACGTCTACGCCGGTGTCGTCCTGCGCGAAACCGGTCACCTCTGCCGTAGTAGATCGGCACCCTCCTCGCGGACCCAGCTTGCCAGGATGCGCTCGATGTGCTTCTGCCACAGCCCGAGCCCGTGGTCGTGCCGGGTGGGAAAGTCGCTGATGTCCAACGGGGTGCCCGCGAACCCCGCGACCTGGGCCGCCTGTCCCTCTGAGAGGAACCGGTCGGCGGTTCCCCGCGCTGGTCGAGGACCTCGATGGTGCGCGAATGCAGACCGCCTGCGCGCGAGCCGGGGAGGTCCTGGCTGGCGCTCCGCTCGACGATGGCAACGTCGACCCCCGCCAACGCCAACTCGCCCGCCAACATCAGCCCCCGTCGGACCTCCTCCGGCGATCACCACCGCATGCTCGGTCATAGCCTCACCCCGGCCGGCATCATGCCGCCCGCCGCCAGCGCATCCCTCGGCCACCGCGGCGACCGTGTCGAACTGCGCGGCGACCAACTCGGCCGCGCGACGGGGCACGTCCGCGAAGTCCGGCGGCGCGCACGCCCGCACCTCCGCGCCGAGTGCCTGCAACCGCACCGCGAGTCCCACCATCGGTTCGGCGTCCCCGCGCGACCCATACGTCGACAACAACACACGCATTTCGCCACTCCCATCTCCGTAGGTTTTGGCTTCGGCCGGCATTATGCGGCACGACCCGGGGCTTGCGGCAAGCCCCCCGGTTCGCTATATACTGGAAGTGGAAAGGAGTGGGTACTGTTCTTTCCACTCACCGTCCGCTGTGGACGGACAACCTCCTCGCGAAGCGGCAGCGTACGGCGATACGTCGGCCCAGGAGGATCTCCTATCGGCCTACGGATGCAGCCGCGGAGCGAGAAGTTCTTCACCCTCATCGGCAAGGCCGGCCCGAACGTCGTGGAGAGCGCCGCCATTCTCACGGAGTTTCTCCACTTTCGCCGAAGCGGTGCACGCGGCCACGGTTGCCTCCTTCTCTCGTGGAACCCGGGGTACTAAAGTCCTGAACCCTCCCACGCCCCCAGGTCAAAGTCCTCTCTACCTCTGGATCGGCTGATCTTCCCGATCGGGCCCAAGGTGGTGATTGTAGAGCGCCTGGATAGGTCCTAAAGAGCGATCGGGGCCCTGCCCCGGGCGCGTCCGTGTAGCCTTCTTTCGGAACGATGCCTATGCACCTGGCAAGCGACTCTATCCATCCCTACAAGAGCGCCGGCGACCACCGCGCGTGATGCCGCGCGCGTATCCTCCTGCCCTACGGCACAATCGACTCCCCAGTGGTGGTTTCACCTCCGTCTCCACCCGCTATCAATACCGGCCGGTGGTCCTTTCCGCGTGCCGATGCGTCGCCTCGGTGGCGGCCCTTAGGAAGCGGGCGACGACCGCCCGCTCCTCCTCCGAGAAGCCTTCCTCGATGCTCCGCATCTCCCTGATGTAGGGCCACAGGTGCTCCAGCGAGTCGGTAATCCCTGCCTCTGTGTGGCGCACGAGCACGCTCCTGCGGTCCTTCGGGTTCGGGATGCGCTCTACGTGCCCCCGCCCCTCCAGACGGTCGACGAGCGCCGTGACCGCCCCGGGGCTCACGGAGAGCCTCTCGCCCAACCTCCCCAGCGTTGTAGGACCCGCCTCCTGCAGGTGCGACAGCGCCGCCAGCTCAGAGACCTCGATGCCCATCCGCTTGGCGACCGCCGCCGCGTAACGCATCACCGCCGAGGAATGCTCCCGTGCCAGGTCCGCAAGATTTTCTTGCTCGGCCCTTGACATCTATTTAGTTAGATGATTAAAATATTCACTCATATAAATATTCTACCAAAAGGAGCAGGTATGGGCAATGAGGGCGGGTGGGGTTTTGCGCGGCGGGTGGCGCTTCTGGCCGGAGCGGTGTTTCAGATCCTCGCTGGGTTTCTGGTGCCGATTGGGGAGATCGCGGGCGCGACGCGCTCGCTGGTCATACCGGCGGACTACGCGTTCGGGATATGGGGGCCGATCTTCCTTCTGTGTTTGATCTGCGCCGTGTACTGGGCGTTGCCTGGGGGGCGGGAAGATCGCTTGTTGCGCCGAGTCGGCTGGCCCCTTGCCGGCGCCTTTTTCCTCAACGGGGTGTGGGAGGTTTCGGTTCTGCTGCGCCAGCCCCTCGTGTTGCAGGTCTTGATCGGGGCCATCTTCGCGTGCGCGGCCGTTGCTTACGTGCGCCTCGCGCGTTCGGGGCGCGGCGTCCTGGGCGGGGTGGATCGCTGGCTGGTCGCTCCGACCGTCGGGTTGCTCTTCGGCTGGATCACGGTCGCCAACGCCATCAGCCTCAACGATATGCTCGTCGATCTCGGACTGATGGGCGCCGACGCGGCTCTGGTGGGCGCCTTCCTACTGCTTGCGGGTACGCTGGTGGCCTGCGCGATGGTACTGGTCGGTCGGTACGGAACGCCGCAAGGCTACCTGGCCTACTCGGCGGCGGTCCTGTGGGGACTGGCAGGGATCGTGGTCAACCAGTACGATGCCTCGCTCCTCACGAGCGGCGCGGCGCTGCTCTCTGCCGCGCTCGTCGCACTGGTCCTCTTCGGCACTCCGGGTGGGAGCTCGTCGCATCGAAGTGCCGATCGGACCGTGCGGACCGGAAACGCGTAGGGTGCGCGAGGTCACGCATTGAGCGTTCCCAAAGGATCGAGAGGAGGTATAGAGCGTGATCGACTCGCCGCAGAAGGGAAGGCAACACCACGCGCGCACCATGGTGGCCGCGGGCTTCCGGAGCTACGGTCCCGCGGAGGTGTTGGGGCCGCTCGACCGCGAGCAGCCGGAGATAAGGCCTGATACGGTGCTCGTGCGGGTGGCCGCGTCCGGGGTGAACCCCGCAGACTGGCTCCTGCGCAGCGGGCGGCTGCGCTTCGTGGCGCGCTCCAGGCTGCCCTTCGTGCCTGGCGCAGACGTCGCCGGGGTCGTTGAGGAGGTCGGTCGCGCCGTGACGCGGTTTAGGCCCGGCGACGCAATCTACGCGATGCTGCCCAGCGTGGCAGGGGGCGGCTACGCCGAGTACGCGGCCGTGGCCGAGGGCGCAGTGGCCCTCGCGCCGCCCAACCTGTCTTTGGCCGAGGCGGCGGCCGTGCCGCTGGCCGCGCTGACCGCCCTGCAGGCGTTGCGGGACAAGGCGGGCCTCAGGGCGGGCAACCACGTGTTGATCAACGGCGCGTCGGGCGGTGTGGGAACGTTCGCGGTGCAGATCGCGAAGGTGATGGGGGCGCGGGTGACGGCGGCCTCGAGCGGTCGCAACGCCGGGCTCGTGCGCGGTCTCGGGGCGGACGAGGTCATCGACTACACCAGGCAGGACGTTACGGCCGGGGACATAGGTTACGATGTCGTCCTCGACGCGGTCAATGTCCTCCCGGTCAGGAGGGCGAGCCGGGCGCTGCGCAAGGGCGGCGCCTTCGTCACCGTGAACCCCCTGATCGGGATGCTCTCTCCGGGGTGGTTGGCGCGTTTCAGGGGTGGCAGGCGGGTCGAGTCGGTCTTCGTCCAGCCCGGCGGCGCGGACCTGGAGACGATAGGAGCCTGGATCTCCTCCGGAAAAGTTAGACCGGTAGTGGACAGGACCTACCCGCTCTCGGAGGCCGCCGAAGCGCACCGCTACAGCGAGAGCAAACGGGCCCGCGGAAAGCTCGTCCTCGTCGTCGACGAGCGATTCGCCGCCGCGGAATCGGGGCGGGGGGTATGAACCTTCGTTCAAACGTCGCCGTCTCGGGTGCCGAAAGGTCCGACGGAAGGCGGATCTCGAAAGACTCCCATTACTGGCTGATCTCCGAGCCCCGTCACGCCCAGACCGGCGCGCTGACGCCGGGACTGCTAGACGCCGGGAGAGCGCTGCCGGTCTTCAGCTTCAAAGAAGAGGCCGGGATGTTCCTCCGGGCTCGCGGCGCCTCGATGGGGAACCGGACGGTTCAGGAGTGGACTGCCAGGGACCTTCTTCCGGTGCTCCTCGACCCTTCGTGCGTGGGCGTCGAGAAGGTGGTGCTCGATCCCATCGCAGACGTCACCGACGCGGTCTCCGCGTGTCTCCTCGGCGTGAGTAAGGAGCGCTTTGCCGGACGCCTCCCGAAGTGCCTCCGGGACCGGGTTGCCGTCGAGACAAAGTAGTCGGATAGGAAGGAGACGGCTATGGCCAGCGAGCACGTGGGCGTAGGGGAGGCGGCCCGGACCCTCGGGGTCAGCAAGCGCGCCGTGCGCAACATGGCGGCGGACGGAAAGCTCGAGGTCAAGAGAGAAGGCGCCACCGCGCGCCTGGTGGTCTCCGTGGCCCCGGGGTTGAGAAGGCGCTGTCGTGGCAGAGAACGCCGGGTACGTCCCCTGGTGGACGAGCGGCTTTCTTCTAACAAGCCGGGTAGAGGGGACACTTGTATTCGTATCGGATGGCTCGAACGAAAAAGAGTAGCAACAAACGATTGACGAGACGGGCGGTCGGACGGCGAGCGGGCGCCGGGCCGGGGTGATCCAGCCGGAGGCCGTGCCCGATGGCAGCTTATTTCCCAAGCTGGCCCGCAAGAGCCGTACGGCTGGTCGCCGTCCTCTACGATCTGACGAACGAGGAGGTCGAGGTTGTGGAGGGGGCGTGACCATCCGAGACTATCGAGCGGTCATCCTTCCCCTTCTTCGCCTCGCCGCCGACGGTCAAGAACACTCATGGCGGGAGACGAGCGAGAGGCTCGCCGACGAGTTCGACTTGAACGACAAGGAGCGTAAAGAACCGTTGCCGAACGGCAGGCAGGCCACCTTCGACAACCGCGTTGGGTGGGCCCGCACCTACATGAAGAGGGCCGGTTTGGTCGAGTCCCCTCGCCGTACGCCGAGTGGATCGGCAAGCTCATGTTCTGGTGCGGGGAGGACAAGATCATCTACGGCTCCGAGACCCCGATCTGGCACCCCAAACGGGCCCTCGACGCGTTCTGGGACTTCGAGATCCCGCACGGCAGGCCCGCAAAGAAGGTGCTCCTCCTCTTCGGCGGCACGAACGACCGATTTCTGCCCATGCGCGGCGCGTGTAGCGGCCCGGGGCCGCATCCGGGTGTGGGTGCGGGACCTAGATGCTTCATTACGCTCTTGTTGAACGGCCCGGACCCCGAGGGAGGCAAGACGTAATGGCGCAGCAGAGGAGTAGGCGTAAGTCGTCCGGCGGGATCTCAAGGAAGAGCCGCTCCCCGGTCGACCACCACGAGGTCGAGTGGCAGTTCGACGCTGGGGAGCTCGAGCCCGTGGAAGCCTGGCTCCGGCATCACTCTTCGGGGGCAGGCCTCGTGGTCAAGCCCGAGCCCGAGGAGAAGATCGCCGACGCCTATTACGACTCGCAGGACTGGCGCTTCTACCGGGCGGGGTACGCCCTGCGCGTCCGCAAGGCCGGGACCGACACCGAGGCGACGATGGGTCCCTCTCGCCCGCCGAGGGGAACGTCCGGCGCCGGCGCGAGATCACCGAGCCCCGGAAAGACGACAAATCGGCCGCGCCGGGCAAGGCGTCCGGCCCGGTCGGGGAGCGTGCGCCGGATGGTGAACCGGCAGGAGGACCTTCGGATCCGGGCGTTACCGGTACCCGGTGGTATCAGCCGGAAGGCCAGCGTCCTGGACCTCGGCGATGTAGCGCCAGGCGTCGGGTCGCGAGCCGTCAAGGTCCGTGAACCCATACTCCTTCGCGAGCCCGCCGCTCGAGAGGGAGCGGCCATTGAAGCGCCCGACGTCCGCGTCGGCGGCGAGGTAGGCCACGGCACGGCCCACGTAGCGCGGCGACTCGGAGATGGCGAAGTGCGGCTGTACGGCGGTCGCCTCACGCCAGTTGGATTCCTCCACGCCGAAATTGTCGAGCATCATCTCCGAGCGCAGCCAGCCGGGGGTGAGCGCGACAGCCGCGCACCCGTGGGGCGCAAGCTCCTTGGCCTGGGCCCACGCCATGCGGATAACGGACGTCTTGGCGAGGTCGTAGAACAGCGACAGCCTGTAGTTCTCGGCGTTGTACTCGGCGGTACCGTCGGTCATCTCGACGACCAGGCCGCCCCCGTTCCTGATGAGGAGGGGCAGGGCGAAGTGGCTGGTGACTATGTGTGTGTCGATTGCCAGCCTGAGCATCCTCAGTCCCCCCTCCAGGGAGTGCTCCCACACCGGCACGTTCCACTCCATCAGGTGCTCCGAGCCCCACACGTCGTTGACGAGCACGTCCAAGCGGCCCTGCTCCTCCTCGATGCGCTCAACCAGGGCCCGCGCCTCGGCCGCCTCCAGGTGGTCGACCCGGACGGCGACCCCGCGCCCGCCCGCCTCGTCCACGAGGGCGGCCGTCTCCTCGATCGTCTCGGGGCGTCCGTACTCGGAGCGGTGCACTCTAGTGGTCCGGCCGGTCACGTAGACCGTGGCCCCCGCCGCGCCGAGCTCGACCGCGATGCCACGCCCTGCCCCCCGCGTCCCCCCGGCCACCAAAGCCACCTTCCCTTCCAACCGCGGCGCCATACGGGCCTCCTCCCGGCTACCCCAAAAAACATACGATGTACTATTATTCAGGATTATACATACGGTGTATAATAAACAAGGAGGTTCGGGCGCTGGGACGCAAGAAAGATAAGGTACGCAGGCGCGGGGCCGGCCGGCCGCGGGCGGGGCAGGAGCCGCTGACGCGCGAGCGGATACTCGGGGCGGCGTTGCGGGTCGTGGACGGGGAGGGGATGGGCGCCTTGAGCATGCGGCGCCTTGGCGCGGAGCTGGGAGTGAACCCGATGTCCATCTACCACTACCTTCCCGGTAAGGACGCCGTGGTCTCGGGCCTGGTCGAACTCGTCTTCTCCGGGATGCGGGTGTTGCGCTCCTCCGAGGGCTCGCCATGGCAGGAACGCGTGCGCGCCTACGCCCGCGCCTACCGGGAGGTCGTGAGTTCTCATCCAAACCTCGCGCTGGAGATCGTCTCCGACGCCGCCGCGGTCTCGGAGGCCGTGCTCCTGGGCGCCGAGCCGCTATACGGGGCGCTAGAGGATGCGGGGCTTCCCCCCGCGACGATCGTTCAGGCCGCGGACTCGTTGGTCGACTTCGTCCACGGGTTCGCTTTGGGTGAGGCGTCGAACCCGTCCGGGGAGTTCGACGTGGGCCCGGAACTGCTCGCGCGCCTCGAGGCGCGGCCGGCGGGGGAGGCCCCGGCGCTGCGGCGGGTCTTCGGGGCGCTCGGGGAGGAGGGCGCGCGCTACGACTTCGACGCGGGTTTCGAGGTTGGCCTCGACATCCTCGTCAAGGGTGTCGAGACTATCGCGGGCAAGGTACCCGACCGAGAGCTTACCGGTTAGGTTGCAGTCCTCCGGAGACGGTGAAGGCGCCGCGACCTCCATCTGGCCAAACGACCGCAAGAAGTTGACCGAGAGCCTGCTGGGTACGACCTACGAACGAGAAGACCTCATGCGCCAGGAGGCGCGCGCCAGGCGCCTGGCCCGGCAACGGCGGTGGGAGGGACGCTCCGTGGAAGGTGCCCAGAGGGGGTCACTCGTGTCCAGGTTGGGCCAATCTATCTCCTCCTTGTGGCGGCGCCAGTAATCCGCTCGTGAGGTGAACTGCGCAGCATTAGCCTTCCACGCACTCCGGTGAATAGGCCGCCGACGAGGGCGCCGACCTCTTTGGGGTGGCATCATGGTGGTAGACGACGTTCGGTCCAACGAGATCTCTAGAGAGGTAGAGGGGATATGGCCGAGGGAGCAGAGGGCGTGGCCGCCGAACTGATCGGGCGCCTCGAGAGGGCCTGGAACGAAGCCGACGGCCGGGCGTTCGGCGAACCCTTCGCCCCAGACGCCGACTTCGTCACCATCCGGGGCGAGCACCTTCGCGGCCGAGGGGGGATCGCGGCCGGGCACCAGGCCATCTTCGATTCGATCTACGAGGGCAGCAGCACCGACTTCGGGCCGACGGGCCCCAGGGAGCTTTCGGGCGACGCGATCCTGGCCCACGCCACGGCGGTCCTCAGGGCACCATCCGGTCCGCTCGCCGGCGAGCACGGCGCGGTGCAGAGCCTGGTCTTGGTTCGAGGAGGCGACGGCTGGGAGATCGCCGGTTTCCACAACACGCTCGTGGCGCCGCAGCGACCATAGCGTATAGGGCCTCTCCGAGCCCGAGCTCTCGTGCGGCTACTTCTGGGGCGAACTTCGGGGAACGTCCCTTCCACGCACTCGGGAGAATAAGTCATGTGCCCCCGGTCTATCGCGCACGGAGCTCACGCCGGAACTCGCGAGATCGCACCGTCTCGAAGGCGGCCAGCGCGCACAGCAGCCCCGCGAGGATGGCCAGGGTGATCAGGGAGGGGATCGACACCGCTACGGGGATCAGCGCGCAGCAGAGCACCGTCACCACCAACCTGGGAACGCTAACGCTGCCGACGTCGCGCAGCCTGAAGGCGTTGTGCCCCAGAAGGTAGAGGGCGACGCCGCCGCACAGCGCAACGGCAGCGATGATCCCCAAAGGGTCCCCGACGTGGGCCAGGGTCTTCTTGACACCCAGAGCGACCAGGACGATGCCGGCCACCATCGGCAGGTGCAGGTAGCTGTAAGAGTCTCGCGCTAGGGTAGCCCGCTCGTGCCCTTGGGCCCTGATCAAGCGCCTCTCCGCGGCGAGCGCGACGTAGTCGAAGTAGGCCCACCACAGCCCGGCGGCGAGGACCATCCCCAGGATGGCGGCGAGTACGACACCTGCCCCCAGTTCGAGCCCGGCAGCGCCGACGCCGATCGCCACGATCGACTCGCCCAAGGCTATGATGATGATCAAGCCGTGGCGCTCCACGAAGTGGCCGGCGTGCACGCGGAAGCCCGCGACCCCGCGCAAGAGCGCCACGCCGTAGTCGATCGCGAGGGCGAGAGACCAGAGCACACCTTGCGCCGGACCTTCGAGAGATCCGGCGACGACGAGCAGCATGGGTCCCCCTAAGAAACCGGGTGCGAAACCGATAACCGTACGTCGCGCCTCCGGGGAATCGCCGGTAGTGTACGCGTAGAGCGCGAGGTGAAGGAGGCGCACCACGAAGTACGCACCGCCAAAGAGTATTC
>CADCUZ010000064.1 GCA_902806015.1 uncultured Rubrobacteraceae bacterium
AACCGGCTGAGCTACAGGCCCTAAGTGATCGGCGCAACAGATCTTCGCCGCCGGAATAATGTACAACACGGGCAGGCTACTGACAACCTGATTGAACACCGGAGAGGCTGGCAGTAAAATCGGCTCGTATAATGGACCCCGCGACCTCACGGAGTGAGAGGAGCATATAGCCAGTGAGCGCCAACGGCTTCACCAAGATGTCCATCTACGGCATGAACATGGACCTCTTTTCCTCCAGCCCGATAGTCATCCTCAAGGTCGAGGACGAGAACCGGTACTTGCCAATCTGGATCGGGCAGCCGGAAGCCCGCTCGATCCTCATGAAGCTGCAGAACCAGGAGTTCGTCCGCCCTTTGACCCACGACTTGGCCGTGAACCTCGTCAACGAGCTCGGCGCCTCGATGGAGCGCATCACCGTGACCGCGCTTAGGGACCAGACCTTCTTCGCCACCATCCGCCTCGACCTCGACGGCAAGACCGTCGAGGTGGACTCCCGCCCCTCGGACGCCATAGCCCTGGCGATCCGTTCCGGCGCCGAAATTTTCGCCTCCGATGAGGTCATCCAGGAGGCGGGCGTCGAGTTCGAGGAGGCGATCGAAGACGCGCCGGAAGACGAGGTCGTGGACAAGTTCAAGGACTGGATGAACCGCGTCTCCCCGGAGGATTTCAAGTAGGCGGCCCTTCGGACCGCGCTTTCGGCGGTCAGTTTTGCGGCCAGGTCCGCCCGGACCTACTCTTTTGAGCCGCTGAAGAGGCCACCGCTGCGCTCGGCCACGGCCTTTTGGCGCTTTCGGCGGCGCGACCTACGTAGTGGTGGCGAGGATGACTACGAGGGTCACCGGAATGGCGTAGAAAAACTGGTCTACCGGCTCGCCGCCGGCCCGGCGAAGGGTTCGTTGAAGAGATTCTGGATGGCGATGTTCCAGGTGAGGGCGGCCACGAAGCCCAGGGCCGTGGTTATGAGCGTCGAGAACTTCAGCTGTCAACGGTCTCTCCTTCCGGTCGTTCGGGCTCGCCATTCGGGCTTCCGCCGGGGGCCGGGACGGGACCGTATTCGGGGTAGGATCGGAGGAAGTCTTCGACGGAGTCCGCCCCCCAACCCATTATTACCTGCTGGTTTTCCGCGGAGAAGCGGTCCCGGATGCGGGCCTCCCGCCGGACGCTGCGGCGGACGTACTCCCATGAGGTCTCCCCCTGGCGGCGCTCCAGGCGCTCGGTGTACAGGAACCGGCCCGTTGCCCGGTCCCTGACCATCAGCAAGTCCAACGCTAGCTCTCTCCCCCGGCCTGATCGAGGACCAGCAGCCGTGCCAGCAGTCCCGCCTCTTCCCAGGGCCACCGGCCGTCGTCCTCCGCCGCCCCGAACGGGGGCGCGCTCCGCCACATCTTACCCGTACCGAGCGCCACCACACCACCCGAGACGAGTGCCTCTTTTTCCGTTGCCGCCAAATTTTTGCGATGGACCACGAACCCATCGCGCGTCTCCACGCCGCCGACCTTCCAGGAGGCGCGGATGTCCAAACCGCCGGCCGCGTCCCCGAGCACCCGCCGCAGGGCGTACACCGCCCTGGCGGCGCGGGCGTCGGCGAAGTTGGAGGCCGCGCGGACGGCCGTCAGGAGGTCGGCCGCCTCCTCTGAGCCCGCGGGCGCCGCGGGCAGGTCGTCTTGCGCGCCAAGGTCCATGCCGGCCCTTATCAGGGTGAAGATCCTGCCCCGGTGGGTCGATAGCGCGAGCCGCCCGAGGTCCCCGCCGCCCACCCGAACCACGAGCGCCAGCATCCCCGATCGCACTCCGAGCGCTTCGGCCCCTTCGCTGTCGAGCACCTCCCCCACCACCGCCACCTCCAGCCCGAAACCCTGCTCCCAATCCCGCGTCCCGGCGATGAGCGCCCGCCGCCCGAGCGCGTCGGGGTCTCCCTCGACGGGCTCCAGGTGCGCCAGGTCTTCCTCCTCGAAGAGGCCGTCCTCCGCTGCCGCTGCCGCCCCCTCCTCGCTGACCCTCCGCACGCCGGCCTCGTTGAGGATCGGCAGCGAGGGGCCCGCCTCCGCAAGACCGCGCAGGACCAGATTCGTTACGTCGCGCGTCGGCACGCCGAGGTTGCCCGCGTCGGCGTCGGCGACGAGGAGCAGGCCCCGTGCCGGCGCGGAGATCAGGTCGGGCGCGACGTGGGTACCGGAGGCCGCAACCCAGCCGAGGTCCTCCGGCGAGGCGGCGGCGTGGACGGGGCCCTGAACGCCGGGAAGACGGGTGGCTGGGAGGGTGCGATCGAGGGCCCGTTCGGCCGTGGCTTCGTCAGGGGCCCGGACGAGGATCTCGGCGTCCTCGCCCTCGCCGCTCCACGCGAACTCTTCGACCTGGTCTACCATCGGGGGCCCGTCCTACTCCAGCACCACCAGGTGCTCGCCGGGCCGGACGGTCTGGCCAGCCTCGACGAGCACCTTAAGGACGCGGCCAGCCCTCTTGGCTCTGACCTCGCTCTCCATTTTCATCGCCTCCAGCAGGCAGACGGCCTCGTCCGCCGCGACGGTCTGGCCCTCCTCGACGAGCACCTTCACGATCGTCCCCTGCATCGGGGCCGCGATGGCCCCCTCCGCCGCCGCCGTCCGCCGCGTGGTTCGGCCGCTGCGCCGCGGCGCCCCCCGCCCGGCCACCGCGTCTTCGTCGCCGAAAACCCGTACCCGGAAGAGACGGCCGTCCACCTCGACCTCGACCTCGCGGGACGCTCTCTCGTCCGCCGCCTCGTGGCCTTCGGTTGGCGCCGCCTCTATGGCGAGCCCTTCCATCCGATCGGCGACGAAGCCCGTCGTGTAGTCCCCGGAGACGAAGGCCTCATCGTCCAGGATGGCCCGGAAGAAGGGCAGCGTCGTGGCTATGCCCTCGACCCTGAACTCCCCGAGGGCCCGCCGCAGCCGCTGCAGGGCAGCCTTGCGGTCGGGGCCGCGTACGATCAGCTTGGCGAAAAGCGGGTCGTAGGACTCAGGGACGGCCCCAGGACCCTTGAGCGAGGAGTCCACCCTGACCCCCGGCCCGCCCGGCTCCTCGTAGACGACGACGGCGCCAGGGCTCGGAACGAAGTTGTTGGCCGCGTCCTCGGCGTTTACCCTGACCTCGATGGCGTGGCCCCGCCACGAGACGTCACTCTGGCCTATGGGCAGCGGCTCCCCGGCGGCGATGCGGATGCCGGTCTGGACGATATCTACGCCCGTGACCTCTTCGGTTACGGGGTGCTCG
The DNA here is from genome assembly GCA_902806015.1 of uncultured Rubrobacteraceae bacterium. The sequence goes on from CADCUZ010000064.1 coordinate 3,232, forward strand.
ACCTGCACGCGGGTGTTCATCTCGAGAAAAAAGAACTCGTCGCCGGCCTCGCCCCTCTGCAGGAGGAACTCGACCGTGCCGGCCGAGTCGTAGCCGACGGCGTCGGCTGCTGCGACGGCCGCCCGGCCCATCGCCTCGCGAGTCTCGGGGTCTAGGGCGGGGCTCGGGCACTCCTCGACGAGCTTCTGGTGGCGGCGTTGGATCGAGCAGTCCCGCTCGCCCAGATGGACGCCGTTGCCGTGCTTGTCGCGGAAGACCTGTATCTCGATGTGCCGGGGCGCCGGAAGGTACCTCTCCAGGTACACAGATCCGTCGCCGAAGTAGGCCTCCCCCTCCCGGCTAGCCCGCGAGTAGGCGGCCTCAGCCTGCGTCTTGTCGTGGGCGACGGCGAAGCCCTTGCCGCCGCCGCCGGCCGAGGCCTTGACCGCGACCGGGAAGCCGTACTCCGCGGCGAACTCCAGGACGGCTTCAGGGGAACCGACGGGTTTTTCGGTGCCTGGCGTGATCGGGACGCCGGCCTTCGCCATGATGCGGCGGGATTGGACCTTCGAGCCCATCGCCACTATGGCTTCGGGGTGCGGCCCGATCCACACGATCGCCGCCTCCGTCACCGCCCTGGCGAAGGTCGCGCTCTCGGCCAGGAAGCCGTAGCCGGGGTGGACGGCCTCTGCGCCGCTCCTCCTCGCGACATCGATGACCTTCTCGATGTTCAGGTAGCTCTCCGCGGCTGGCGTCGGGCCTATATGGTAGGCCTCGTCGGCGACGATGGTGTGGAGGGCTCCGCGGTCGACGTCGGAGTAGACGGCGACGCTCCGTATGCCCATCTCCCTGCACGCGCGGGCTATGCGGACCGAGATCTCGCCCCTGTTCGCGATCAGGACCTTCCCGAACACCTAGAGACTGCCCCCCCAGCTGGAGTAGGACCACAACGACCCTTCGAGCCTCATCCCAGGCGTCACCGGATGCCCCAGCATCCCAGCCAACAGCCACCGGCTCCGCGTGGGAGGCCCGGGCTCGGGCTTCTTGCCGTCAAGAGCCTCGAGCGCTGCCACGATGGCCGCGGCCATTTCGGGGGTCGGGGGGGGCTCTATCCGGGTTCGGCGCGACTCCGTCATCCGGCCAGGGTCCGGATCAGGGGCACGAGCGCGTATTCCAGCAGGAAGAGCATGAAGAGCAGCCCGAACAATCCCGCTACCGTCGTCGGGATCACCGCGACCTTAAGAGCAGGGGCGGGCGAAGGCCTGGGCTCCTCCGACCCGGCAGGTACCAGGCCGCCAGGCACGCCGACGAGGAACCCGAGGGCGAGGCCGTAGATCATGTTGCCCACGTTGCCGCCCTCAGCGGTGGGGTAGGGGGGATGCCGGCGAGGGCCGTGCCGCCGAAGATGATGACAAAGACCGAGGCAAGCCCAGCGAGGGGCCCGACGGTCCTGCCAAGTCCGGAACCGCCTATTCTACTTCTGAACGGGATGGTAACCAGGCGGTCCGCAGCGAGGCCGGCGAGCATGCCGGAGAGGAAGATCAGGACGTCCAGCGCGAGATCAGACCCCCGCAACGCGAGCAGGTCGGGCGCGAAGAACGTGAGGACGCCGAGGACCGCGACGGCCCAAGATCTCCTCGTCCTTAGCAGGAGCCTGCGGATCCAGATGGCGCCCCTTCCTGCCACGGCCCTCAGAGGGGGATGTTCCCGTGCTTGCGCGGCGGGCGCTCGGGTCGCCTGGTCCTTACCATCGAGAGGGCCTTTATGAGGTAAGGCCTCGTCTCCCTGGGGTCTATGATGTCGTCTATGAAACCCATCTCGGCGGCGACCATCGGGTTGTTGAACTTCTCCTCGTAGTCAGCGATGAGCCTCTCCCGCTCGGCCTCGGGATCTTCGGCCTCGGCGATGCGCCTGCGGTGGATGATGCCGACGGCCGCGGACGCCCCCATCACGGCGACCTCCCCGGTCGGCCACGCGACGTTGACGTCGGCGCCTATGTGTTTAGAGTTCATAACGTCGTAGGCGCCCCCGTAGGCCTTGCGCGTGATGACGGTCATCTTGGGGACGGTCGCCTCGGAGAACGCGTAGAGAAGCTTGGCGCCGTGGCGGATGATCCCACCCCACTCCTGTCCCGTCCCCGGCATGAACCCTGGCACGTCCACGAAGGTCAGCAGAGGGATGTTGAACGCGTCGCAGAACCTCACGAACCTGGCCCCCTTGACGCTCGCGTCTATATCGAGCGTCCCCGCGAGCACCATCGGCTGGTTCCCCACCACCCCTATGGCGTGCCCGTCGAGCCTGGCGAACCCGACGACGAGGTTCTGGGCCCACCCCTCCTGAACCTCGAAGAAAAGGGCGTCGTCCACGATGAGCCCCACCGCCTCCCTGATGTCGTAGGGCTGGCGCGGCGAGTCCGGCACGAGCGAGGCGAGATCCTCGTCCATCCGCCGGGGGTCGTCCGAGGGCGGGAAGTAGGGAGCCGCCTCCAGGTTGTTCTCCGGGAGAAACGAGAGCAGGAAGCGCACGTCCGAGAGGCACGTCTCCTCGTCCGGGGAGGAGAAGTGGGCAACGCCGCTCCTGGTGTTGTGGGTGACGGCTCCGCCCAAGTCCTCCTGGCTCACCTCCTCGCCCGTGACGCTCTTGATGACGTCGGGGCCAGTGATGAACATGTGGCTCGTCCCCTCGACCATAAAGACGAAGTCCGTGATCGCCGGCGAGTAGACGGCGCCCCCGGCGCATGGCCCCATGACGACCGAGATCTGGGGCACAACTCCCGAGGCCAGCACGTTCCTGTGGAAGATGTCAGCGTACCCCGCAAGCGAGACGACGCCCTCCTGTATCCGCGCCCCGCCGGAATCGTTTATGCCGACGACGGGGCATCCGGTCGAGAGTGCCAGGTCCATGACCTTGCAGATCTTCTCCGCGTATACCTCGCCTAAAGAACCCCCAAACACCGTGAAGTCCTGCGAGAACACGCAGACCTTGCGCCCCATCACCTCGCCGTACCCGGTGATGACACCGTCCCCGAGCGGCCTGTTCTCCTCCAGCCCGAAGTTGCCCGAGCGGTGCACCCTATAGCGGTCGAGCTCGACGAAAGTCCCGTCGTCCAGAAGCGCCTCCACGCGTTCGCGGGCGGTCATCTTGCCCTTCTCGCGCTGCCGCTCCACGGCCCGTTCGGACGCCGGATGGGCCGCCCTCTCGCGCAACTTCTCCAGTCCTTCGAGTTTTCCGGCGGTCGTGTCCTCGCCCAACCTCTCACCCTGCATGGTCCGGCATTCTAGCACGCGCAAAACCGCCATTTTCCGGCGGCGAGGGAGCACAATAGTAGAATGGATCTGCGGGACTCGCTTCCGGGTCGGGAAAGGAGAGCACATGCATGTTTTCGAGAAGCTGGCGGAGTACCGCTACGAGCAACTCGTCTTCTGCCACGACAAGGCGACGAGCCTGCGCGCGATCATCGCCGTTCACGACACCACGCTGGGCCCGGCGCTCGGCGGCTGCCGGATGTACCCATACGCCACCGAAGACGATGCCATAGTGGACGTGCTGCGCCTGGCGCGGGGGATGACCTACAAGGCCGCCGCGAGCGGTCTCAACCTCGGGGGCGGGAAGTCCGTCATCATCGGCGACCCGCGCACGGACAAGTCCGAGGCGCTCTTCCGGTCCTTCGGCCGATACATCGAGACCCTCGGCGGGCGCTACATCGTCGCCGAGGACGTCGGCACCTCCACCGAGGACGCCAACTTTATCCGGGTCGAGACGGGCCACGTCGTCGGGGTAGACGTCACGCGCGGGGGGTCGGGGGACCCCTCGCCGTTCACGGCCCTCGGCGTCTTGCAGGGAATGCGGGCGTGCGTCGACGAGGTCTTCGGCACGACCTCGCTCGAAGGGCGGACGGTGGCGGTTCAGGGCGTCGGGCACGTCGGCTACCACCTGTGCGGCCTGCTCCACGAAGCGGGGGCTCGCCTCATCGTCACGGACGTGGACGCCGCGGCCCTCGGGCGGGCGGTGCGGGAGTTCGGGGCGAAGGCGGTGGAGCCCGACGAGATCCTGACCGTCTCTTGCGACGTCTACGCCCCCTGCGCCCTCGGCGCCACGGTCAACGACGCCTCGCTGCCGAAGCTCCGGTGCCGCATCGTAGCCGGCAGCGCCAACAACGTGTTGCTGGAGGCCCGTCACGGCGGGGCGCTCGCCGAGCGCGGCATCCTCTACGCCCCCGACTACGTGATAAACGCCGGCGGCCTCATAAACGTCGCCGACGAGCTCGAAGGCTACAACGAGCGCCGCGCCACCAAGCGCGTCATGCGAATAGAAGAGCGCATCCGCAGCATCATCGCCATAGCCAAACGTGACGGCGTGCCGACCAACGCCGCCGCCGACACATTGGCCCTCGAACGCATAGCCGCCATAGGCTCGATGGAGCGACTGCACACGGGCCACCCCTACGGCCGACAAAGGCGCCGCAGGGAGACGATTTAGAGCTCTTAGCGCGGCGGCGTGCCGAGAGCGAAAGCCGCGCAAGCTGAGGCGTGCCGAAAGCTGCCGCCAGGCAGCGTGTTGGCAGGCTACACGATCCACGCGACGATCATCCAGGTCAGGACTAGCGCCAGGACCGCCCAATCGGAGGGCTTCGCCTCCATCAGGCGGAACTTGGTGCGGCCACGGCCGCCCCGGTAGCTTCGGGTGTTCATGGCGGTAGTCAGGGTGTCGGCGCGGGCGAAGCCGCTGATAAAGATGGGGACGAGGAGGCGCCCGATGCGTCTCGCGCGCGTCACGGCGCCGCCCTCGTCGAAGGGTACGCCGCGGGCGGTCTGGGCGCGGGCGAGGCGCTCTATCTCCTCTATGAAGATGGGGACGAACTTTATGGCTATGACGAAGACGAGCACGAGCTCGTTCACGGGCACGCGGAGGCGCTGGAGCGGGGCGAAGATCAGCTCCAGGCCGTTGGTGAGGTCCACGAGCGAGGTCGTGAGCATCAGCATCGTGGTGACGTGGTACAGGAAGACGACGCGCAGCCCCAGGATGCCGGCCGTGTAGAGCCCCTCCGTAGAGACCGAGAGTATCCCCCACCGCCACAGGTAGTCAGACGGCGCGACCTCCACCGTGTAGAAGAGGCCCTGGAATACCAGGATAAAGAGGAGACACGCCAGGAAAAACTGAGAGCCACGCAGGATAAAGCCCACAGGGATGCGGGAGACGGCCTGTATGAGGGCGAGCAGCAGCAGCACCACCCCGAAGCCGAGGAAGTCGTCGATCAGGAACGATGCGACGACGAATATGAACGTGACGATGATTTTGATGCGCGCGTCCATCCGGTGGATAAACGAGCCCGTGTCCACGTACTGCCCGAAGATGACGTTGCGCTGAAGCTCCAGCACTACGCGGCACCCAGCCTCTTTACCAGCTCCGCTTCGAGCTCTCCTTCCGTGAGGAGGTCGGTGGGAAAGTCCGGGAAGAGCCCCCGCATCTCCTGCGCCCCGATCACGGGCTCGGGGAGCGTTATGTCCAACTGGGCGAGCCTGTCGGCCTCGCGTAGCACCTCGCGCACCGGCCCGTCCATCACGACCCTACCGTCGTCGAGCACGACGAAGCGGTCGCAAAGGAGGCTCGCGTCGGTGAGGCTAGCGGAGCACACGACCAGGGTGAGGTCCCGGTCTTTTTGCAGCCGCACCAACAGTTCCAATAGCTCGCGCCTCCCTCGCGGGTCGAGGCCGGCCATCGGCTCGTCGAGCACGAGTACGGGCGTGCGCATGGCGAGCACGCCGGCTATCGCGACGCGGCGGCGCTGGCCGCCGGAGAGGGCGTGGACGTAACGTAGCCGGTACTCCGGGTAGGGGAGGCCCAGGGCATTCAGGCTCTCCTCGACCCGCTCGCGGGTCTCGGCGGCAGTCAATCCGGCGGCAGTCGGGCCGAAGGCCACGTCCGCTCCGACGACGTTCTCGATGATTTGGGAGTCCGGCCGCTGGAAGACGATGCCGACCTCTCGCCTAAGCCTGACCCGGTCGTAGCCCGGTTCGGCGATGTCCCGCCCGTCGTAGAAGACCTGCCCCGGTTTCACGCGCAGGAGGTGGGCGAAGGAGTCCACGATGGTTGATTTGCCCGACTGAGTGGCGCCCACGATGCCAACCCGCTCCCCACGCCAGATGGCGAGAGACGCGTCCCGGATCGCCTCACCCGCCCGCGGCGTCCCTTCGAGGTAGGTGTAACCGAAGCTCCGCAGCTCCAGGATCGGGGGGGCGCCATCGCCCATCAGGCAAGGGGTTCGGCCGACGCCGAGGGCCCGACCGCGGCGGTGAGCGCGACCCGCAGGTCAGCCTCGTCCAGGATGTCGCCCTCCAGGCGTATGCCGCGGGAGCGCAGGCGGTGGGCGAGGCTGGCGGCGAGAGGAACGTCCAGGCCGACCTCCCGCAGCTTCTCGACGTGGCGGAAGACCTCGGCGGGGGTGCCGTCCAGGATCTTGCGCCCCGAGTCCATCACCACGACCCGGTCAAAGAGGGAGGCTTCGTGCATGGAGTGGGTCACGTGCAAGACGCCCATGTTCTCGCGGCGGTTCAGGTCCCGGATCGCGCCCACCAGGCGCATCGCGACCGGGACCGGGAGGAGGGAGGTGGGCTCGTCCAGGATCAGGAACCGCGGACGCATCGCCAGCGCCCCGGCTATCGCCACCCGCTGCTTCTGGCCCGAGGAGAGGTCCTCGATCAGGCGCCCCCGGATCTCCTGCAGCCCAAGCGCGCCGAGCGACGACTCGACCCTCTCGGCAATCTCCTCCCGCGGCAACCCCAGGTTCTCCGGCCCGAAGGCCACGTCGTCTTCAACGCGGTTCATGACGAGCTGGTCGTCCGGGTCCTGAAAGACGACGGAGACCTTGCGCCGGACCTCCCACTGGTTCTCCTCGCCCACGGGGACGCCGTCTATGTGGATTCTGCCCTCCGTGGGGTACTCAATGGCGGTGAGCAGCTTGACGAGCGTGCTCTTGCCCGAGCCGTTGTGGCCGATGATCGCGACGAACTGCCCCGACTCCACGCGCAGGTTCAGCCCGCGTAGGGCTGGCACCGCGTCCTCCGCGCCCGTGCGGTAGGAGAAGGAGAGGTCCTCTATCTCGATCACGGCGCCGCGGACGCCCTTCTAATAGCGTCGCTCTTGGTCGGCAGCCGTCTCCGCGGCCGTCGTCCGCCCGCTGCGGACGAGCATGACCCCCCGGACCACCACTACCGTGACGACAGCGGCGAGGGCCGCCTCGACGAGCGCCTGCGGCACTATGGGCACGACCGCCGCGAGCGGCAGGTAGCCAAGCAGGACGGCCATCCCGAGGACGCCAACGGTGTTGGTCAGGGAACCGAGCACGCCTGAGACGGCTGAGGCGAGGTCCAAGCTGACGTTCTTCAGGCCCACGAAGGCCGCCCAGGCCACCACCCCGATCAGGAGCCGCGGCAGGATCGAGACCAGGGGGTTCCTGAAGAAGGGCACCTCGGCCTGGATAAAGGAGAAGACGCCGAAGATCAAACCCACTATCGTGCCTACGACCGGTCCTTCGAGAGCGCCACCCAGGATGACGGGCACGTGCAGGATGGTGGCGTTGCCGGCGAGGTTCGGGACCGGGATGAAGCCCAGGCGGGTGGCGCCGAGGAAGATCGCGATCCCCCCGAGAATCCCGGCTATGACGATCTGGCGCACGCTGAGGCCGAACATCGAGTCGCGCCCCCCGCTTCTCGAACCCGTCGTCATGCCCGCTCCTCCTTCCGGCCTCTGCCGGATGTTCCTGTCGGCCGAAGTATCCGCACCCGCACGCGGGCTGTCAAACGATCTACAAGGGGGGCGTGAAACGCCCGTCGGCGGCGGTCCATCCGCCGTCCACGAGCATGAAGCCCCCTGTGACATAAGAGCTCGCTTCGGAGGCCAGGTAGACCACCATCCCCACCATCTCGTGCGGCTGCGCCCACCGGCCGAGGATGCTCTTGTTCGCGTAGGCGCCGTACCAGTCGGGGCTGTCCTTGATCTGGGCGGTCAGCGGCGTCTCGACGACGCCCGGCGCTATGGCGTTGGCCCGCACGCCACGCGGGCCAAGCTCGGCCGCCAGAGCCCGCAGCATCTGGATCGTCCCCGATTTTGTGGCGGCGTAGACCCCCTGCCCCGGCTCGACGACCTGCCCCCTGATGCTCGAGAACGCGATGATGCTCCCCGACCCCCGCTCCGCCATCCCCCTCCCGAACCCCCGGCAGAGGCGGAAGGTGCCTTTGAGGTTCAGGTCCACGACCTTGTCGAACTCCTCGTCGGTGATCTCCAACAAGGGTTTCCTGACGTTGACGCTAGGCGTGCTGACGAGCACGTCGGGAG
>CADCUZ010000065.1:0-8820 GCA_902806015.1 uncultured Rubrobacteraceae bacterium
AGCGACCAGAACCTGCTCATCTCCGCCCGAAGGACCTCGACCGTCTACAAGATCGACCGCAAGAGCGGCGAGGTCGTCTGGCGCCTGGGCGGCAAGAGGAGCGACTTCCAGATGGGAGAGGGCGCCTGGTTCGCCTACCAGCACGATGCCCGCCGCCATCCAGGGGGCCTCGTGACGGTCTTCGACAACCGGGGCGCGGCGATGAAGGAGCAGTCGCGCGGCCTCATGCTGAAGGTGGACGAGGAGGCCATGACCGCCGACCTCGTGCGCGAGTACACCCTCCCCCACGAGCCGTTCGGTATCTACCAGGGTAACGTGCAGGTCCTGCCGAACGGCAACGCGTTTGTAGGCTGGGGCAGCGCGCCCTACTTCGCGGAGTTCGCCCGCGGGGGTCAGCCGCTCTTCGACGTAAGCTTTCCGGCCGAGGTCGAGTCCTACAGAGCCTTCCGCTGCCCGTGGGAAGGCCGACCGAAGGACTCCCCGGCTGTCGCCGTCGAGCCCGGACGCGATGACCGGACGACCCTCTACGCGAGTTGGAACGGGGCCACGGAGGTGGCCACCTGGGAGGTGCTCGCCGGCCCGGGCCCGGAGGGTCTCGAGCCCCTGGGCTCCGCCCCGCGGAAGGGCTTCGAGACGGCCATCTCCTTCACAACAGAAGAGCCTTACGTCGCCGCGAGGGCCTTGGACCGCTCCGGGCAAACGCTCGGCACCTCGGAGGCCGTCGAACGGGGAGCCCAAGGATGATCGCAGCGGTAGGCGGCGAAACTTCGTAGCGGCGGTGGCGCGAGGAAGTCTACGAGGAGGATTTCTCCGGGCGCGGTTAGCGTTGGCGGTAGGCCCGGTTTAGAACCGGGCCAGAGGGGCATAGAGCCCGCAGCGACGCAGGTGCCGGCGAAGACGAAAGGAGGATTCGTGGCGGAACAACGCACCGAGGACAATATAAGGGTGCGTCAGGTGACGAACGTGCAATTCTCGTGGAGCGAGGAAGGGCGGGGAGAGCACGGCTCGTTTACGGTGCAGTTGGTGTTGGACGATGGCGCCGAGGAGTACGTGCTGCAGCCGACGGCGGAGGACGCCAAGGTGCAGATGGAGCTCTTTGAGAGCGCGCGTACGGTCTACTTCGACCTGGATCGTAAGGTCTTGATCCCCAGCAACGTCTCGCTGGGCTAGGATGGCACAGAAACCGGAATAGAGGAGGATAAAGTTGAGTGAGAACGTCGAGCGGAATATCAAGGTGCGTCAGGTCACTGACGTGCACGCCAACTGGAGCGAGCAGGAGCGCGGGGGGCCAGGCAAGTTCTCCTACCAGCTCATCCTAGACAACGGCGCCGAGGAGTACGCCATCCGGCCCGACGCCGAGGACGCGGACGTCCTGATCGAGCTCTTCAAGGCGACCGGCACCGTCTACTTCGACATGGAGCGTAAGGTCCTTATCTTCGGCAGCATCCCCCTGGGCGGCTAATCCTACCGAGGAGAAGCAAAGAGGGAGGGTCCCTCTCCGGGACCCTCCCTCTTTGCCCGAAAAAGGGGAGAAGGACCGGCGCCCGTGTCGACGCGCCGGTCCTTCCCTTGCCCGCCTGAGGCTAACAGCTAGAGGCCGGCAGCTAGAACTCGAATATGATGCGGGACTTGCCCTTGCCGCTGGAAGATCCCCCACCACCCCGGCGCAGCAAGAGCCACAGCAGAAACCCGCCGCCGAGGACCAGCAGCCCGGTGCCGGAGGTCAGGAACGCCACGGCGCCGCTCTGGGCGCTGGCCGCGGAGGGACGCTGTTGGACCTCCTCGGGCGTTGCCGTGCCCTCAATTATGTCCTTAAAATTCCTCAGGTCCTGTTCCATCATGACCTTGGGGTTGGCGACGGCCCGGGAGGCGACCTCGCCTACCTTGCCGCCGGGCGGGTCGGCGTAGTTCATCGTCACGTCTATGCGCGTCTGGTTCGGGCCGAGCTCCTGGAAACGGACTTGACCGGAGGTCTGGATGTTCCCGTCCACCGTGTTCCAACCGATGGCGCTGTTGGGCTCGTCCTGGGTGGTTCTGGCGTCGAACTCCATCTTCGTCCCGAGGGGACCCTTGACGACCCAGTGGGTCGTGTCCGGCCCCGTGGAGCGTACCTCTTCGATGTTGCTCATGAAGTTCGGCAGGTTCTCGAGGTTGCGCCAGTACTCGTAGACCGTCTGGACCGAGGCCTGCACCTCTATGTTTCCTTCTACCTGCTGCGGCATCCTTACTGACCTCCAGTATCTGGGAGATTCTGCAACGTTTCGACACTAGCCCTGTTTACCCTCGCTTCCCTTGAGTAAACCTGGACCGTACCCCTGCGCCGAGCGCAAAATCGGCGGGAGGCCGGGAAGCGCAGACCGTGCGCCCGCCGTCCGGCCCTCCGGGTATACGGCGAGAAGCGAGCCAGCGTTCCCCCTCCCCCGCGGGGACCACGACGTCGTAGAGCCCGGCCAGCACCGCGAGCGCCAGCCCGGTCAAGGGCGCGGCATCCCGGGCGAACCGGGAGAGGGCGGGAGCCGGATCTAGTAAGACCAGCCGCGCGATGTGCCGAGGCGCGTGCCAGAGCGCGACGTACAGCCCGACGGCTAGAACCGGCGGCACGACCGCGAAGAACGCCAACAGCAGCAGGGTCTCCAGCGCGACCGGGAGCAGGGTCCGGTGTACCCCTGCGAGATCACCGGCCGCACGCGAGCAAAAAGAGCACGGTGACCGCCGCCAGCGCGGCCCCGGCCACGAACCGGGGGCCGGCGAGACAATCCCGCAGAGAACCCCCGCGTCCGCGCTTTTTTCAAGGCCGCGGAGTCAGGCGGCAGGCCGCGCCCGTCTAGCACGTTGCCCGCGAGGTAGGAGCCCACGGAGGTTCCCACAAGCACCCCATCGTCGAGCTCCTCGCGCGTTTGTTTGCACCACCTCCCCGAGCCGGACCGCGACGTTGCCGCGGGTAGAAATCTTCTGGAGCGCCTCCTCGTAGAAGTCCGCACCGGTGAGGCACAGGTACGGGTAGCGGTCGCTCGTGTGCACGACCTCCCACCCTTCGGCGGGGACGGTCCAGGAGTCCCAGCTCCGAACGGCACGGGAAGAAGAGGGCGTCCCCTCGACATCCCAGAAGCACCAGGTCCGGTCGTCGGTGAAGGCTTCCTTGGGGTTCACGATGAGGATGGGGGCCTCCACGCCCCGCTTAAGGAGGTAGTGGCAGAGGCTCAACCCCGCGCACCCGGCGCCCAGGATCGCGTACCCGTACCCGCCCGGTTCGGGTCCGCGCCGCCTCAGCGGCCCCGGCAGCGGGACGGTCCTCCCCCGCGGCGTCCGGGCCGTCACGGCCCGCCGGGTATCCGCGCCCCCACCATCCCGACGATCATAGCCGATCCGCCGTCCCCTACCCGTCGATTGTTTCGCAAAGCTCTCGGGGGTAAGCTTTGGGCTGTGGGTGAAGCTCGGGCGTCCGCCGCAGCTTCAGAAGGCCGTCAGGACTTCCGGGCCTCGCGGGAGCAGGACGAAGGTCTCCTCGGCCTTGGCGCTCGGAAGGGAGGGGTTCCAGGCGAATGCCTGGCCCTCGAAGATCTCCTGGCGCGTCTCGGGGGTCGCCACGACCTCGCGAGAGGCGTAGCCCGTCGTGCCGCCCTGATGGTGATCCCGCCAACCGTCCGGGAAGCCGGCCTCGGCGTAGAAGGCCCGGCAGGCCGCGAAGGCTTCGGCCAGGGTCGCGCCCGGGCGGGTCGCCTCCTCCCTCATGCGACGTAGGATCTCGTCGCAGGCTTTCTGGCGCCGGAGGGTCTCCGGGTCGGGATCTTCAAAAGAGACCATACGCGTCAGGTTGGCGTAAAGTCCGCCGCGTTCGGCGCAGACGACGAGCATGGCCCGCCCGCCGAGCGGGCCGCCGCGGGGGATCGGATGCCGGTAGCGCCCGATCCGGTCCGCCGCGGCGGCCAGAAGGACCGGGGCGAACATGCCCCGACGCCGGCAGGCGGCCGCGAGCTCCGCGGCCGCCTCCAGCTCGTCGGTGTCCGGCGAGAGCGAACCTGCCACCCCGGAGATCGCCTCCACGGCGTCCGCGCCGAGGCGCCGGTAGTGCTCGAGCGCCTCGTCGTCCAGCACGCGACGTAAGGGCAGGATCTCCGCGGAGACATCTGGCCCGAGATTCGAGGGGGCGTCCGTCCCCACCGGGCCGCCGGTGAGCTTTCTAAGTAGCGTCGCCGGGCCGCTGTGCCAGGGGTGTTCGGCCACCTCGATGCCCGGCGTCTGTTCGTCGCGCATCCGGGTGGCCTCGATGTTGTCCGTGAGCACGTATTCGGTTTCGGCGGTCAGCAGGACCGCGGCGACGCCGAGCGGGTCGGCGTGGTCCACCCGGTTGTCCGCGCCGCCCGTGTACCACGCGAAGTTGGCGGGCCTCTGCAGGAGCAGGGCCCCCAGCCCACGCCGCTCCATGAGCTCCCTCAGATCCTCCCGCCGCGCGTCCCGGCTCATCCCACCACCTCGGCCCCCGCCGCCGGCGCGAACTCGTAGAAAGCCGGCTCGCCGAAGCCGCGTTGCGCGAACTCGTCGAGGGCCCTTCGGGAAAGGCCGTCCGCCCCAGCGGAACCGATCAGGGCGATGGCGCACCCGCCGAAGCCCCCGCCGGTGAGCCGGGCCCCGAGGGCACCGGATTCCTCGGAGAGCCTCACGAAGGCGTCGATCTGCTCGATGGACATCTCGAAATCGTCGCGCATCGAGCGGTGCGAGGCGTACATCAGGCGGCCCATCTCCTCGAAGTCCCCGGCGCGCAGGGCCTCGGCGGACCGCAGAACCCGCGCGTTCTCGGTTACCACGTGTCGGGCGCGCTTCAGCTCCACCCCAGAGAGCCCGGCGAGGTCCTTCTCCGCGGCGTCGCGCAACTCCTCGACGCCCAGCTCCGCCGCGGCCCGTCCGCACTCCCGACGGCGCTCGTTGTAGCCGGTCTCGGCCGAACCGTGCTCCACGCGGGTGTCGCAGACCAGCAAGGTGAACCCGGCCCCTTCGAGGTCCAGGGGCACGAGCTCTGCCTCGAGGGAGCGGCAGTCGATAAACAGCGCCGCGCCCCGCTCGCACAAAAGCGAGGCGTACTGGTCCATGATCCCGCTTTGCAACCCCACGAACTCGTTCTCTGCCCGACGGCAGGCCACCGCGAGGTCTTTTCTGTCGGAGCCGAGCCCGAAGAGCCGGTCCAGCGCCAGCGCCGTCGCCGACTCGATGGCCGCCGAAGAAGAGAGCCCGGCCCCAAGCGGCACGTCGCCCGCGTACGCGGCCCGGAAATTTCTCACCTCGTGACCCGCCTGGCGCAGCGACCACGCCACGCCGCGCGGGTAGTCGGCCCAGGACGAGTCCTTTTCGCCAGGGGGGCGCTCCTCGTCGAAATCGGCGGAAAAGAGCGCCCCTTCTCCGCCCCCCGCCGCCACGGCCACCCTACGGTCGATCGCGTGCGGCAAGACGAAGCCGCCGTTGTAGTCGGTATGCTCCCCGATAAGGTTTATCCTGCCCGGCGCGCTAGCGACCACGTCAGGCTCCGCTCCGAACTTCCGGACGTACGCCTCGCGCGCCCTTTCCTCGGTCTCTCGCATCGGCTACTCGTACCCGTTGGGGTGCTCTTGCATCCAGGCCCAGGCGTCGGAGATCATGGCCTCGATGCCCGGCTTCTCGGGCCGCCACCCGAGGTCGGCCCGGATCGCGTCGCTCGAAGCCACGAGCTGCGGCGGGTCCCCCGCCCGCCGCGGCGCCTCTTCGGCCCTGACGTTTTCCCCCGTGACGCTCCTGGCCGCCTCGACGACCTGAAGGACGGAGAACCCCGAGCCGTTGCCCAGGTTGTAGACGCGGTGCTCGCCGGGCTCCGACGCTTTAAGGGCGAGCAGGTGGGCCCGCCCGAGGTCCTCTATGTGGATGTAATCCCGGACGGCGGTGCCGTCGCGGGTCGGGTAGTCGGTGCCAAAGATCTTGACCGACTCGCGCGTCCCGGCGGCGGCCTGGAGTACGAGCGGGATCAGGTGCGTCTCCGGGTGGTGGTCCTCCCCGAAACGACCGCTGGCCCCCGCCACGTTGAAGTACCGCAAGCTCGTCGCCGACAGCCCCCGCGCCTGCGCGACGTGGCCTATGAGCCGGTCCACCGCGAGCTTGGAGGACCCGTAGGGGTTGGTCGGCTTCGTCGGGGCGGTCTCCGGGATGGGGACCTCCTCCGGCTCGCCGTAGACGGCGGCCGTGGACGAGAAGACGAGCCGGGGCACCCCGGCCTCCCCCATCGCTTCGAGCAGGTTGAGAGCCCCGCCCACGTTGTTGCGGTAGTACCGCTCGGGCTCCTCGACGGACTCAGCCACGAGCGAGAGCGCCGCGAAGTGCAGCACCCCGTCGAAGCCCCCCGCGAGCGTCTCCGCCACAAACGCCTCGTCCAGCAAGGAGCCCTCGACCAGCCGCGCGCCCTCCGGCACGGCGTCCCGGTGGCCCTTGGAGAGATCGTCCAGCACGTCCACCTCGTGGCCCTCCTCCAAGAGCTGCGACGCGACGACGCTTCCCACGTACCCGGCCCCGCCCGTGACAAGCAGCCTCACCGGCCCGCACCTTCGATGGCCTCCCGAAGCGTCCCGGCAGTCTCCTCGGGCAGGGCGTCCACGATAAAGGCGCCGGCACCCGTCTCGCTGCCGGCGAGGTACTTCAACTTGTCCGCGGTCCGGTTCGGCGGGTAGAACTCGATGTGGAAGTGGGCGACGCCGTCGTGGTCCCCGCCGTCCGTCGGCGCCTGGTGCATTGCCATCATGTAGGGCAGGGAGAAGCTGAAGAGCTCGTCGTAGCCCGCGAGGAGCCTCTTAAGGACGCGGGCGAGGTCCCGACGTTCGGACGCGCCGAGGTCGGCTATCGACGGGGCGCAGCGGCGCGAATAGACGTGCGCCTCGTAGGGAAAATGGGCGTAGAACGGGACGAAAGCCACGAAGTGGTCGCCCTCGACGACGACGCGTCGACCGTCGGCGAGCTCCCCGGCGAGCAGGTCGCAGTGGAGGCAAGAGGCTTTCTCGGCCCGGTGGGCGCGGGCGGCTTCGAGCTCCTTTTTCGGGCGGGGCGGGACGAAGGGGTATGCGTAGATCTGGCCGTGCGGGTGGTGAAGCGTCACCCCGATAGCCTCGCCCTTGTTCTCGAAGACGAAGACGTACTCCACAAAAGGGAGCGAGCCGAGCTCCTCGTAGCGATCGGCCCAGACGTGGACGAGGTTGCGGATGCGCCCCTCGGGCATCCCCGCCAGGGTGGAGTCGTGGTCCTCGGAGTAGAGGACGACCTCGCAGACCCCCCGTCCCGGCGCGGTCGCCGTGAGGGCGCCGGTCTCCCCGCCGGTCTCCTCGGCGTCCGGGGAGAGTGAGGGGAATTTGTTCTCGAAGACCACGATGTCGTACGACCCCCTCGGGACCTCCGTTGGGAACCCCCCGGGCTTCGTCGGATCCAGGGGGCAGTACTCGGCGGGCGGGAGGAACGTGCGGTCCTGGCGGTGGGTTGCGTAGGCGACCCACTCCCCGAGCGTCGGGTCCCAGCGCAGCTGGTTCAACCCTCGCCGTCCCCGGTCGGCGCCTGCTCCTCTTCCTCGTTCCCGAACGAGAAGAAAATGATGTAGCGACCGTCGTCTTTGGTCTCGCGTTCCTTTTTCATGGCGGGCTCGTCCTGCAAAGATTTCCTCCCGTTCTCTGTCCTCCCCGCAGCCTAGCCGAGGGGCGGGTCCGGTACACGCCGATTAGCCCCTCGTTACAATCGCTGTTTGCGCTTCAGGTAGGCCTGGACGAGGACGACGGCGATTAGGAAAAAGCCGCTGACCACCTGCTGGGCGTATGAACCCAGGGTACCGAGCTGGTTGATCAGGTTCTGGAGTATGCTGAGAAGGAGTACCCCCGCGAGCGACCCGCTTATCGAGCCGGCCCCTCCGGTTAGTAGCGTGCCCCCCACGACCACCGCGGAGATGGCGTCAAGCTCCCAAGCCAAGCCGCCGTTGGGATCGCCGGCCGAGATCGTGGCGGCGAGCAGGGCACCGGCCAGGCCCGCAAGGGCGCCGCTCGTGGTGTAGGCGATGATCTTGGTTCGATCCACGGGCAGCCCCATCAGCCTCGCCGACTCCTCGCTCCCGCCGATGGCGAAGATGACCCGTCCGTAGCTGGTGCGCGCAAGGACCAGCCCCCCTACGGCGAAGGCGACCACCACGAAAACGATCGGCACGGCGACGCCGAGGATCTGCCCCTGACCGAACCAGACAAACGCCGATCCCCCGTCGATGCGGATGGGCTCCGAGCCGGCGAGCGCCAGCGCGAGACCCCGGATACCGAGCAACCCCGCCAGGGTCACGATAAAGGGAGCCATTTTGGCCTTGGCGATCAGGAGCCCGTTGCCAAAACCGATCAGCCCGCACAACAGGGGCGGCAAGATCAGGGCGAGCGGCCAGAAAACCTGCACGGTTTGCGCGGCGATCACACCACCCAAGGCCAGTATCGACCCGACCGACAGGTCGATGCCCCCGCTTATGATCACGAAGGTCATCCCTACCACGATCAGGCCAAGGAAAGCCCCCTGAAGCGCGATGTTCTGAAGGTTCTGCGCGGTGAGAAAGTTGTCGAACGTCAGGGCGGCGATGGCGACGACCAATATAAGAACGGCGATGGCCCCGCGCCGCTGGAGCGTCGTGAACAGCCGCTCGCGCCAGGCGAAACCCCCGCCAGTAGTAGACTCGGGATCGACAGGTCGAGTGGTCATCTAAGCGCTTCCCCTTCCCTTCTGCACGTAGACGGCGACGAGGATGATCGCGGCCGTGAGCACCTGGGCCCAGGTAAAGGGCAGATCGTTCGATAT
>CADCUZ010000065.1:8830-11397 GCA_902806015.1 uncultured Rubrobacteraceae bacterium
GTGTTGGTTATGAGCTGTATCAAGAGCGCCCCCATCACCGTGCCCATTATCTTTACTTTGCCACCGCTGAGGGGTGTTCCTCCCACCACAACCGCGGTTATGGCGGAGAGCTCGATCAGGAGGCCGACGTTGGACGGGTCGCTCGCCCCGAGGCGCGCCGTAGCTATGATTCCCGCCAGGGCGGCCAGGAGGGCGCTGATAACGTACACCGCGAGGAGCGTCCGGCGCACCGGGTGCCCCGACAGATAGCTCGCCGAGCGGTTACCCCCGACGGCCACCACGTACCTGCCGAACGTGGTGCGCTTTACCAGGAACCCCACCACGAGCACCGCCACGATCGCCACGATCACCGGCGCCGGTACGCCAAAGAGCCGCCCTTGCCCCAGCCACAGGATCCCCGGATCGGTGATCGGCAACGACTGACCGCCGGCGAAGATCTGGGCCAGCCCTCTCCCTCCCACCAGCAGGGCCAGCGTGGCGATGATCGGCTGCACCCCGACGAAGGCCACGAGGCCACCGTTCACCAAGCCGGCCAGGGCGCCGACGAGGAGCACCACGAGCACCGCGACCGGCCAGCCGTACCCGAGGTACAGCGGGAGAAAGGCCGAGGCGAGGGCCATCACCGAGCCGACCGAAAGGTCTATGCCCTCCGTCCCTATCGTCAGCGCCACGCCCAAAGAGACCAAAACTATCGGCGAAACCGTAATAAGCAGGGTGGTGAGCGTCACCACCGAGGCGAAGTTGGGGGTGATGATGAGGTTGAGGATTACCAGCATCACGAAGGCGAGGTACACCCCGCGGCCGCGCACCCAGGAGGCCGCCGTGGAGAGGTCAAAAGACCCTTTCGCCGTCGTCCCCCTATCCATCCGCGTCCCTTCCGTTCCCCTTGGCCCCTTCTGCCGAATCTCCGCCGTGGGCGAGCATCTCCATCAGGTTGCCCTCGGTGATCTCCTCCTCAGAGAGCGTCCCGACCACGGCGCCCTCTCTCAGGGCGACCACGCGATCGCTGCCCTCCGTAACTTCGTCCAGTTCCGAGGAGATAAGGATGACGCCAAGACCCTTCACCGCAAGATCGTCGACGAGCTTCTGTATCTCCGCCTTCGCTCCGATGTCGATGCCGCGGGTGGGCTCGTCCAGGATCAGCACCTTCGGGTTCATGCACAGCCAGCGGGCCAGAAGGACCTTCTGCTGATTGCCGCCAGAGAGCTCCCTGACCGGCTGTTCCGGGCTCGAAGCCTTGATGCCGAGGCTCTTCATGTACTTCTCGACCAGCTCGTCCTGAGCCCTTTCCGAGACCATCCCCGCACGGGCGAGCCTCGGTAGGGCAGCCGCGACTATATTCTCCCTTACGGAGAGGTCAGGGATGATGCCATCGGATTTACGGTCTTCCGGCAGAAAGGCGATTCCGGCCTTTATCGCCGCGGCGGGGGAGCCCATCTTCACGTCCTCTCCTCCCACCTTTAGGGATCCGGAATCGACCGGATCGGCCCCGAAGATTGCCTTGGCTGTCTCGCTTCTCCCTGCACCAAGCAGGCCGGCCAGGCCCACCACCTCGCCGGGGCGGACATCGAGGGAGATTTCGCGAAGACGAGGATGTTGGGTGAGGCCTTGCGCCTGGAGGACAGGTTCTCCGGCCGCCTCGTGTTCCTCGCCGAAGCCGGTAGCACCCTCCTTTTGGACCTCGTCGAGCTCCCGGCCGAGCATGTGGGCGATGAGTTGCAGGCGGGAGAGTTCGTCAAGCTCTCCGGTGTGCGCCACCCGGCCGTCGCGCAGGACGGTTACGCGGTCGCAGATCTCGTAGAGCTCCTCGAGGCGGTGGCTGACGTAGATCACGCCGACCCCCTCCTCGCGCAGCTGCCCGATCACCCTGAACAGCGTCTCCACCTCCGGGGCCTCCAGCGACGAGGTAGGCTCGTCCATGATGACCGCCCGCGCGTCCACCGAGATGGCCCGCGCGATGGCGACCATCTGCTGGACGCCGAGGCTCAGGGAGCGCAGGGGGGCGGTGACGTCCGCCCTGATGCCGTAGCGTTCCAGGATCTCGGCGGCCTCCCGGTTCATGCGGTCGCGGTCGATAAGCCAGAGGCGGCCCCTGGGCTGGCGTCCGAGGAACACGTTCTCGGCCACGCTGAGGAGCGGGATCAGGTTGATCTCCTGGTAGATCGTGCTGATCCCCGCCTCCTGCGACTCGCGCGGCTCGGAGAAAGCGACCTCTTCGCCTTGGAAGAGGATCTGGCCCTCGTCCGGGCTGTACACCCCGGTCATAACCTTGATCAGGGTGGACTTCCCCGCACCGTTCTCGCCGACGAGGGCGTGCACCTCCCCGGGACGCAGCCCGAAAGAGATGTCTTCGAGGGCCAGGACGCCGGGGAACCGTTTGGTCACCCGGCGCACCTCAAGGACCGGGGCTTGCTCCTCCATCGTTCCGGTCCTCCCCCTAGTAGGTCTCGTCCAGCTTCTCCTGCGCGTTCTCGGTGGTGTAGATGTCATCCTGGACTATGATCTTTTGCGGTATGGGCTTGCCGGCCAGGAACTTCTCGAAGGTGTCGAAAGCCAGCGGACCGAAG
>CADCUZ010000066.1:0-345 GCA_902806015.1 uncultured Rubrobacteraceae bacterium
ACGCTGGAGGATGGCCGCCGGGTCGGCGCGAGGCGGCTGCTGGTCACCACGGGGCTGGTAGACGAGCTGCCGGACGTTCCGGGGGTCAGGGAGCGGTGGGGGCGCGACGTTTTGCACTGCCCATACTGCCACGGGTGGGAGGTGCGTGATCAGCCGATCGGTATCCTGGCATCGGGCCCCATGGCCGTGCATCAGGCACTGTTGTTCCGGCAGTTGACGGCGGACCTGACACTTTTCCTGCACACCGCACCCCAACCCACCGACGAAGAGGCGGAGCAGCTCGCGGCGCTTGGCATCACGGTCGTGGAAGGTGAGGTCGCTTCGCTCGAAGTCCACGAAGACCGG
>CADCUZ010000066.1:355-11379 GCA_902806015.1 uncultured Rubrobacteraceae bacterium
CCACGTGTTGCCGTGGTGGTCTCGCCACGCCTCGCCGCCCGCGCCGGGATCCTCGCCGACCTCGGACTTGAGACAACCGAACTTCCACACGGCCTAGGCGAGTACGTCGAGTCCGACGCAACGGGCCTCACCGCTGTTCCCGGCGTCTGGGTGGCCGGGAACGTGACCAATCCCACCGCGCAGGTCCTCGCTTCCGCCAGTGCCGGCGCGATGGCCGGGGCGGTAATCAACGCCGATCTAGTGGCCGAGGACACGCGAGAGGCCGTCGCCGCCCACCGGGATCGTCTGTCGTCCACCGCGGGACCGAGGCGATCGTGACAAATTTCTTTGGCCATACCGACCGAGACCTCGCCTTCGTGGGGAGCGCAGCTACCCAACACGGTGGGCCAGTCACGGAAATGAAGGAAGGCCGACGATGAACGGTGAGGTTCACAGCGAAGGCGACGGCAGCCCGGCCGAGCGGTTCTGGGAGGAGCACTATCGAGCCTCCACACGACCATCGAACGGAAGACCGGGCGGCGCCCTCGTCAGATTTGCCGGGCCGCTCCCCGAAGGTACTGCGCTCGATCTGGGCTGTTCCCAGGGAGACGATGCTGTCTGGCTGGCTAAGCGCGGCTGGCGGGTGGTCGCCGTCGACGTGTCCGGCACGGTCCTCGCCCGCGCGGCCAAAAATGCAAAAACCGCGGGGGTCTCGGATCTCATCGAATTCCAGCGGCACGATCTGGCGCGCACCTTTCCCAACGGCCGATTCGATCTGGTCTACGCCCTGTTTCTACATTCGCCGGTCGAGTTCCCGCGTACGCGCGTTTTGCAGGCCGCGGCGCGGGCCGTGGCCCCCGGCGGTCTGCTGCTGATCGTCGAGCATGCCTCGGTCGCGCCGTGGTCATGGGCCGACCCGGACACGGCCTTCCCGACCCCAGAGCAATCACTGGCCGCGCTCGACCTCGACCCTTCTCGGTGGGACAGCGAATTCGTGGGTGCCCCGAAACGGGAGGCCACCGGCCCGAACGGGCAGACCGCCACCGTCACCGACAACGTCATCGCGCTCAGACGCCTCACGCGATGACTACCCGTCTGTCCTACCCGTCTGTTTGCCGAAAGCCTTTTCAACTTCAACAGGGAAGGTTCGTGTAATGAGTACTGACGTAAGCGCTTCGTGCCATTGTGGTTCCGTCCGCCTGGAGGTCGACACACCTCCGTCGGAGGTTACGGAGTGCAACTGCTCGATATGCCGACGCTACGGCGTTTTGTGGGCTTACTATCCGCCTCATCAAGTGCGGATGTTGCCCCCCGATCCGCCCACCGACGTCTACATGTGGGGTGGCAGGTCCATTGAGTTCCACCGCTGCCAGAACTGCGGCTGCGTCTCGCATTGGGCCGCCGTAGACCGCAAGCGCAACCGGATGGCCGTCAACGCGCGCCTCATGCCTCCGGAGATCCTGGCCGGCGCCCGCGTACGCCACCGCGATGGCGCCGACACCAATCGGTATACCGACTGACCATCGGTGGTTACGCTAACGATCGGGTACGGCGGTGCCTCCACCGACGAGACCGTTGCGAGAGCGTTTGGCGGGCCAGTAGTCGCCGGTCCTAAAGGCTCCCCCAACGATCGGCTGCCCCGCCGAGAGTCTGGGCGGATGGTAATAATATCCCCGCTCTGGACTACACTCTGCGTCACAGTGGGGCCAGGAAGAGACGTCCACAGCGTAGACCGGAGGACGATCTTGGTCGTCGTGGGCCATTGGTTGGTGGGCCAAGAGTTCCCGAAGCTCGTTGGTGTCGATCCTTCCCTTGCTCAGGGCGGCGTAGAGGCTTCCCCATCCGCGGCGATGGACGCTCGCGAGGCTCAGGTGCGGCGGCGACGGGACGTTCCCGGCAGTCAGGATCGCATCGAAAAGCTCGAATAGGGCACCGGCCCTCGACTCGAAACAATCGTGGAGACGCTCTCGGAACTTGCTCAGTGGAAGAAGATCGTCGGACCTTGTAATAAAGGGCGCCATACTCGAGCCTACTTATGTCTGCGTATCGGAGACGGAAGCAGATGCTCCGGTGTCTTCGGGGTGCGGCTTCACGCAAGCGGTAAGCACCGCCGCAACGGCAAACGAGAAGAAGGCGGTGGGTGGGCTCGTCGCTCCCGCCAGGGCTCCGGCTACCGGGGAACCGACCGCCTGTCCTACGGCGATCAGGAGAAACCCAGCTCCAAGCCCGGCGGCTGGTCTCTCTCGAAAGACACTAACCGACCACACCAGCACCACGCCGGTGAGCATGATGTAGACCGAACCGAAGAGTGCCGCGCTTGTGTAAGCCAGAGGGAGCACGCTTGAGGCGACCGCGAGCAGCGCGATCGAGGCGGCCATCGCGAGGAGCGCGCCGCGCAAGACGGTCGTGAGTCCGAAGCGCCTCACCAGGTCTCCCGCGGCGCCGCCGGCGAGCCCGGAGATCCCGATGACCGTCCAGAAAAGAGTGGATCCCGTCTGGCCCAGACCCCCCGCTTGCACCACGAGTTCGCGCGAAAAAGTCCAGTACACGGCGCTAGCGAAGCCCACGCCGAAGGCGACGGCGAAGAGCGGTAAAGAACGCGAGCGCACGCGAGCACCGATCAGGTAAGAGAAGGACAAGCGCGTTCTTCCCGAACCGTTGCCCGCCTCAGCACCGTCTTCGTCTGGTTCACCGCTTTCGTCCTCGTCTCTGTCTTGCAAGGCCTTGCGCGGCATCACGGCGGCGTTCCACACCAGGACGGCGAGTCCCACCAGCGCGAACGCGCCCCACGCTATCCTCCACTCTCCGGTCAAGAGCAGCGCCGCCGGCCCGGACAGCGCCACCCCCACGCTGGTGCCGCTGTTGATGAGGGCGTTGGCCCTGTCTTGCAGGCCCTCCGGGACGGCGCGGGCGACGGCCTCCCCCATCGGCGGGGAGGCGAGTCCCGTGCTGCTGCCGGCCACCAGTATCCCCAGCGCCAACACCCACGCCGCGGGCGAGAGAGCCACGGCGGCCATGCCCACGACCGCAACTGCGCCCGCGGCGACCGCCATCAGGCGCGGCCCCGTCCTCGACGCGTAGACCAGCGAGACGACGACCGCGACGCAGTACCCTAGGTAGGAGCCCGCCCCGATCGCTCCCAGCAGAGAAGGGGAAATATCGAACGCCTCCCGCATCTCCGGCAGGAAGAGGCCGTAGGCGAAACGGGCGAGGCCGTAGGTTACGGCGATCAAGGCCAGTCCGGGCGCCACGAGCCAAGCAATCGTCGCCCCTCCGCCCTCACCGGTAGCCCGCGCTCCCCGCCGAGGCCCGGAATCACCCGCCGGCGTTCCGCTACTTCCTCTGCCGGACACGGGCCTCCGTGCACGCCATCCCGCGGTCGATCCGGAGCTCGCTACCCATGCCCCCATGACCCCGGCCGTGCGGCGAACCCTCCGACCGTCCTTGCGGACCGGCCCGTACCACCCGCGTCTCCTGGCGGAGCCGTCCCACGGCGATGCCGCGGTTCAGCTCGCGCGCAAACCCGGCGAACCACCTCGCGATCCCGACCAGCTTCCCGGACATCCTCGCTACCTCCTCGGATCGCCGACACCATCCCGTCCAGCACATAACTACACAGGTCAGTGTAGTTATGATGTGAGTATAAGTGCACAGACCTGTATAATCAAGAGGTCGAACAAAGAAAGTTTGGAGGACCGGACGATGCAACAGAGGGCGGGCGAGAAAAGACGCGCGACCAGGAGGAGGCCGGGGGCGGAGCGGCTCTTGGAGGCGGCGTCGGAACTCTTCTACCGGGAGGGCATCGGGGCCGTCGGCGTGGACACCGTCTCCGAGAGGGCCAGCGTCTCCAAGAGGACGCTCTACAACCGCTTCGGGGGCAAAGACGGCCTCGTGGTCGAGTACCTGCGTCGGCGCGACGAGAGGTGGAGGGCGTACCTGCGAGGCGTGACCGAGGGGGTGGTCGAGCCCAGGGAGAGGCTCCTGGCGGTTTTCGGGGCCTACGGGGAATGGCTGGCGGGAGGAGATTTTCGGGGCTGCCCGTTCGCCAACGCCGCGGCCGAGATACCCGACCCCGACCATCCGGCCCGAGTCGTGGCTCGGCGGCACAAGGACGGCGTCAGGGAACATCTGACGGTCCTGGCAGAAGACGCGGGATTCGACGAGCCTCAGGCGCTGGCGGAGAGGTTGCTGATCTTGCTCGAGGGCGCCACCGCGACCGCGGCGATGCGCCGCAGCGCCGAGCCCCTCGAAGTGGCGAGATCCGTGGCGCTGGAGCTACTGGACGCCCGATCTCACTAAAGTGCTTTTCCCGGCCTCTTGCGAGCGAACAGTTCTCGTTCCGCGCCTACGAACGGCGCACAGCTTGACCGACCTTAGTTAAATTTGAAGCTTAGGGACTATCCGAATTTCCAGACAGTCTCTCTCAGACAGTCTCTCTAGGACGTACGGTGAATAATCGATCGGTGCCGGTTACCGTGAGCCGCAAGTACGCGGGTCTCATGTGCCGCGGCAAGGCCCTCGTACTGTCGCCTGCGGGCGTAGACAAGCGCTCCGCCGCTTTCGAGGCTCGTGGCAACCCGCGTACTCGCGGCCGCGAACCCCCTAAGGCCCCAGAAGCTCCGTCCGGTATCGGGGGGCAAGCTCTTGGGATCTCGCGACGAACGCCGCCTGCGCGGCCTCGTCGAGTTCGGGGGGCGCCGCCGTCCGGCCATCGACGGGGACGCCGACGGCCAAGAAAAACTCATCCTGCCCGGCCGGCGAGCACACGCACAGTAGCCGTGCCGACCGTTCGGAGGCGTTGGCGAACGAATGCGGCGCGTTGGCCGGGATGTTGACAATCTCTCCTGCTCGCACCGTCGACTTCTCGCCACGGAAGGTGACCTCGATCTCGCCCTCCAGGACGGAGAACATCTCCTCGAAGTCGTGGCGGTGGGGCGGTGGACCGCCGCCCTGCGGGACGTGCATATCGATGAGGCAGTAGCGGCCGGCAGTGTCTTCGCCTTCCAGAAGGATCGTATAAGTGTCTCCAACCAAACCGATGTGGGGCAAGTTCTGATCTTCGTCGGGGCGCGCGAGCACGAGGCTCCGCTGCGGATCGTCGGGCGGTATCGGGGCCGCCTGCGGCGTGGCGTTTGGGTTGTCGCTCATCATGTTTATCTCCCTCCTCGTGGTGGGCCGAGCGGTTGGAAGCGTCGTACCGAGACCAACTTCACCCGCCAGTCACGGCGTTCAACTCTCTCATCGCCTGCTCTGGCGATTTGAGGTACGTCTGGTACATGTCCGCGGTTATTCCGACGTGCATCTCCAGCACATCGTGCTCCAGGTTGGCCAGCAGGGCGTCCGCGACCTCCCTGGGCGGCACCTTGGCGTCCGAGTCCACGTCATTTGCGAAGGGCGTGTCGACGAGCGGCGCCATAAGCTCGAACACCTTGATGTCGGAGCCGGTCTTCTGGAGCACGAACCGCATCGCTAGGACCAGCGAATGGAGCGCCGCTTTGGTCGCGCTGTAGGTCGGGTTCTGTACGTCCGGGACGAGCGCGACCCCCGAGGTCGTGATGATCATCGCGGCGTTCGGCTTGTCTCGCAGCAAAGGCTCGAACAGCTGGGTCAGCCTGACCGCCGAGAGATAGTTCGTGGCCATCTCCTCGCTCGCGTGCTCGAACATGTCCTCGTCGCCGAACAGCTGGTAATTGTTCGTCACGCCGGCGTTCAGGAAGATCATGTTGATCTCAGGGTGCTCGCTCCGGACGTAGTCTATAAGGCGTCCTACCTGGTCCGCGTCCGAGATGTCGCACGCGAACGGGTGGGCGTCTTTCAGCCGCGCGGCCTCGCGCTCGAGTCGATCCTCGTTGCGAGCGACCATGATCAATCGATTGCCGTGCTGGTCGAACAGTTTCGCGGCCTCGAGGCCGATTCCCGTGCCGGCCCCGGTGATGAGGATCGTGTTTCCGGTGATGTCCATCTGTTCGGCTCCTCTATCGCCTTGTTCGAGGCGGTCTTGGTTTGCGTGCTAGATTTCAAGCAGCGTGACGGTTGCGAGCGGCGTTGCGAGCAGATCCACCGATCGCTCTACGTATCCGTCCGTCTCGACACGGCGCGCGTGGCGGTCGGCGTCCTCGCGTGAGGACCAGCTCTCCTTGATGTAGAGCGTCGTCGGGTCCTCCTCCGTCCCGAAGGCTTCGTAGGCGAGGCTGCCGGGCTCGGACGGGACCGTCCCGCTCAGCTCCGAGAGAACCGCGGCTAGCGTGGTGGCGGCCGCCTCGTCCTTGGCGTCGAGCCTGGTGAGTAGGGTGACCATGTAATCTCCTCCTCTTGCTCCTTTGCGTTCGTTGGCGGGGTGTATCTCCGACCAGTGACGACGCGGCCCCTTACGACTCGACGTGCGGGAAGCCGTCGATGTCGGTGGAGTAGGCGACGTCCTTCTGCGCCTCGACGGCGGCCAGTCTCTCCGAGAGCGCCGCGCGCACCCAGGTATAGGCGTCGGAGCCCAGCAGCAGCCGCTGCGGCGGGTCGTCCATGTGGGCGACGTCGATCATCGCCGTGACGACCTTCGCCTGGTCTCCCGGCATCTGCTCCAGGGGTATCCCCTCGCGGTGGAGGGCGGGGTTGCCGTCGTAGGCCGGGTTCGGCGGCGCGTGCTGGGCGGCCTCGTAGAACGAGGTCCGGATCATTCCGGGCTCGATCAGGGTGGTGCGGATGCCGAACGGCGCCACCTCGGGGGCGTAGGCTTCGAAGAAGCCCTCGATGCCGAACTTGGTGGCGTGGTAGGAGGAGAAGCCGGAGAAGGTGATGATGCCGCCCATGCTGGACATCTGCAGGACGCGCCCGCCGCCCTGCTCTCGCAGGTGCGGGGTGACCGCCCGGACGAGATGGATCGAACCGGTCAGGTTGGTGGCGACGATCCCGTCGATCTGTTCGTCGCTGTGTTCCTCGGCGGTGCCGAAGATTCCGAACCCGGCGTTGGAGACGACAACGTCGATCCGGCCGAGCTCCGCGAAGGCGGCGTCGACGACCTCGCGCATCTGCTCGGTGTTCGTGACGTCGAGGTCACGGACCCACAGCCGGTCGCCATAATGGGTTGCGAGATCGTTTAGGCGCTCGGGCCTGCGGAGGGTCGCCGCGACGCGGTCGCCGCGCTCGAGCAGCCGTTCGGTCAGCTCACGGCCGAAGCCGCTGGAGGTGCCGGTGATGAACCAGGTGGACGTCATTAGTGCTCCTTTTGTGATTTGATTCTATCTAACTAGATAGTTACTATATCACAACATTCTCCATCTGGTTAGGTATAGTTAGAACATGACTCAGAAAACGGAAAAACCGGCCGCGCCCACCAGCAAGCAGCGTCAGTCGCGGGCCACGCAGAAGCGGCTGCTTGCCGCGGCGTTTGAGGAGTTTCAGCTGCACGGGCTCGCGGGCGCGCGCGTCGATCGCATCGCCGAGCGGGCGAAGGCGAACAAGCGTCTGATCTACATCTACTTCGGGAACAAGGAGCAGCTGTTCGACGCGGTCTTGCAGCGCAGCCTGGACGCGATGATCGACGCACACGCAGCACCCTTTCCCGACGACCTGCCGGGCTACGCCGTCGAGCTGTTCGACTACCTCGAGGAACGCCCCGAAGTGTTTCGGTTGTTCTGGTGGCGCCACCTCGAGCGTAGGGATACGTCCGATGTCGAACAGGCCAACTACCACGACAAGGTCGCCCTGATCGCCGAGGCGCAGCGCGCCGGGCGCCTCGACGCGAAGATTCCTGCTGCTCACTTGTTCGCATTCCTCCTCGGCATAGTTCAGAGCTGGTCGTTAGCCTCGGATGCCCTACGCGACGCCGCCGGCGAGGACGCCGCGCGCGAGAGCCGGCGCGAGAGCGTGCGCGACGCGGTCGCGCGGATCACAGGGACGTCAACGGGCTGAGACATTAGCGGCAGTTGGGCGAATAGTACGCTCCCTACAGGTTCTGCCCGCCCGACGCCTCGATGCGCTGCGCGTTCACCCAGCCCATCTCGGGCGAGAGCAGCGATGCCACCACCCCCCCTATGTCCTCGGGCAGCCCGACGCGACCCAGCGCCGTGTGGGAGGCGATCATCTCGTTCACGTCCGAGTTGTCGCGCACCACGCCGCCCGCGAAGTCGGTCTCGATCGCTCCCGGCGCGATCACGTTCACGGCGATCTGACGCGATCCAAGCTCCAACGCCAGGTATCTTGTCACCACCTCCACCGCCCCCTTGGCCGAGGCGTACGCCGCGTATCCCGGCTGGGCAAAGCGCGCAAGGCCGGTGGACACGTTGACGATGCGCCCGCCGTCTGCGATCAGCGGCAGCAACTTCTGGGTCAGGAAGAACGTCCCTTTGACGTGGATGTTCATGAGCCGGTCGAATTGCGCCTCGGTGGTGTCGGCGATGCTGGCGTAAACGCCGATGCCCGCGTTGTTGACGAGAAATTGAAACCGGTCGGTGTTCCAGTCCCGCAGCACGTCCCGTACCTTCTCGGCGAAAGCGTCGAACGTGCCGGCGTCGCCCACGTTCAGCTGCAGGGTGGCGGCGCGGCGGCCCATGGCTTCCAGATCGGCCACCAACGCCTCAGCTTCGGCCTCGTTGCTCCGGTAGGTGAAGATCACGTCTGTGCCACGCCCGGCGATGCTCTGCACCATATTCCTGCCGAGCCCCCGGCTGCCACCCGTGACGATCGCCACCTTGCCCCGCACGGCTGTGACTTGCGCTTCCATCCTTGCCTCCTGTCTCCGACTCTGAGGCCGGAATGGTTAACAGAGATAACAATATCACCGAATCGGTGGTAACGCAATCACGGATAACAAATTGGTGTTATCTTTTATGACATGGGTCGTGTGAAGTTGAGCAAGAGGACGAGTACGAGGGAGAGGATCGTGCGGGCTGCCGCGGAGCTGTTGGCCGAGGGCGGCCGGGAGGCGGTGTCCACACGTGCGGTCGTCGCGGCCGCCGGGGTTCAGGCGCCCACCATCTACCGTCAGTTCGGCGACATGCGGGGGCTACTCGACGCGGTCGCCAGCCACGGGTTCTCCACGTACCTGCAAAGCAAGACGTCGCGGGAGCACGCCGAGGACCCTGTGGAGGACCTGCGCCGGGGGTGGGACCTCCACGTGGAGTTCGGCCTAGCCAACCCGGCCTTCTACACGCTTATGTACGGCGATCCCAGGCCGGGGGCCGCACCAACCGCGGCGGTTGAGGCCGCCGGGATCCTGCACGGGCTGGTGCAACGCGCCGCCGAGGCCGGCCGCCTGCGCGTCGGCGTGGAGAGAGCCGCGCGGATGATCCACGCCGCCGGGGTCGGCGTCACCCTCACCTTGATAGGCACCGAGTGCGAGGACCGCGACCTGGCGCTCTCGGAGATGACCCGCGAGGCGGTCCTCGCGGCCGTGACTGCGGACGAGACCGACGATGCGACACCCCGGGGGGACGGTGGTAGTGGCCGGGCCGCCACCCGCGCCGTCGCGCTCAAGGCCGTGCTGCCCGAGGTGGCGGCTGAGCTCACACCCGGCGAGCAGGCCGTGCTCTCGGAGTGGCTAGACAGGATCATCCACCCCGCCCGTCGACCTCCGGCACGACCCCGGTGAATCCTCTTCGAACTCTCCTCCTTAATCGCAGCACAAACCTTATATACGTTAGCGCACTTCGCTCGGCTCCTCGAACCGTTATTCACCCTAGTGCGTGGAAGGGGTGTTCTCGGCACTTCGCCGGTGAAGAAGGGTGCGTCATGAAGATACTCGGTGTGCCAAATGTTGGTCGGGATGCTGAGTTGGGAGGTCTGCCGATGAGATTGAGTGAGTACAAGGTGGTCGCGGGGCTTGCGGTCTCTGACATGGAACGTGCCAGGGAGTTCTACGAAGGCAAGCTCGGCCTCTCGGTAGCCATCGACTCGGGCGATAACGTGGCTTACCGGTGCGCCGAGGGGAGCGTGCTTCACGTCTACCTCTCGCCGGATCGCGCCGGCGGGTCGACGGCGACCCTGGCCAGCTGGTACGTCGACGACGTCGAGGGGGTCGTCGACGAGCTCACCAAAAGGGGTGTCACTTTCGAGCACTACGATGCAGGGCCGATCATCACGGATGAGAAGGGCATCGCTACGTTCGACCGGGACGCCAAGGTCGCCTACTTCAGAGACCCAGATGGCAACACCCTCTCGATCGCCACAAAGCCACGTTCGTAAGACCTTCCCGAGCTTGCCAGAACCCTTATTCACCCAACCTCATAGAAGGCGTGTTCTACGAAGTCCGGGCGGTTATGCTTACTAGGTGCACGGTAGAAGCGGCGTAACCTGG
Source organism: uncultured Rubrobacteraceae bacterium (assembly GCA_902806015.1). The sequence continues at coordinate 10,623 of CADCUZ010000066.1, forward strand.
CTTGTAGCGCCGGGGCTGGCGATGATCGCGGTAACGTATGGCCTGGCGCGCTTCGCCTACGGCCTGTTCCTGCCGGAGATGCGGGAGTCTCTCGACCTCTCGGAGTCGGTACTCGGGCTGATCGGTGCTGGCTCCTACGCCGGCTATTGCTTCGCGATACTCGGCGCGCTCGTGTTCACCTCTCGCGCTGGGCCACGCTTTATGGCGATTGCCGCCGGCACGGTGGCGGTTGTCGGCATGGCGGCCGTCGCCGGTGCTCCCGCGGCTTGGGTGCTGGCGCTCGGGGTACTGGTCGCCGGCAGCAGCAGTGGACTCGCCTCACCGCCCATGGGAGAGGCGGTCGCTACGTCCATCCCCGAAGAGTCGCAGGACAGGGCGAATGCCCTAATCAACTCAGGCACGAGCGTAGGCGTGGCCCTCTCGGGCCCCGCGGCGCTCCTGGTCACCGAGCAATGGCGCATAGCCTGGGTCGCGTTCGCGCTTGTAGGCGGTGCGGTAGTTGTGTGGAATGCGATCGCCATGCCGCGCAAGCCCGTGGGCGACGATCCTCCCGGAGGAGCAGCACAAACGGACGGTCCCCGGCTAACGGTGCGATACCTGGTGGGACCAAGGTCTGTACCGCTGTTCGCCGCGGCCACGGGGGTGGGGTTCGCCAGCGCCGCCTACTGGACGTTCTCCAGGGATCTGGTCGTACGGTTTGGAGACCTTTCCGGGGCTAGTTCCACCATCTTCTGGATAGTCATAGGCGTCTCGGGTC